>DAORGN010000163.1:0-11440 GCA_035340095.1 Pseudomonadota bacterium | reverse complement strand
CCGCGAGCATTCCGCCCCAAGCCGCTGGCGAGCCCATCGAACCTTGACCCGGCAGTCGCCACGCGCGCACTCCGCTTGGCAGGATCGCCGTCAGGAAGCTCTTGTTTTCGCCGCCAACTTTGGCCCGCGTCACGTAATAGAGCTGATGTTCGTCAGAAGCCAGACCCGCCAGCGTTTCCCCCGGCTCGAGCTGGACTTTGGCGCGCACGCTGCCATTTTGGGCGTCGCGCAGCACCAGGTCGTTTGCCCCCTCTCGGTACATCACCACGCCTTGGCTTACGACAAAGCGCGAGCGGATGTCCGATGGGACAGAAAACAGCTCTTTGCGGTCGGTCAGGTCATAGGCGACAAGCGAGGTCTCGACTTGGCTCGACTCGTCTCTTTGACCGAACTTGCGCTCGGGTCCAACGGCGACAAACACCGTCTGATGCCCACTTCCCGACAGTGGCTTCGCTGCCGCTTGGGTCGCTTTGATCCTCTCGACCGCGGGCTTCAGCGTCTGCAGGTCGTTGTCTTGGGTGTGCAGCGAAAACGCCGCTTCCGCACAGCCCGCAAGCTGCGCACACGCGAAAAGAGTCAGCGAGCCAACGATGATGCGTTTTGTGGTCATTTGGCGGTCCTCTGCTCGATGATCTTCTGGGCTTCCGCACGCGACGGACGCGCCTTCGTTTCTTTGTCGGTTTCCGTCGCTTTCACGTAGTCAGTCAGAATGTCGACTGGCTCTGCGCCTGGCATCTTGCCGAGCATCTTGACCACTTCGGTGCGCACCGGCTCTGGCCCAAAGTCCGCCCGCCGAATCAGCGCGCCGAGCGTCTGCGTAATCAGGTAATTGGGCACCGTGCCAGTCATTTCACCAAGCGCGCGCGCCGTGTCCGGACCGCCGATCTGTCCGAGCGCTTCGGGGGCCGCCGAGTCTTTGCGAAGCAGCAGCTTGATAAGCGCCGACTCTGCCGATTTTTCCCGCCGCTTGCCGAGCGCTTCCGCCGCGACGCCGCGCACTTCGGCACTGCCATCCGAAAGTGCCGCGATGAGCGCCGGTACCACTTTGGGCGCCAGTTCTTCGTGCGGAATCGTCGGCGCTTTCGCTGCGACTTTCACCGGCTTTTTGCCCGCGACCGGCGGCCTTGGGGTCGCATCGGTTTCGTCGGGAGCCACCACCAGCGCCGCCAGTCCTTGCGTCGCTCGCTTGCGCAGATCGGGATTGCGATGGTGCGTGTAAAGTTCCAGCACCGGCAGCGATTCGGCGGAGCGCTGCGCCGCCAGGGCCGTCAGGGCCGCCGCTGCCACTTTCGGTGGTACACCGAGCGCCAGCGCGTCATACAGCGCGGCTTGCACGGTCGGGGTCTTGATTTCGACGAGCTTGCGAGCGGCTGCGACCGCTTCAGCTTCCGATGTGGAGCGCAGCTTGGCGATGAGCGTCGCTTCATCGACGGGCGGTGGTGCAAGCGGCGTGCTTCCGGCTTCCGCCGTCGCTGGCCGATTCGGGGGCGCGGTGTCCTCCGCCGAGCCAAGCCTAGGCAAAAGCCACGTTGCGCCACACAGAAGAACGGTTGCACACGCCTTTTTGGGGCTCGTCATGTTCGCAGCCTCTCACTCTTTCTTTTTCGTATCTTCCTCGGAAAACTCGACCTTGCCCGAGTACTTGGGCAGCTCGCCGCGCAGCGTGATTTCGCCTTTGGCAATGATTTGACGACCGGACTCGATGGCGAACAGGTACTTCTTGTTCATCTCGATGTCCTCTTTGTCGAGCTCGACGGAGTTAAACAGCGCACGCTCGCCCTTGCGGCCCAGGAACGCTTCCCATGCGCCCTTTTTCGCCTTGGCGTTTGCGCCGTTTGTGATGTCGTAGATGACAAAGTTGACCTGCACGTCATTGACCGGCTGAGCGAAGAAAGCCGCGTAGTAAATGGTCAATTTGCCGGTCTTCTTATCGTAAAAGAGCGACGATTTGTGAAGCTTTTTGAGCCGACTTGCATACTCGGCTGCCGACGTCCATTTGAGGGGAAACGACGAGTCGCTGATGATGAGCTGGCCTTTCAGAATGTCTTCGGGTTTGGCCGCCGCCCGCAGCGTGCCGGGCAGCACCAAAAGACACAGCGCCAAAACCCTCAGGGCCAGGCGACGGGACAGCGAAGCGGAACGGACGGAAGCAGGCAAGGAATTGCCGACGAGCTGGGTCATCGAAATGTCTCCTTCGTAAAGGTGAAGAGGCAAAAGAAGGCAGCGAAACGCTACACGCAGCGGGGCTCGGCTTTCAACGACTGCGAAGACCTAAAACCAGACCGCCGGCCACCGTCGAGGCTGCGCCCCCCACAAGCAAAAGCGGTCCGGCAATGAAACCGGGGGGCATTTTGGCATCCTCGTTGTGTTCTGGTGGTGGTCGTCGTCCCGCGTCGGATGTGACACCGATGCCCGTCGCGACAAGGGCTGTCCCCACCGCCAGCAGGGTTGCGCCGATCGCAAGCGTCTTGCGACTGCGCAGGGTGGGCGGATCGACAAAGCCCAGCGTCAGGTGGGTGTCGATGGGGATGCGCAGAATCGTCGACAGGCGCTGCGACGGTGACAGCCGCGCTTCCAGCTGATACGTGCCTTCGATGAGTCGCAGTTTCTGCGGCGGGCTGCCAATGGGAAAACCGTCGAGCCACAGCGTCGCCTGCGGTTTGCTATCCAGCAGCGGCTCGCCGCGTCCGCCGTGCTGGCGAGACAGCAGCTTGTGCACCACATGGCGGATCGATTTTTCATCGCTGTCGCAGCTTCGGCACTCGCTGCTCTGCGCGCTCGCCATTGCACTGTCGCCCACGTCGAGCAGCCTGGCCGCAAAGTCGCCGCGCGGTGTCCGAAGAAGACCTATCACGCTCTGTGCTCCGAGCATTTTGCCGACGCGCCGCATGCACAAAAGACTCGCGGCGCAGCCGGCGTATTCGGGCGCGCTTTGCAAAAACAGCTCGCGATCTTTGTCGGGAATGACGATGCGGCCATTTTCTTCAGCGGTTCGTCTGGCCACCGCTGACAACGTGGGTGTGCGGCTCGTCGCTTGCTCGTCTGGCAAAATCAGCGTCGCTTCGGGCAGATTCATCGTCAGGGTGCGGTTTTCCATCGCTTGGACCGTCAGCTCTTGCTGGGCTGTGCGATAGCCGCTTTCGACGACGATGACATGGGAACCCGGCGCAAGCAGAATCGGCGTTTGCAGCGGCATTGCGCCATGCAGCCGTCCATCGACTGTGACCTGAGCCGACGCGGGGCCGCGCAGATCGAGCTGTGCCGACGGTCCGGTCAGTTCGGCCATCGCGCTTTCGGCTTTGCTGCGCCGCTCGCTGGTCAGTTCGGTGTCGGCGGTCGCCAAAAACCTGGCGAGCAGATCAGCCGCGACGACAGGCTGGCCTTGCCGACGATACAAAAGCCCCAGATTGTAAAGCAGCAGCGGCGACGGCGAGAGCTGATACGCCGTTTCCAGCCGCCCCCGCGCTTCACTTGCGTTCCCGAGCTGGCTGGCATCGACGAGCAGCTTTCGCGCCAGCCGTCGGGCTGTTCCGCGCGCCAGCGCACACGGCGAAAGCCGCCCCGGTGTTTCGCCAAAGCCAATCGGTGCTGGTTCGTCGCCAGGCTGCGCGCTTTCACCGATCAGATCGGGCAGTTCGCGACGCAAAGTCCGCAACAGCGCTTGCAGATACGGTTCGATGCGAGTCGGACTACAGTCGGGGCACAGCGTTTGGCGACGGAACCGCGGCGATCCTTGCGGCACCGTCAAGACTTCCATCGACAGCCGCGAGCTGTGTTTGGGCGAAGACCCATCGCCGAGAAAATCGAGGCTGCGCACCACCAAGATTTGTTCGACATCGAGCTGTTCGCCGATCCAAAGCTGACAGCCGGTCTGGGTCAAACAGCCGGTGCGATCGGGGACTTGCTGGAGCAAAAGGTCGCGATCGCGCGACGGCACAAGCGAAAAACCCTGATCGCTGAGCACCGCCGTCAGTCGTTTCTGCTGCGCGGCGCCAAGCTCAGGGGCCAGCACCACCAGGGCTTGCGGCAGCCGCAGCGTCAGTGTCGGTATTTCGTCGGAGCCTTCGCGCGGTGGTGGTTCGCTTATTTTGGTTTCGATTTGCCGATAGCCAAGCTCGATGCGCAGACGGTGCAGCGCAAACGACAGCCGCAGCGGGGTCTTGAGCGGCGCTTGTCCGACCAAGCGATCGTCGACAAAAACAAATGCACCGTCGCTGGTAGCCAGTCGAAGTGGAAAGTGCGCTGGCGCGATGGATCGCTCGGCTTCACTGACGGCGCTCTTGTGTTCGCCGGGAAGCTTTGGCCCCATCAGGTCGGCATAGCGCAAAAGCAGATCGGCAGCTTCGACGGATTGGCCGCTGCGCAGCGACAGCAGCCCCAGGTTGTAAAGCAGCTGCGGAGCCGGCGAGAGCTGATAGGCCGTCTCGATGTAAAAGCGCGCAAGCTCGGGCTTTTCGGCCTGCACGGCTCGTTCCAGCAGACGCCGCGCCAAAAGCCGCGCCTGTCCTGCCCACAGCGCACATTCCCCCGGTTGCGGGAGTCCGTCTGTAGGCCCGCTCGTCGCAAGTGCCAGCGTCGGCAGCAGCACCGCGAGCAGTGCAAGCAGTCGCCGCACCGTCAGGGCCAAGGCTCCTTACAGGGGAAGCCCGACGGTAAACGCCGGAGTGATCGAGATATCGACTTTGCCCGACGGCAGATCATCATTGGCTTTCACCGTCGGTTTGCCGACCACCATCAGCGAAAACGGCACTTTGGGGTTTTGCAGGTAATACGAAAAGCGATCAAACGCTGGCGTGCCGGCCTGGACGACGATCTTGCGCGACTTGTCGGGGATATTTACGCCTTTTCCGATCGCCGGGATTTTGTCGATCAGGTAGACGTCTTTGTCGGTCGGCGACTTGGCGGTGTCCGGACCGATGTAAAGATCCATGTCCGGCAAGTTCACCGTCGAGCCGTTGTTTGCACCGTAGTTTAGCTCGATCGCTTTTACGACGGAGATCGCCTTGCTGCCGATGCTCGAAACAAACGATGGCTCGTTGCTGAGCGTGACTGGGTAGCTCTTGGTGACGGTAATGTCAGCGTAGCAGAGCTTGGCGTTTGTATCGCAGTTGCCCGTCGCAGTTCCGCCAGCAGCCGAAACCTGCGATCCCAGCGTGGAGCACTTGGTATCGCCAGCGACGGTACACGCGATGGACGGAACCTTGCCGACGGTGGTGCCAAAATCGAGGCTGAATTTCTGCGCGCCCAGCTCGAACGTCTTGTCGAGGATGTTGGTCGATACAAGGCCACAGGCCGCTTGGCCGATGCCAGCCAGCGTGAGTGCTGCCCCGAGGAGCAGCGCGCGACGCGAGAGCTTTTGTAGCGTGGCAGTGGGTTTGGTGTGTGGGGTCTTAAGGCCGTGGGACGTAGTGTTAGGGGTCATAAAACTTATCGTACCACGCTGGCTGCCTCGCTTGCTTTGGCGATCAGCGTCGGTGCGCCCGTTGGTTTTAGCAAGTTCACGGGTCGGTTCTGGGCGTCGCGCAGCTCGACCTTGACCGACTGTCCCGCCGCGAGATCGACATAGAACGTCGTCTCGGTCTTGCTGTGCCGAACCGTTTTGGTCGGCTGTCCATCGATGAGCACCGACAGCCCTGGGCGCGGAATCACAAACGTCGCCGCCGTCACGGACTCTTTGGCATGCAGCGTCGCTGATCCGCTCGCCGACAGCCGCACCGACACTTGGCTCATCGCACGCATGTGATCGCCAAGCTGCTGCATCGTCGGCACCCACAGCGTGCCGCGATCGACGCGCCCTTTCAGCTGCACAAGCAGTTGTTCCAGACGGGGATGGGGCACGATTTCGCCGGGCACTTTGCCGGCCACCATCAGGTTGCGTCGCGCGAACTTGCTGCCCGCCGGGTGGAACGCTTCCAGATAGGTGTGGGCGATGTGCAGACCGCGCTCTTGTTCCAGCTGGTCGAGCGATTTTTTCTTATACAGCCCGAAAAAGCGGCTGCTTTCGACGTAGGTCATCATCGTCGAAAAAAGCCACAGACTGCTCGGTGTTCCCGTCGCCAAACGTCCACTTGGATAGACCACCGGGACGTACTGATCGATTCTGCGCGGCTGAAGCAGGTTTAGCTGCGGTGACGCGGGCACGTCGATGCCCGACCAGGCGTAGCGATAGCTGTGCTGTTCCAGCAGATCGGCAATCCCGTCGCGACCGCCTTGGAAGCCGCGGTTCGTCAGCGCTTCGCAGTTGGTGTACGGCTGGTGATCAATCCAGGTGCGCGCCCCGTACTGCTCGAAAAAACGCAGCGCTTCGTCGGTGCTGTCGCGATCGTCCGACTGGGGCGTTGCCGAGTGCGGACTGATTTCCCAGCCGATGCTGTGCAGTTTTTGCGCAAGCGTGGCGATCGCCGGATCGTCAAGCTGCGGACGACCGGCTCCCGATGGATCGACCTGCGGACGTTCGTAGCGGCTGTGATAGACGACCAGCGAGTGGATGTTTTTCTGAAACGGCGACAGCACCGGGTGCGGTGGATGGGCCCACGACGGCGCCGGCGCTGGCTCGCCGCTGCGGAACCACAGCGACTTGGTCATGAGCAGGCCGTGGCCCAAAAAACCGCCCTTACCAAAGCGCGGCGACGATGAAAGCGATGTACCACCCGCCAGCGCGTGCAGCGTTCCCGTCGTCGTTTGATCGGCGTGATCGGTGATCACAAACGCGGCGCGTCGACCTTCCGGATAACGGGCTTTGAGCAGCGGCACCGCCGCCCCCGCGTAGGCGACGATCTTGGCCGTCATCGTCTCGCCGGGCTGCAAAAGTCGCGTCTCAAGCTGGGCTTTGCGATTCGGTTCACGCCAGTGGTTGGTGCAGTTTTGAAAATAGACAAACGGTCGCGTTTCGCTGCTCAGCAGATCGGCTTGGACCAGCACCTGCGACGGCAGCACCTGAACTTTGACGCCATCGACTTCATCGTCGACAAGCATCGTCCACGGCTTCTGCTCGGGACGGAGCACCACCCACTTCGGATCAAGACCCGACAGCGCCGCGCGGGTCTTTACGCGATGGGGTCTTAAATCGCGCCCACCGATGTCAACCGCTTTGGACTCGCTTTCCAGCTCCAGGGAAAGCAGACGGACCCAGACTTCGCCGGTGGCTTTGCTTTCAACGGAAATTTCGCTATGTCCGTCGCTGGTTCCGTGGACTCGCACGCTGACCTGAAGACCTGCGATCTTGCTGCCGGGTTCGGTGACCCAGTCTTCACCGTCGCGTTTCCAGTTGGTCAGCGGCAAAACGCTCGTCGGAGGCGGTGTCGCTTTCGGATCGTTTTGCGTCGTCGCTGCGACCCGTAGTCGTACCTTCAGTGGCAGCGCTTCGCTGTGGGGGGATCGCAGCTCGACGGACTCGCCGACGACCGCCACTTCGGCGCGGGCTGCCACGCTGGCTGCAAGCTGAGACGATAGTCCGAAAAGGACCAACAGCCCCTGGCTCACCGCGTGGCAAACAAAGCGCCTTTGACCCAGCTTCCCCACCGTTACGCTCGGACCGCTTGTCGATGGGCATCAACAAGATGCCGCAAAGAGCGGAGTGGCTCCGATTATATAAGGGTCTGCTGCTTATATAAGAACGAAACAAACAGCGACGGTCTGACAGCTAGAGCGTCTGATTTTTCAAGATTCCGCCACCGGTCGTACACAGGCCCGCCAGATCCATTTGTCCATCTTTGAAGATGTCCATGGCAGCGACGAGACGGACGCTCGTACAGACGGGGGCGCTCGGCATTGCAAACTTTTGCGCCGTTGCCCCTTTCAGTCCGTCGGGGCTCTTGTTCAAAAACACGTTCACCGTGTTGGTGGTCGAGCACGGCACGATCAGGTCGCTGATGCCGTCGCCATTGAGATCGGAAAACGCCATCGATTCCGGCGTCGTGTCCGTCGCCAGCGTATAGGTATCAAAGTTGATGGTGCCGCTGCCTTTTTTGGACCGATTGACCAGCACCTGGATGTTGTTGCTGCCTTTGTTGACGACGAGCAGATCGTCGATGCCGTCGCGGTTTACATCGGTTGCGGCGATCTGCGTGGGCATGGTCCCGACCAAAAGCGTGATCGGCGACGGATTGATAAGTCCCCCACCGAGCCCGATGAAGAGATTGATGTTGCCGCCGCCTTGGTTTACGACCGCGATGTCCTTGATGCCGTCCTGGTTTACGTCGCTGACGGTGACGCTGATCGGCTGGTTCGCCGCTGCTGGGCTCGACGTTTTGACAAAGCCCATCGGCAGAAAACCACCGCCAGGTTTGGTGTACAAAAGCGAGATCGAATCGGCCCCAAAGTTGGCTGAAACGATGTCGGGTCTGCCGTCGCCATTGAGATCCGACGCGACCACGCCTTCGGGTTGTTTTTGCACACCCATCGCTGGCTGCGCCGTCAGGCCACCGTTGCCGTCGCTCAAGAAGACCTGCACTTGATCGGTGCCCGACAGTGCGACCACTACGTCGGAAATGCCGTCGCCGTCCATGTCTGCCGTGGCCAGACCACTTGGGCCGGTTCCGGGGCCAGGCGACACGGCGTTGTTGTCGATCATCGGGATCGGCTGCGCCGGGGTCATCCAGACGATGCCGATGATGTTGAGCGACTTCGACGACGTGACCAGGCTGGCGCTGACGAGCGGATTTTTCGGCAAAAAGTTGCCGATGATGACGTCCGACACATTCTTTGCGCCGCTGCTTGGGTTAAACGGCACCGCGCCAAAGTCGACGGTGCTCGCGTAATAGCGAAACAAGTCGCCGCGGCTGTGCGATTGGCCATTTTTGTTCACGACGTTGATTTCCGTCGGACCGATCGCCACGCGCGGCGGGGTCAGGGCCGAAATTTTCGACGCAGAGACAAACTGCGTCTGGGCTTCTTTGCCAGCAAACTGCGCCACCGTTGACGGCGTGAACCCCCAGCCGCTCAGCTGCACCGTCTCATTGCCGTCGATGAGCCCCAGACTTGGCGTCGCATTCAGTAGGAGTGGTCGCTGGCCCGAGCAGACCGTGTCCGTCACTGGCTGCACCGGGACGCGCAGGTTTGTGTCCTGACCCTGCAGATCAGGGAGCTTGCCGCTGCCCGTCGCGAGCAGACACGATGAACCACCGGCCCCTTTGTATGCGCCGACCTCGACGGTGACATCGCCGACAAAGCTGTCCGGTAGGCGCAAAAGAAACGTCGTTCGCCCCGGCGCTGGCTGCGGCAAATCGTAGGGGGCAAGCTCGCTGTGCGGCGGCAGTCCGGCGTGCAGTGGCATCACATGCAGCGACGCGGTTTCTGCCGGGATGTCTTCGACGCTGACCAAAACCGTGGGTGCGCGCGAACAGCTCCCTAGCGACAGCAAACAAAGGCTGCTCCACAGACCGAACAGGTACGCTCTACGCATCTAGGCCCCCCTTGTCATGACGCTGGGCGACTAAAAATCCACGACGCGGACGCCCAAGTCCGACGCTGGCTCTCGCAGTTTGATCCCGATCACAACCCCCGCGGTGATGGCAGAGGCTGCGACGACACCGCCGATGATTCCCCAAAACCAGGCCTTTTTGTAAACCGGGGGCTCTTTGGCTTTGGCCGCCAGCAAGAGTGCTTCGTCCGCTTTTTTGCGTTCCGCCTCGCGGGCAATCGCCAAGGCTTCGGCTTCTTCGGTGCGCTTTTTCGCCAGGCGTTCCGCGGCTTCGCGCTCTGCTGATGCTCTTTCGGCGTCGAGTCGGGCTCGCATCGCCGCTGCATGCGCTTCCGCTTCGGGGAGCAGCGCAGACTTCGGATCGTCTTTGAGAAACCGCTCGTACAGCGCCAGCGCTTCGGAAAAGTGGCCCGCCTTGCGATGTGCCTGCGCGATATTAAACAGCAGCGTCGGGAGCTGGCGCTTGGTATATGCCAGCTGGAATTCGGCTATTGCCTGGTCGTATTCGCTGTTTTGAAAGTGCCGCGTCGCGCTGTCGAGCACTTCGCGCAGCGGGCGGTTGTCTTTGCCGTTTCCAGGCGGTGGCAACGACTGGGCCGGCGCTCCGCTGGCGCTGGGGCTGGGGGGTTCCTGGGCATGCAGCGTCGGCGCAGAAACGCTGACCGCACACAAAAAGACGGATCTAGCGAACCACCGGGATGTCATCGACAGAGTCTTTGGCTGGGTGACTCGGTTTGTTGGCCGGTTTTGCTGGCCGTGTGACGGGTTTGGCGACGGGCTGGGCAATCGGTTTTTGAACCGGAACATTCGTTTTGACAGGCGGTGCGGGGGGCGCTGGGGTGGCGGTCAGCCGGATCGTTCGCTCGGCGTTTTCGCCAAGCTCGATGACTTCCGTCTGATCAGCATAGCCCGGAAGACGCAGCAGTACCTTCAGCGGCTCTGGTGAGCGATCGCGCTCGGTCGTCCACGGCGTGGTCCCGAGCGGCGTCAGCTCGCCGACTTTTAGCACTGCAGCGCCTTGTGGTTCACTCTGCAGGACGATGCGCACCCGCTTCGGCGTCTCGACGGGCTTGCTCACGGTTTCCTGTGCCTGGGTGGCAGGCTGGGGCACCGTCGGTGGTTTTGGATCGACGGGGTGGGACTTGGGCCACAAAAGGATGGTCGCAATCGCAATCGCCCCGACAATACTGACCGTCACACCGACGATAAGCGGTGCCGAGATCGCGGGGTGTGGCGCGGTGGCCGGCGGCTGCACAATCACCACCTGCGTTCCGGTTCCCGTCGAGCCAAGCCCAAGCTGTTCCAGCTCCGCGAGGATCTGTTTCATCGACGGACGATCCTCGGGTTTTTTGATCAGCATTTTGTGCACCAGCGTCTCCACTTCAGCGGAGACCTGCGGCGCGACTTCACGCAGCGGCTTCGGAGGATCGACGATGTGCGCCGCAATCAAATCGCCGGCGCCGGTGCCGGAAAACGGCGGGTTTCCCGATAGCATTTGGTACAGCATGATGCCGAGCGAATACACGTCCGTGCGATCCGTGACCGCAATGCCGCCGCGACACTGCTCCGGCGACATATAAATCGGCGTACCAACAATCGCTCCCGTCGACGTCTTCGCAATCTCTGCCACATCCGGGTCCACCACCTTGGCAATGCCAAAGTCGAGGATCTTGGTCCGTTCCCCCGCTGCCGTCTCCGCATCCGGCACCAAAAAAACATTGTCCGGCTTCAGGTCTGTCAACCACAAACCTACATCACCGTCGCCAAATCGTAAAATATGGCGTGGTAAAAGGCTGGTAATTGTTGACAGAGGACAAAATTTATATGTGCTCCTGATTACATCCTCGATATGGCGTTACAATGTGGAACTCGACAAGAAATGGAAGTTGATCAGGGGTAAATACTCAGTCGTGAGTATATCGGGGGCTGCGTTCGGTGAGTCGACGAAAACGATCAGCAATCGACTAGTGAGCGCACAAAAGCCTTGACAAAGGCAATCGCACAAGTAGATCAGTTGCG
>DAORGN010000162.1:212-11452 GCA_035340095.1 Pseudomonadota bacterium | reverse complement strand
TATCACCTCGGCTGGGATGTCGATGTGCAATACCTGGGCGCGACGACGGAAAACCCGCTTGGTGACGTTCGCAGCGATCTGTTTGGCGCGCGCTTTGCCGTCCATGGCCAGGTGCGCGTGCCGCGGGTCTACATTCGGGGCGGCGGCGGTCTGCGGCTGGGGCTGATTCGCAATGCCGGCACCCCGAGCGCAACCAGCGACACCGGGTTTGGCGTGCAGTGGGGACCGTGGCTGACGCCAACCTTGGTCGGCAGCATCAGTGTCGCGATTGGCAGGCTGCGGCTCGATCTGTCGCTTGAAGGGGGATATGTGCTGGTCCCGGTCCGCGCCCGCGCTGCTGGACAAATCGTCGCCGAACATGAAGGTCCACAGCTGCTGGTGAGCCTCGGTGTCGGTTCGTTTCTGCGCTGATCTCTTGGTTTTGGTGGGTTCTGCGCGGATTTTGGACTTGGTACAATAGAGGGCTATGGATCCGGTCATTATCGGCCCCCTGATAGCCCTTGGTTTCATTGCCTTGCTGGTGGTTTACCGCGTGGCCACGAGCAAAAAAGCCCCCACCGAGACCAAAAGCAAGCTCCTGGTTCACGCCATCAACGACGAACGCTGCACCGGCTGCGAAGCCTGCGTTCTGGTCTGTCCGACGGCAGTGCTCGAACTGAAAAACAACAAATCGAAGGTGCTGCGCTTCGATGACTGCATTCAGTGCGAACAGTGCGCCGTCGTCTGCCCGACGAGCGCGCTGGTGATGTTCCGCGAAGGAACACAGCCGCCGCCGGTGATGGTGCCGGATCTCGACGACTACTATCAGTCGAAAGTGCCGGGGCTTTATCTGCTGGGCGAAGCCGCGGGCAAACCGCTGGTCAAAAACGCGGTCAACCTGGGTCGCGCCGCCGTCGAGCACACGCTGCGCAGTGGCATGCGTCCGGGCGCGCTTTCGCCAAGTTCGCGTCCCGATCTGACCTGCGTCGATGTCGTGATCGTGGGCAGCGGCCCGGCGGGTCTGTCGGCAGCGATGTCGTGTCAGCAGCGCAAGCTGTCGTATGTCGTGCTGGAAAAAGATGCGTTTGTGGCGTCGACGATCGCACGCTATCCCAAGGGCAAGTACGTCATGGCCGAACCCTATGACGTGCGCTGCGTCGGACTTTTGCCGGTCTACGACTCGCCCAAAGATCAGCTCATCCTCGACTGGAACCGCATCTTGACCAAGGTCGGGCTCGACATCCGGCTGCGCGAAGTGGTCGAAAAAATCGAACGGCAGCAAAACGGCGCATTCTTGGTCGGCACCGACAAGGGCAAATACCTCACGCAGAAAGTGATGATGTGCATCGGAACCCGTGGCAAGCCGCGAAGGCTCAATGTGCCGGGGGAAGATCAGGCGATGGTGCAGCCGCTGCTCGACGATCCCGATCTGTATAGTGGCAAAACCATCCTGGTGGTCGGCGGTGGCGATAGCGCCGTCGAAGCAGCACTTTCGCTGGCGACGCCGCAGCTGCGCAATAAAGTCATCATTTCGTACCGTGGCAAAGCGTTTAACCGCGTCAAAGCCAAGAACCGCCAGGCGATTGATCAGGCGATTCACGAAAAGCGCGTGCTCGTGCTGTTCGGCTCGAATGTGAAAAACTTCGGCGACGCCAACGTGGTGCTCAAGCTGGTCGAAGGCCGAGAGCGCAGCGTCCCGATTCAGGCGGCGTTTGTGCTGATCGGTGGCGATCCGCCGATCAAGTGGCTCGAAGACATGGGGATCGGGTATGTGCAAAAACCGCACGGTTTTGTGCGCCCCCCGACGGACATGCTGGTCGAGCGCCTGATTGGACGACAGCCATCGAACGACAAGCCAAATCTGCCGGTGTCCGATGAGCTATCGGGTTTCTTCGATCATGCGGCGCTGGCTTCGCTCGGCGACGAAAAGAAGCCGCGCAAAGAAGCGACGATCATGGTGCCCAAAGACCAGTTTTTGCTGCACCTGCCGGAAAAACTGCGGCTCGATCCAGAAGCGCAAAAAGTCTCGCAGCTTCGACATCACTAAAGGCAGCGGGTTTTCGAAGCAAAAATCGGATCGCTGGCGAGTCCATGTTTGGACCCGCCGCGACGGTGGATGCTGGGTGGCGTGGGGATTTGCGGGCCGAAAAAACTAGGCCTGCTTCTGGGCCGCGAGCTGGGCGCGTTTGGCAGGAGCGAGCTGGAGATCCGACGTGAGCCAGGCCCCGCCGGTCTTTTTGGGCAAGCGCCGGAACGACTGGAGCACCAGATCGACATCTGCTGCCGCTTCGCTCGTCGGAATGTACGGCGGCGTCGCCACGCCAACCCGGAAGACTTTTCCGTCGGTGTCACACAGCCAGCGCGCCACGGTATGCGTCGGAACGCCCCCGAGCAGCATGCTGACCTGCACCGCCACCGCGACGCGACCGCCTTCGCTACCACCCGGTGGATCGATCGGCTCGGAGCTGATTTCGATGTTGGTGGCACCGTTTTGCTGCCACTCCGCAATCTGCTGCTGAACCATTTCCCCAAGCTTGGCTTGACGGGTTTCCGGCGACAGCGTCACGCCCGCGATCTGCCGCACATCGAGCATCTGCGGATCATCGGCGCCTTCCAAAATCACCCGCGAAAGCAGCGTCACCCCAGCAGGAACCGGAAGCACACCGTCGGGAATTGGCAGATAGCGCGGCGGCAGCTTCACCGCACAACCGATCTGGCCAAGCTCGATTTCGGCACCTTGGGACGGCAGCGCCGGCTGCGGATTGGTCACCGCCAGCGCTTCTTTCTTGAGCCCAAGCAGCCACTTGACGGCTTTGCGCACGCAGGTCAGCGGATGCGTCGGGAACTTGTCATCGTTGGCGGGATCATCGAAGTGCGCCTGCCCGAGCTTGCGACGGACCTTCGGCAGCCCCTCACCGGGGTTTTGCTGCAGCGCCAGCGTCAGAAGCTGATTTTCCCGATAGCCGGTCTGCTGGCTGTGCTGAAACACCGTGATGTCGAGCAGGCCATTGCCGAGCGGGATCACGATGTTGCCGACCACCGCCTCGAGGATCGGTTCGTAGGCAACCCGGCGCAGGATGAACAGGCTTTCGACGCCGTCGACCATCACATGCTCGATCGAAATCAGCGGCGAAAATTCCGGATCGGTCGTGCGCACAGGCGGACGCTGCGTCCCCTGCGGAACCTGAATCTGGTGGTAGTGCTGCTCGAAGCCATAGCGAGCGTGGCGCTCAATGTCGCGCTTTTGCTCGGCGAAGAAGTCCTTGCGGAAGTCAGCCCGCCAAGGCGCGTGGATGATGTGCCAACCCACCTTGTGCTCCTCATCGAGAAGCACGACGCGGCGGTCCTGCTGTTCTTGCACCTTCCAGCTCTCGGGAATGGCGAAACGAACCCCAGGAAGACCTTGTTTCAAATCATCTAGAAAGCCCATGGAGTCCACACTCTACCACGAGCCTCGAAAGGCTGTGCCCAAGGAAACGTCAGATGAGGCGCGGCTGAAGCGGTCCGGCGGTTACCGGTTCGGACAGCCCCAGGTGTTCGTAAGCGCGGCGAGTGGCCACGCGACCCCGCGGAGTGCGCGACAAAAAACCCTCTTGGATAAGATACGGCTCGTAGACATCTTCGATCGTGTCGGCTTCTTCCGAAACCGCTGCCGCCAGCGATTCAATCCCGACCGGCCCGCCGTCAAACCGCTCGATCACCGTCCGCAACAGCGCGCGATCCATTTCATCCAGACCCAGCTTGTCGACGCCCAGCCGATCGAGCCAGCGCCCACAGTGCGGATCAGCGACGACGCCATCGCGTTCGACTTCCGCAAAATCGCGCACGCGCCGGAGCAGTCGATTGGCAATTCGCGGCGTTCCCCGCGCCCGCTGCCCAATGGTGTGGCACGCAGCGTCGGTGATGTTGACTTGCAGACGCAACGCCGAGCGGCGCACAATTTCCGCCAGCTCGACGGGCGAGTAGTAATCCAGCCGCAGCACGATGCCAAACCGATCGCGCAGGGGCGAAGTCAAAAGCCCGGTGCGCGTGGTGGCTCCGACGAGCGTAAAGCGTGGCAGCGCCATGTGCAAAAGCTGCGCAGCCGGACCTTCTCCGACGGGAATTTCGATTCGATAATCCTCCATCGCCGGATACAGGTATTCCTCGACGATGGGCTGGAGCCGATGAATTTCATCAATAAACAGCACATCGCGTTCCCCCAAGCTGGTCAGGTAGCTCGCGAGCGTGCCTTTGTGATCGATCGCCGGAGCGCCGACGGGCCGCAGCGTCACCCCAAGCGCCGAAGCGATCAAGTGCGCAAGCGTGGTCTTGCCAAGCCCCGGTGGTCCGCAAAACAGCACATGATCGAGCGCATCTCCGCGTCGCCGGGCCGCTTCGACAAAGACCTTTAGGTTGTCCACCACCCGTCGCTGACCGATGTATTCGTCAAAGCTGCGCGGCCTGAGCGCGGCATCAAATGCATCTTCGTGCGGCGCTTTGGCCGGCACCAAATCCGCCACCCGCCCACTTGGGCGACTGTGCGCAGCACTTCCCGAGATCGGGACTTGCGCGGGCACCGCAGGTTCAGCATCGACGTGGCGTTTGCGTGGCATGGTTACATCCTGCCACAGGAGCCCCTGCCGCACCCAGCGAACCCGTCCGCGATTTCGCTGCGTCTTGCGGACTCACCCGAGGGTCCGATGGCAGAAACTAACGTAGCGTCAGGTTTTTTCGCCGGGCAAAATTTCTCGTCGGATATCTTGGGGATGCCATGTTATTGTGTGGTGCGGCTGCCTATCCGCAGCACAAGGTATCGGGGGTACGTATGGCCTTGCGTAGCGCTGACCCGCCCAAGCCAGGGGGCGGGCCGAGCCCACCAAATGCAAAACCAGCGCAGCGTGGCTCTCTCGGAAGTTTGGCGCATGATGACGAAGAGGATCGGCGCCCAGCGCCGGGCAAGATCCGTCTGACCAGCGAAGGCCGCGCGCCCGTGCTGCCGCCGAGTCGTCCGCCCGCACCGCCGGGTCCACCGACGCAGCCGGCGGTGAATCTGCCGGGGTCTTCGGCTCCGCCCGGTGCCCCGACAGTGACGACCGCCAACATGGGCGGGCCGGCGGCGGGCATGGGAGCCCCGACGGTTCGCAATGCGCCATCCCTTCCCGCGCCGTCACACGGGGGAGGAAGCCTCGCAAATGAACCGCAGGGCGAAGCGACGGTCATGCTCGCGCGGCCCGAAATTCCCAAGGACGACGGCGAATCAACCCGGATGCTTTCGGGGCCGCTTCCTGGGATGCACTTTGCGACGCCAAGCGGCGGTGGCAACAACGAATCAACCACCATCGGCAGCGTCGAGCAGTTTGCCAACCTGCCGGGGATGGTCAAGCCCGGTGCCGCATCGACAGCACCGCCGAAAAGCAAGCTCAAGCCGATCGCCGAAATCAAGGCCAAGCACAAGGTCAAGATCGCGCCGACCGACCCGCAACGGCAGATGTTTCAGCAGGAAGCGGCGGAACGACGGGCAAACGAAAACAGCGGCTTTCTTGCCAAAGTCAAAGAGGCGTCGGGGCTGTTCAAGCTGTCAGGGCACGAACCGCCCGCTGATGCTCCGTCGGAAGGCACGATGGTCGGTCAGTTTCTCGGGTTTGCCGCGTTTGCCGAAGGAGGCGCCGGCCCGCTCAAAGACCCGACGGCGGACACCAAAGAAGCCGTCGAGCATGCCCCGATCCTGGCTGGTCTGAACCCGCAGTTTGTGATGGATGCGATCAAGATCGGCGACATCAAGCTGGTCGATCTGGGTCGCGATCACTTGATCGAAATTCAGGGTCGCGCGCTGCTGGTACTCGATGGACAAGTCGCGCTGGCGCGGTTTAGTCCACAGGTTCTGGCGAGCGAAAAAGCGGCGCAAGCGGCCTACGTCAAAGGCGACAAATACGCCGAAAAACGCGAATACAACCGTCGCCAGGAAGTCGGCCCGATCATCCGTCTGGCCGAATCGAACTTGGGTCTGTTTACAGAAGGCGATCTGCTGAGCCTGGACCTGGCGGGACCAAACCAAGTCGGGCTCGGGGTGTATTCGGTGACGCCGGTTCGGGCGCTGTCGATTTCGCTCACGCGGCTGGATACCTGGCGACGGACCTATCACTTTTTTGCCGAAAGAATCCGTCGCGCCGTTGATGCGGCCCGCAGTCGGCTCGATGCGTCGACGGGCGCCCGCGGCATGATTGCCGACTTTTTCATCCGTCACGGCTTTTCCGTCGGCATGTCGCTGCGCGTCCGCATTTTGAGCAAGTGCATCGAGTGCTACGAGTGCGAAAAAGCCTGTGAAAAACGCTATGGCGTAAAGCGGCTCTCTCTCGGTGGCAAAGTGCTCGGCGGTCTGGATTTTGTCGACTGCTGCCGAACTTGTATCGATCAGCGCTGCGTCGACGTCTGCGGCTACGACTCGATCAAGTTCGACACCGAAAAGGGCGAGGTCGTCATCAGCGAAGACCTCTGCACCGGCTGCGGCATGTGCTCGCTGGCGTGCCCTTACGACGCCATCGAAATGCAGGAGCTTGACGAAAAACCGCTGCTGCTTTTGCGACTGCAAAAAGAAAAGAAGCTCGACTGGGGCGACAACAAGCCGCGCAAAGCCAAGCCGCGCCGAGTCGCCAGCAAGTGCGATCACTGCGCCAGCTTTGAAGATCAGGCCTGCATTTCCGCTTGTCCGACCGACGCCATCGTCGAGATGTCGCCCGATGTCGCGTTCGTCGATCGCACGCTCGAACAGTCCGAGGCTGCCAAAGGTGGCTACGAGCGCAGCGCTTTTTTCAAACCCGGCGAGCTGTTCGACCCCAAAAAGTTCTTCCAAGGTCTCTCGGAAGCCGATGACAACGCCCGCGCCACCGACAAAAAACAAGGCGGCGTGCTGTGGACCATCGCGTGGATCATCGGCTTTATCGGCTTTTTCCTCTGCCTGGGGGAAATCCTGCTCCGTCGCTACGAAGACCTGCGCACGCTGTCGTTCGATTTTTGGTATCAGCGCCGCTTCGTATTTCCCGGTCCCGATGAAGTCGACATGGCGCTAAACCAAGTCGGCTATCGGCCCTACGATCAGCTTGGCTTGTGGCTCGCGTACATCGGCAGCACGCTGATGTTTTCGTCGATGTTTTATTCGGCGCGCAAGTGGGTGCCAGGGATCAAAAAGCTCGGCGCGCAGCGAGGCTGGTTTAACTATCACGTCTGGTCCGGGGCCGTAGGTCCGATGCTGGTGCTGCTGCACAGCGCGGGCCGGCTCGACAACTGGGTGTCGATTGCGATCTGGGCGATGGTTGCGGCAGTGCTGTCGGGGCTCGTCGGACGGTTTATCACCACGGTCATGCCGGAACGCGCCTCGCGCGCGGAGCTGCGCATGGCGGACCTGGAACGCAAGCTCACCGATCTGCGCAACCGTCACGGTGGTGTTTCCGTTGCCGATCGCTTCTACCAGAGCCTGCGCCAGCGCTACGCTCGCGTCGCTGATCCGAAAATGCATGGCTTTGTCGCCGGCGGACTCGCGCTGTACATTTATCTTCGCGATGTCCTGGTCCGTCCGTTCCGATCGACGCTTCTGCGCGCCAGACTGACCGGCATCAAAGACCCGGCTGCGCGCAGTCAGGTCGCTTCCGTCGCCACCGAGATGGCCGAAATCGAGTGCCGCCGCGTGCTCTTGCCCCGCATCGAACCGCTGTTTCGCGAATGGAAGCTTATCCACATTCCGTTTGCGATCATCCTGACCATCGTCGGTGGCATCCACATTTTCATCGAAGCGAAGAAACTCCTAGGCGGCGCGATGTAGCCCGCAAAGCCGCGTAAATCCTCGGCATGACAGGGATTTGCTTGCCCCGCCCGGCGATCAGGCTGCAAAATCACATACGGCATACTCTAAGCAACCCGCACGATCGCGTGCCCGGTGAATAGACACATGGCGATGGACAAGACCCAACCCAAGAGCGCAGCGCCCTCGCAACCCAAAAGCAAGCCGGTTCCCGTCGCAACAGGAAGCGCAAGACCGTTCCTTTTGCGGAAGCGAAACAGCTCGCAGGTGCTTCGCTGCCCCGATCTTCTGACGCTGCGGCAGTGGATCGCAGAAAAACGACTGACCCGCGACGACGAAGTGTCACGCACGGGGCAGAAGTGGCGAAAAATGGGCACCATCGTCGAGTTTGAGTCGCTGTTCTACGGCGTCGACCAGGAACGGCTGGCCAAGCGCAAAGCGACGGAAAAAGACGCGGCGGTGATCCCGATCAGCAGCGCGGCGAAAAAAGGGGTTGCCCCGACGCCAGCGGACGCAAAAACCGACGCAAAAACCGACGCAAAAATCGGTGTCAAGGCCGACGCCAAACCAGCGGCGAAGACCGAAGCTTCGGCCAGTGAAAAGCCGGTGCTCGGACCGCTCAAGGTGACACCACCGGGGCTCAATCAAGTCAGCGGCAACCTCAGCTTGATGCGTTTGGCCAGGCCGGGAAGTGGCAAAGCCAAGCCAGCGCCCACCCCGCCGGGTCTGTCGGGAAGCGCCGCGGCGGCAAAGCGTGCCCAAGATGGTGGCAAGACCGCCGACAGCGCTGCGGTTCCAACTGCGGTAGCGACGGCAGACACCGCGCGCAACGCGACCGCAAAGACGCCGGCAAAGACCGCTTCACCGACGACTTCCGATAGCCAAACTGCGGTGTACAAGCGCAGCGGCACAGACGAGCTTGCGGACAACGACGAAACCCGCCGCATCGAGCCCAGCGACGAAACCCGCCGGATTGAGCGCGATCCGAAGACCACCGCCAAGACCAAGCCAGCCGATCCGATCGAAGAAGCGATCAAAAAGAGCGATCCGGTGCCACGGGCTCTGCAAGAAGCGCGCGATGTGACGCAGAAGATCCCGGCGAGTGAGCCCGACGAGTACGAGCTTATCGAGCGGCAAGCGGCGCGACGACGCAATGGCATCCTGCTGCTCGTCGCAGGTGGTGCGGCGCTTGGTCTTTACTATCTGCTTGGCAGCGATCAACCGACGCCCCAGCCAACGACGCAGCCGGTGGCCGAACAAAAAGTGACCGCTCCGACGACCACACCGCCCAAACCAGTCGTCGAACCGCTGCCAACGAGCAATCCACCGACGGCGACAGCTCCAACGGCGACCGCTCCGACGGCGACAGCTCCGACGGCAAATGCAAACGCGGCCCCAGTCGGCCCAGCCCCAGCCCCGACGGTCGCGCCGCCTGCGGCAAAGCCTGCGGTGGCCCCAGTCGCGGCGGCTCCGGTCGGTCCGGCTCCCGCTCCGACGGCAGCAGCCAAGCCCGCTCCGACGGTCGCACCTGCGCCGACCGCAGCACCGACTGCACCGACGACGACCGCAGCAGCCAAGCCGACCCCGACGGTGACGCCGCTTCCACCGACTGCGGCAGCCAAGCCACAAGTCCCAGCCCCTGCGGCACCGACGGCTGTGGCCAAACCAGCCCCGACGCCTGCTGCGGCAACACCGGCTGCGGCAACACCGGCTGCGGCAACACCGGCTGCCGGCACCAAGATCACGTCCGACGAAGTCCGTCGCATCACCGGCGAAGAAATTCCAAAGACGTTCGACGGACAGATCGAGCTGGCGAACAAGTATTTCGAGCGCGGCAAGTACGATCAGGCGCTCGCGGTGTATCAGCTGATGATGACCTATGCGCCCAACGTGCCGGCGATCCACAAGGCGCTCGGCGACATCGCGTTCGAGCGCAACCAAGCCGATACCGCGCTTTCTCACTACAATGACTCGCTGCAAATTCGCCCGTCGTATTCCGCCGCAGAATTTGGTCTGGCCAAGACCTATCACCGTCTGAAAAACGACAAAGATCAGGCCATTTCGCACTACACGAAATACCTGGAGCTCAATCCAAAAGGCTCGGCGGCAGCGGCTTGTCGCGACGGCATCACCAAGCTGGGCGGCACGCCACCTGCGCCTCCGCCTGCCGGACCGTAAATTCCCGGTACAGCCCCTGCCCACCGACGTCAGCTTGTGATAGACATTGCCACAGCGAGAGGAAAATCCATGTCACTGAACAAGCCATCGGGAGCCGAAGAAGAGTACTTCGCCCGCGAAGAAGCCGCCCGTCGACAGCGTGAGGCGCTTGAGAATGCCAAAAAAATGGCTGACGCCGAGCGCGACGCCGCCAAAAAGCTGCACTACATGAAGTGCCCCAAGTGCGGACTTGATCTAAAAGAAATCAGCTTCAAGGGCGTCAGCATCGACAAGTGCTTCCACTGCGGCGGCATGTGGTTCGACGACAAGGAATTCGAAACGCTGGTCGGCCACGAAGAAACCAACATCTTCTCGTCGATCGTCAACGTCTTCCGCGCCAAGAAAGTCACCTGATCTCTTGGGCCAATGTGTTATTGGCCCTCCATGAACCACGTTCGCATCGCACCATCGATCCTCGCGGCGGATTTCGGTCGGCTCGCCGAGGAAGTGTCTGCCGTCGAGCGCGCTGGCGCCGATCTGATTCATATCGACGTCATGGATGGGCATTTTGTGCCCAACTTGACGCTCGGACCGCCCATCATCGAAGCGCTGCGCCGGACCACCAAGCTACCGCTCGACGTCCACCTGATGATCGAACAGCCCGAGCGCTGGATCGACGTGTATGCCAAAGCCGGCGCTGACATCATCCACGTTCATCCCGAGGTCTGTCCGCACCTGCATCGCGTCGTGCAGCAGATCCGGCATCTGGGCAAACAGGCGGCGGTGGTCCTCAATCCGGCGACACCTTTGTCGGTGCTCGATTACGTACTGGAAGACCTGTCGATGGTACTTGTGATGAGCGTAAACCCAGGCTTTGGCGGCCAGTCGTTTATCCCGAGCGCGCTTCCCAAAATCGCGGCGCTGCGCAAGCTGGTAGACGAGCGAGGTCTTCACGATGTCGTCAGCATTTCAGTCGATGGTGGCGTAAAGCTCGACAACACCGCTGAAATCGTCGCTGCCGGCGCCACCGTGCTGGTTTCGGGCAGCGGAATTTTTGCAACCTCCGACTACGGCACAACCATCGCCGAGATGCGGCACCGCGGCCTCGCAGCCTGTCATCGACCGCAAGCCTAACGGCACGCAACGCCCGGTCGCCATCACGCCGTGCAAACCCATCGTCGCGCCGTGCAAACCCATCGTCGCGCCGTGCAAACCCCTCGTCGCGCCGTGCAAACCCATCGTCGCGCCGTACAAACCCCTCGTCACGCCGTGCAAACCCCTCGTCACGCCGTGCAAACCCCTCGTCACGCCGTGCAAACCCCTCGTC
>DAORGN010000162.1:0-112 GCA_035340095.1 Pseudomonadota bacterium | reverse complement strand
ACGCCGTGCAAACCCCTCATCACGCCGTGCAAACCCCTCATCACGCCGTGCAAACCACTCGTCACGCCATGATTGTGGGTCTGCCTCGCATGAGGCTGACTTCGCTTTTTGC
>DAORGN010000161.1:0-11552 GCA_035340095.1 Pseudomonadota bacterium | reverse complement strand
CCGATTTCCGCTCCCAGACCGAGCAGCCAGCGCGGCAGCTTCACCTGTTCGGTCGGCACCACCAGCATTCCGGCGCCAGCCCCTTCGCGCACGCGACGAACTTTGCCACGCAGGCTGTGTTCGCCGGCAGTGACTTGCAGTGCCGTCGCCACTGGCATCGGGCTGTCGGTTTCGATGAACAGACCGCCATCCTGAATCCGGAAGCGCGGCTCCTTGGCGATGTGCAGGGACTGGTAAATGACCTGAATACTCATAGTTCCATAAGTTACCAAAAGCGGATTTGCGGCGGCAACGCAGTCCGCGCAAAATCGCCCAGTGCCAGCGCGGCATGGCAGCCATCGAGTACGCACTTGTCCGACGAAAACAGAGTCATTTCGTGGCCGAGTCCGTGCCGATCCTTTGAACTTATGGGATAAAGAATACCTATGTGCGGAATCATCGGATACATCGGTCCCAAGCCAGTGACGTCGCTTTTGGTCGAAGGGCTGCGGCGTCTTGAATATCGCGGCTATGACTCGGCGGGCGTGGCGGTGCTGCGGGAAACTCCGACGGGAGACTGCGAGCAGGATCTGCAGATCGTTCGCTGTCGCGGCAAGCTGAGCGAACTCGAAGGCCAACTGGCGAAGTCGGCGCCCGTCGGTCACGTTGGCATCGGGCACACGCGCTGGGCGACGCATGGTCGTCCGTCCGACGAAAACGCTCATCCTCATCGCTTCCGTTCCGTCGCGGTGGTTCACAACGGCATCATCGAAAACTATCTGGCGCTGAAGAAATCGCTGACGGATGCGGGCCACACGTTTTCGTCGGAAACCGACACGGAAATCATTGCGCACCTGATCTGGGCCGAGCTGCAAAAAGTCGCATCGGGACCCGATCGGCTGCTGCGGGCGACGCAGAGTGCGCTTCGGCTCGTCGAGGGAGCGTATGCGGTCGTGGTGCTGTGTACCGATACGCCCGAAGAGATCGTCTGCGCCAAGAGCGCGTCGCCGCTTGTGCTGGGTCTTGGCGACGGGGAAAACCTGATCGCATCGGATGTGCCGGCGATTTTGCCGCATACCCGGCGGGTGATTTTTCTCGAAGAAGGCGATCTGGCGCAGCTGACGCGAAACCGGGTGCGTGTCATCGGTCTCGACGGAAAAGAACGCCAGCGAGCCGAACGGGTGATCACATGGTCGCTTTTGGCGGCGGAAAAAGCTGGCTACAAGCACTTTATGCTAAAGGAAATCCACGAGCAGCCTCGGGCAGTCACCGATACGCTGCGTGGACGGCTTCAGCACGCGCCTGCCGATGCGCTGCTCGACGGATATGAGCTTGATCCGGCGAAGATCAATCGGCTGTTTGTTTTGGCGTGCGGCACGTCGTTTCATGCGTCGCTCGTCGGAAAATACCTGATCGAATCGCTGGCAAGGATTCCTGTCGAAGTCGATCTGGCGTCGGAATTCCGCTATCGCGATCCAATCGTAAAAGCGGGTGATTTGGTCGTCGCGGTGTCGCAGTGGGGGGAAACCGCCGATACGCTGGCGGCGATCCGCGAAGCCAAACAAAAGGGCGCGACGGTGTTTTCGATCGCCAATGTGGTCGATTCATCGATTCCGCGGGCGTCGAATCATTCGCTGTACACCCACGCTGGGCCTGAAATCGGCGTTGCCTCGACGAAAGCGTTTACGACGCAGCTTCTGGCGCTGGCGCTTTTGGCGCTGCATTTGGGACGGCGCAGCGGTCAATTGTCGGAATCGGCGGCGCAGGAATTTGTCCATGAACTGACGGCGCTGCCGGCCAAGCTTTCGCAGGTGCTTTCGACGGCGGAACAGCTTCAGCAACTGGCGCGGACGTATGGTCATGCGCGCGACATGCTGTATCTGGGACGGGGGCCGCAGTTTCCGATTGCGCTCGAGGGTGCGCTCAAGCTCAAAGAAATTTCGTACATCCACGCCGAAGGCTATGCGGCAGGCGAAATGAAGCACGGGCCGATTGCGCTGATCGACGATGGGCTGCCGGTGCTGGTGCTGGCTCCCCACGACGGTGGGTACGAAAAAGTGCTGTCAAACTTGTCGGAAGTCAAAGCGCGCGGCGGCAAAGTGATCGCCATTACCACCGAGGGAGGCGGGGCGATCCATTCGCTGGCCGATCATGTCGTCGAGGTTCCGGCGGCGCATCCGCTGCTTGCGCCGATTCTGACCGTCGTGCCGCTACAGCTTTTTGCCTATTACGTCGCCGATTTCAAAGGCACCGACGTCGATCAGCCGCGCAACCTGGCCAAGTCGGTCACGGTCGAATAATCGGCTCAATTTCGAGAGGGAAACCCGATGAAGACAGAAAATCCCGCCGGACATCAGGATCTCGGCTTGCTGATTGACGCTGGGGCTTCAGCGACGGCGCTGGCCACGTTTCTCGATGGACTCGACGATGCGGGGCGGGTGCGTGAGGTCCGCTCGCTCGGTCGCAAAGCGCTCGGTGAACTGTATGCGCGCTGTGAAAGTGCCCCGCCACTGACGCTGGCGGAGTTTTTGCCGTCGTCGATTTCGCCAGGCAAAACGGTGATCTGCGCAGGGCTTAACAACTTGCCGATGTTTCGGGTGTTTGAAAAGCGGCTCGTGCGCACGCCAAGCGGCCAGGTCTTTGGCTTCAACTTTCAGTCGATGAGCTTTGTCACCGGCCCCGGTTATTTCGCCGTCACCGAGGCGGGCAACGAGCTGCTTTTTGACTACACCAAAGTGCCCAGCCAAAGCGACGTGCCTGCGGATTGGCCCAAAGTGGTGCCGAACAACAGCGGCCTGTCAAACTTCGTGTACAAAGACCTGCACGACTTTTGTCGACGGGTCTCTCGCGATGTGGTGATCGGGCACGCGACGCGCCGCGGGGATTCGCTGCCGCAGTACTTTGTGCTCGCGCGCCGACTCGACAGCGTCTAGCTTGGCTGCTCTTGATCGAGGTGGATGCGGGCGAAGCGGAGAAAATCTGCTTCGGTGATGATCCCGACCAGCTTGCCGTTACCGACGACGGGCAGACAGCCGTACTTGTGCTTTTCAAGGATGCGGGCTGCTTCAGCGGCAGGCGCGTCGGGCGTGATGGTCAGCACATCTTTGACCATCACCATTTCGATCGGAATTTCGCGAGCGATGTCGGTGATGCGCTCGGTGCCGGGGCTGCCGTGGCTCACCCAAGCGGCGAGCAGCGTGCGGTGAGTGACAAGTCCCACCAAGTGATCATCTCCGTCGACGACGGGTAGATGACGGATGCGGCCAACCCGCATGATGCGGTCGGCAAGATCGAGACTGTCGCCGACGCGCAGGGCCTCGACGACTTCGGTCATGATGTCTGTCACGCGGGTGATCGCCATTGCTTCCTCCAATGCGTGGCCCGATCTGAGTGGGCAGTAGTCCTAACATACGTCGCAAACAGCGAATTTGCATTAGTATCTCTGCCCATGGCGCACCCACCTTCGCCCACAGGCAGCGTAAGTGACGGGATTTCTGCGACGTCATCGGCCAGTCCACAAGCAGCGGACGAACAAGCCGTGGTGGCTGAGCTGCGAGACGTTGTGGCGTCGCTGCGAGCGCGGCTCAAGTGGATTCAGCACGGCGGGACCGATGGTCTGCCGATGCCGACCGCAAAGCGTGCGCGTCCGCCGCAGAGCGTGGCTGCTGGTGGCGGGGCACGAACGAATCTTGTGAATCAGTCCGCCGCTGCGAGCGCTGCGGGGCCAATCGGTCCGCGTCCATCCAGCGCCCCGGTTTCCCGGTCTGCGCCTCCGGTCGATGTGGCGTCTCCTGACAGCGATGACCCGGCAGTGCTGGCGCGTGCGGCGGTGGAAAATGCGTCTCGTCTGGCTGCCCGTACCGTCCTGCCGACTGCGCGACCGGCATCGCGGCGTCCAGAATCGCCGTCCGCCGTCGCAGCGGCCCCTGTTTTTCAAAGTGGTGAGATGAACTATCCCGAGCTTGTGTCGATTCCGCGGGGCGCCGAAGGCCTGCAAAAAATTCGTGAGTTTGTCGGTGATTGCCGTCGCTGCAAGCTCTGCCATGGCCGCAACCAACTGGTGTTTGGCGAAGGCAACGCGGCGCCGCTTTTGGCGTTTGTCGGCGAAGGTCCAGGTGCCGATGAAGACCGCACCGGTCTGCCGTTCGTCGGGGCTGCCGGAGAGCTTCTGTCCAAGATGATCAAAGCGATGGGCGAGCATGCGTCAAAGCTGGGCTTGCCCGACTTGGCGGCGCGTCTTTCGCGTGAACAGGTCTACATCGGCAACGTCGTCAAGTGCCGGCCACCGGGAAATCGGGTTCCCGAAGCCGATGAGATTGCCGCCTGTGGTCCGTTTGTCGCCGCGCAGCTTGTGGCGCTGAACCCCCGAGTGATCGTCGCGCTGGGACGGACGCCGACGCAGTTTTTGCTCCGCAACAACGCGCCGCTGGGTCGTCTGCGCGGGCAGTTTGGCGACTGGAACGGCACCGCGGTCATGCCGACTTACCACCCGGCGTATCTTCTGCGAACTCCGTCGGCGAAAGCCCAGGTCTGGGAAGACCTCAAGCTTGTGATCATGCGCCTGGCCGAAGAATTCGGACATGTGCAGACCAGCGCTTCGCCGTCGCTCATCGAAAGGAATCCGTGATGACTCGCTCTTTGCAAAAGAACATTCGCTGTGCCCTGGTTGGACTGCTGCTGGCGACGGGACTTTCGTCGGCGCTGGCGACGCCTCCGGCGGGAAGCATCGTCGTCACCGAGCGCAAGCTCAATCCCTATCTGGGCAGCTTTCAGCAGGATCTGAAGACCGAAGCGAAGAAAGTGCTGACCAAGCAGGGCGAGCGCGACAACTGGAAAGTATATTTCGTCGCGTACCTGAAAAAAGCGGCGGGCGACAGCAAGATCAACGTGGTCTTCTACGACGCCAGCGAAAAGGTCAAACCAGGGCAAGAGCGCGATCCGGTGCACTTTGCGGAAATCGGCACCAAGCCGGACGCCAAAGTGTTGATGTCGGAAGTCGAGCTGCGCCCCGATCAGGGCTTCAAAGAAGGCGGCAAGTATCAGGTGCTGATTACCCGTCTTATCAACGGGAAGGAAGAAGTCTACGCACGGACGCAGCTGGAGCTGAAATAGGGCGGGCGAGGCGACGGAACTCGCCGCCTTCGCTGATTTCGGCGGCGCCGTCTTCGATGCCATCCATGCCGCCGTCGTAGCCGTGGGCTTCGGCTTGGCGCAGTCGCTCGGCGATTTCGATGATGCGGCGCTCGACGCGACCGAACACGCTGGCGGCGGGGAATCGACCGGATGTATCGCGTTCGCCGGCGGGCAGTCCGGTGAGCACTTCAATGCCCTCGGCCACCGACGAAATTGCGTAGACGTGGAACTGGCCCTGCTGGATCGCCAAGACCACATCGTCGCGCAAGACCAAGTGCGGCAGGTTGGCTTTGGGGATCATGACGCCCTGGCTGCCGGTCAAGCCGCGCGCGTGGCACAGGTCGAAGAAGCCTTCGATTTTGGCGCACACGCCGCCGATGGCCTGCATTTCGCCAAGCTGGTTGACGCTGCCGGTGACGGAGATGCTCTGGTCGATGCCGACGTCCGCAAGCGCCGACAGCACGGCAAATAGCTCGCTAGAACTGGCGCTGTCGCCGTCGATTTCGCCGTAGCTTTGCTCGAACACAAGCTGGGCCCGCAAGCTGAGCGGTCGTTCCTGACCAAACATCCGGGCCAGGTAGCCGCGCAAAATGGCGACGCCTTTGGTGTGAATCGCGCCACCGAGCTGGGCTTCGCGTTCGACGTCGACAATGCCTTCGCGACCGAGCGCGACGACGGCGGTGATCCGCATCGGCTGGCCGAATTCGACGTCGCCGGTGTGAAAGACCGACAGACCATTGACGACGCCGACGCGCATGCCGGTGGTGTCGAGCGCCACTTCGCCACGCAGCGTCAGCTCGCGGATGTGCCGTTCTTCGCTCGCCAGGCGCTCCCGCCGTTCTTGCCACGCCGCATCGACGTCATCGGCAGTGACCACAAGCTGGGTTTTGCCTTCGCTTTTCGGCTGCTCGATGGCCCGGCAGCGTGCCTGCGCCACCGCAAACGTCGCAGTTTCATCGAGCGGTTCCATACACAGCGACAGACGTTCGCGATCTTCAGCCAGGCGCGTCGACAGATCGAGCAGTCGCGCCCGCGCTGAGCGATCAAACGGCGGCAGGCCACGCTTTTGCGCAAAAGACATCAGCACGGCATCGAGAACCGGCAGCGTTTCTGCCGATCGCGGCACCACTTCGTCGACTTCGACCTTGATGCGAAACAGCGAGCCAAAGTCGGGATCGCTCGCCCGCAGTGCGTCGTACAGCGCCGCCGATCCGACCATCACCACGCGCACCGCCATCGGAACCGGTGCAGGCCGCAGCGTCGTCGAATACAGCCCGAGCGGACCGACCGGATCTTCGACCGCCAGCCGTTTTTCGCGCAGCACCCGCTTGAGCCGTTCCCAGATCAGCGGATCGGTCAACAGATCCTGCGCGCGGACCACCAGCACACCGCCCATCGAGCGATGCATCGAACCGGGCCGAATCCGCATAAAGTCGGTCAGCAGCGCGCCAAACCGCACCCTCCGTTCCAGGTGGCCGTACAGGTTTGCATACGTCGGGTTGGTTTCGTAAATCACCGGCGCTGGTTCACCCGGCCTATGCGTCGCCAAAAGGTTTATCTGGAAGCGCTTGAGCCGGGTTGCCAGCTCGGGATCGCCATCGTCGAGATTTTCTTCGGCCTCGGCTTCCGTTTCGTCCGATTCCGGCTCGAGGAAGTCTTCCCAGTCATCAATCAGCGCTTGTCGCACTCGCCGCAGATAGCGGGCTACTTCCGTCGACAAGCTGGCGAAATGTTCGAATAGCTCGCGCATTTCACGCTGGATGAGCTGCGCCGCCACTCGCGCCATGGCCGCCGTCTGTTCGGCGTCAAATCGGGCCCCTTGCGCCCGCACCAGCCGCGCCGCTTTTTCGACTTCGCGGGTCAGCCGATCTGCCGCGCCTTGCAGCGCTCGCTTGGTGGTTTCGTCGAGCACATCGAACTGTTCCGCCGACAGCGGCTTGCCGTGCAGGATCGGGAACGTCTGCACCGCGCCTTGCACCGTCCGCACCCCGAAGCCATGCGTCTTGGCGGTGTTTTCCAGGTCGGACAGGATTTGCTTGTTGCGCGCCTCCATTTCCGACGACAGCTTTTTGTGCGCACGTTCCAGGTCTTCCGCATCGACGAGGTGCGGCATCCGTTCGCGCAGACCGTCGATCAGATCGCTCATCGCTTCGACGAGCGCTGGACCAGTTCCCGGCGGCAAAAGCAGTGCTTTGGGCGCTTCCGGATGATCGAAGTCGTGGACGTAGACCAGATCGCCCGGTGTATCCATCTGCGCGGCGAAGCGCTCGGCGTGGCTTACCACCACATCTTCGATCATCACTTCCGGATCGGCAGCGACGAAGATATGGAAGCCGTTTTCCGGCATGCTAAGCCCCAGATCGAGCGCGCGGCGTGCGACTTTGGGCACGATGTCCCACAGACTCGCGTCGAGCGGCTTTTCGGGCAGCGCACTTGGATCGAGCCGAACCGTCAGCGCTTCGTCAGGCACCACAAAACGCAGACGAGTCCGCATGCTGGTGCTCGGTTCGGGCAAATGAAGCAGCTTGGGATCAATCGGCGGTTCGTCATAAGACGGCTGCGGCGATGCTGCGCTTGGTGCTTCTGCATCTGCGCCGTCCCCATCCAAGGCGGCATCGCCCCCGTCATCCGACCCGGCTTCGAGCGCTTCGGCTTCCTCGGCAGCGCCAGCCGACGCGCTCTGGGACGATGTCTCCTCCGGTTCACCGCTTTGTATTTTGGTGCTCGTGGATTGGGCAGATTCGGGTTGCATGGTCAAAAGAGGTTCTATGTTCTACCAGAGCGGGATCAATTGCCATGCTTTAACCACTTGCTCCGTCGACAAATCGGTAAAACGGGCACTTGTCGGGATCGGTAGGTGGCGTGGCGAAAGGGGCGGCCTACGCGGTGACAGAAGCGAAACGGGCGCGCAAGCAGTGTATGCTGCCGAGCGTGTTGCTGGAGATCCACCCGTCCCATCCCGAGCCCCGCAAGATCGCCCGTGCCGTCGCGGCGCTGGAGGCAGGTGAGATCATTGCGTACCCGACGGATACGGTCTACGGACTCGGCTGTGATCTGGGCAACAAAGCCGCCGTCGAAAAGCTGTATCAGCTCAAGCGAATGCCGAAGACCCAGCCGCTGGCGCTTGTCTGCGTCGATTTGTCGGACATTGCGCGCTATGTGATCGTCGACAATACGGCGTATCGGCTGCTGAAACGGCTTTTGCCTGGGCCTTATACTTTTGTTCTGCCAGCGACGCGAGAAGTGCCCAAAATCATCGCACCCAAGCGCACCCAAGTCGGCATTCGAGTGCCCGGTCATGCGGTGCCGCGGGCGATTGCGGCGCAGCTTGGCAGGCCGCTGATCTCGACGACCGCGACGCAGTTTGGCAGCGAGCCGATCCAGTGGCCGGAAGACATCGCGAAAGCGTTTCCTCAGGTCGCGCTGGTGCTGGATGCTGGGCCGGGTGGGGTGGTTCCGACGACGGTGCTCGATCTGACGGTGCAGCCGCATTTGGTGGTGCGCCAAGGGGCGGGCAGCGTGGACTTTCTTTTGGACGAGTAAACCGACATGGCAAAGAGCGTTCTCATCGTCAATCCGCAGGCGCGTGGGGGTTTCGCGCAGAAAAAGTGGCCGGTGCTTGAACCGATGCTGCGCGATGCGCTTGGCGTCATTGATGTGCAGTTTACCAAGCGAGCCGGCGACGGAACACCGATGGCCAAAGCCGCGATAGAAGCCGGCGCGGATCTGGTTGTCGCGATGGGAGGCGATGGCACGGCATCGGAAGTTGCTTCCGGGATGCTGGCGGCGTTTTCCGGCAGCGCGAGGAGCGAACCAAGCTGTGCGTTTGGTTATCTTCCGTGTGCAACGGGGGGAGATCTGCGACGGATTCTCCACACCCCGAGCGAGCTGGCCGACGCGGCGGCGGCGATTGCCAAAGCCAAGCCAAGGCCGATTGACGCCGGGCGAATCGACTACATCGGCCACGACGGCAAACCGTGCAGCGGATACTTCATCAACGTTGCCAGCTGCGGCATATCGGGCCTGGTCGATCACTTGGTCAACGAAGGCAGCAAAGCGCTCGGTGGCAAAGCGACGTTTTTTGTCGCGTCGCTGCGGGCCACGTTCCGCTACAAAAATGCGCTCGTGAAGGTGCGGCTCGACGACCAGCCTGCGTATGAGGAGCGGATTTACACGCTCGCGGTGTCAAATGGCGCGTACTTTGGCGGCGGCATGCACATTGCGCCCGAAGCCAAAATTGACGACGGGATCTTTGACGTAACGACGCTCGGGGATCTGTCGCTCGTTGAAGCGCTGCGCCTCGGTGGGCTGATTTACAAAGGCGAACAAGGCCGACTGTCGAAAGTGTCGTCGAAAAAAGCCCGACGGGTGGTCATCGAACCGGTGAATCCCGACGAAAAAGTCCTGCTCGATGTGGATGGTGAGACGCCGGGACGACTGCCGGCGACGTTTACTTTGCTGCCGGGGGCGCTTTTGTATCGTGGCTAGCGGGCTTGGCTTCGGCTGACTTCGTTTCGACGGTGATGCCACGCGGATTGCGCGGCACCGCGAGCGGACGACTGCCGGCTTCGTAACTGGTGAGCGAAAATTCCGCCATCCCGAGGATCGTCTCGGCCTTGATGTAAAGCGGCAGCCGGTAGGCATCGTCGCTGAGCCACAGCTCGCCGATCCACGGAAACTGGCCGATGATTTCGTCGCGTTCGTTGATGCGCAGGCCGCGTCCGCTCAAATGAATGGCGCGCCTTGGGCCGGCTGCGGTCGTGATCTGTTCGCGTCCGACGACGGTTAGCTCGCCGCGATAAACCGCCGTGCCGCCAGAGACGACCAGCGAGAGCCTTTCCCCGTCGGTCAGCTTGACGCCGCGCAGCAAAAGCAGCACCGACATCGGATCGAGCAGCTCGCTGCGCAGCTCGCCTTTGGTCTGCCACTCGCCGCCCGGTTTTTTGACCTTCATTTCGAAGCTCTTGCCGTTTACCAAAAACGTGGCTTCGCGCGGCACTTTGCCGGTGTCCACCTGTTCCATTCGCTTTGGCAACAGCGTCGCCGCGTCGAGAATCAGGTTGTAGCTCATGTGCCAGCCGGTCAGGGCTTTGGCCACGCCGAGCGCTTCGCTTTCGCCGATGACCCGGACAATCGGACCCGTCGGCGATGGCTGCGGCGGCGACAGCGCGAGTCGAGCCCGCCCAGCTTCCAGCGAACCGAGCATTTTGACCGCGAAAGTGAACGCTTCTCCCCGTCGAGCCGGTGCGGTCTGCGCCGAAGCTTGGGGAAGTGGGATCGCAGCGCCCATCCCCACGCCGAGCGCGAGCAGAAAGCCGAGTCGCCAAGCGCGCTTGCTCCTGCCGAAAGACCGTACCTTCGCGTATCCCATGTCGAGACAAGAGCTAACAGCATCGGCGGCTGTCGGGCTACGAAATTCACCCAAGCAGCGCATAAAGCACCAGCAGAAGCACCGACATGAGCAGTGCGCCGAGCAGCGAAAGGTAAAGTGTCCGCGGCGGGGACGGCGGAGGCCGGGAGCTGGGCGCTGCGGATTCGAACAGCGTGGGCTGCGGCGGCGTTTGAAATACCGTCGGAACGATCGCGACCAGCTTGGTCATGGCGTGCTGCCGCAGATCCTCGGTCGGTTGGCGCACTTCGTTTGGACGGCGCGGCGACGGCGTTTCGACCACCGGGACATTGACTTGGGTCAGCGGCTCGCTGCGTGGCCGTGCTTCGTCCTGAAACTGCGTCGGTGCCGTCGGTGGTGCGAGCGCTGCCACTTTCCTTGTCTGGGCATCCGCTGGCGATTCCGCAGTGACTTGGGTTTTTGCGGTCGGTTCTTGGGCGACTTGCGTCGGTGCGCTCGGTGGCAAGAGCGCGATCGGATCGCCGACATGGGTTTTCGCTTCGGATCCCGTCGTGCCTGCCAGTGCCGGGGGCTGGCCTGGTCCGTCGGCTGCAAAGACCAGCGTTGCCGACGGGTCTTCGGTTTCGGGATCCGGACCCAGCCCCGCCATCGCCGCCAGTCGTTTTTCGACGGCTGCCATCGACGGACGGGTTCCCGGCTGTTTGCGCAGCATCTGATCGACCAGCGACGCCAACTTGGTCGAAACCTGCGGTGCTCGCTGCTGAAGCGGCTGCGGTGGCTGATAGACGTGCTGCGCCATCACCTCGGCAGCGCCCGGCGAGCCAAACGGCGGTGCCCCAGCCAGCATTTGGTACATGATGACGCCCAGGGCATAGACATCGGCGCGATCGTCGACGCCTCGGGCTCCACGACACTGCTCCGGGGCCATATACGTCGGCGTGCCCATCAGCACGCCCGTCCGCGTCATCATCCCGCCCGGCTGTCCCGTCCCCATCGCCAGCTTCGCAATGCCAAAATCGAGAATCTTGACCCGCTCGCCGCCCGCCGCCCCTTTGTCCGGCACCACCATGATGTTTTCGGGTTTCAGGTC
>DAORGN010000160.1:0-11633 GCA_035340095.1 Pseudomonadota bacterium | reverse complement strand
CTTGCAGATGTTGTTGTGATCGAGTCTGGCTTGGGCGCGGGCTTCTTGGAGCAGTCGTTCGGCGGCTTCGATGCTGGGAACGCGCAGAAACTTGAGTGCGACGGCTCTGCCGAGCTTGCGATCTTTGGCGAGAAAGACCGTTCCCATGCCGCCTTGTCCCAGCGGACGGACTAGATCGTAGCGTTCCCATTGTTTGAGCGGATCGGGAATTGCGCCGGGTGGTGCGACGAGCAAAAGCTCTGCACTCTGCGTGCCGCGATCGCTGCGATGGACGGTCGGCGCCCGCGCTGGATCGAGCGTTGGTGCGGTCGCTTCATCTGCTATCGGGGGAGTGGGCGTTTCACCGGAAGGAGGGCTGGACATTATGACATGGTGACATAACTCGCGGCGAGCGCCCGTGCCGCCCACCCTACGCGACGGTGCACTACTGGCTTAGTACCAGGCCGAGCCGCGCGTAGCGAACGCCGGCAGGAACGGCACCAAGCAGTGCCTGGGCCAGCTCGACGGGACGAACGCCGCCTTGGTTGTCGATACGAACCCGCGCGCGCACCACATCGTAATCCGCGGGCCAGCCAAGCTCGTCACGCACCGACGCAGAAGTCGGATCGCCCAGGTGTTCTGCTGACAGCAAAAACTGCTGCACGTCGACGCGCTTGCTCTCGCCGCCGTCTTTTCCTGGTCGCTCAACGACAAGCGGTCTCTGCGCCCACGACTCAACCTGCGAAAGCTGTGCTCCGTCTGTGTGCGCGGCATCTTTGGGCACGCCAATCGCAAAGTCCGCCGCCGTGATAAGCCGCGAAACCGCCTTGTCTTCGGCCCCCAGCTGCTGCACTTCGACGATGACAAAGCCTTCGGGCGCTGCCTGTTGCAGTCGCTGCTGCAGCTCGTCGGCCTGGATGTATTCCCCGGTTTCGGAAAGTCGCTCGAGTCGCAGATCGACCACTTCCCCGAGACTGACCACGCCCAGACCGAGCGCCGGACCAAACACCATGTCGGGCTTGGGATGGAAGCCGCGCGTATAAATCGGTTCGCAGCCGGCGCGTCGCAGCATGCGCTGAAGCAGCCGCATCGCGTCGAGATGCCCGATAAACGCCGCCCGTCCCAGCTTGCGATAACGCAGTCGATAGCGCTGGCCTTCGCTTTGGGAAAACGCCGCTTTTTTGCGAGGCTGACCGCGCTCGGCTTGTTCTTTGGCGACTTCTTCGTTCGATCGTGGCGCCACAGTGCGGGTTTCCGCCCCGAGCTTGCGCAGCGCCACCAGCCTGTCTTGCCGCATCTGCGTCAGATCACAGGCGATGCCGCAGTCGAAGCAGACCAGCCGTCTTTCGTCGGCCAGCGCATCTTCGACATTGGTGTGGTGCAGCAGCGATCCGTAGGGCTTTCCGCACGGCGGCGACAAGCGATCCTTCATCGCCTTGCGATATTCGCTGCGCAGAAAGTCCTCTTCCAGCCCGATGTCGAGGTGATCCCACGGCAGCCGCGCCAAAATCGGCATCGTCATAAAGTACGGCGTCGGATCGATCCCCACCTCGGCGAGCGCTTTGTGCCACAGGCCAATGTCAAACTGCTCGTCCCAGCTATCGAAGCGCGCTCCCAGTCGATGTGCCGCCAAAATCACATCCGCGAGCCGGCGGTCGCCGCGTGAAAACAGCCCTTCGAGCCAAGACATCTGCTTGTCGTGATACTTGAACTCGATGCGTTCTCGACGGGCAAGTTCCCGCAGCAGGATCTGTTTGCGCTGCAAGTCATTCAGGCTGTCCTGCGCGCAAAACTGAAACGGCGTGTGCGGTTTTGGCACATGGTTTGACACCGAGACGGTCACTTCCGCGTCGCGACGAATCCGCTTGCCGATTTGGCGCAGCCGCACCGCAGTGTGAATGATTCCCGCCACGTCTTCATCGGTTTCCGTCGGCAGGCCGATCATGAAATACAGCTTCATGCGCGACCAGCCACGCGAAAAGACGTTTTCCGCCGAGCGCGCAATGTCTTCTTCGGTGATGTTTTTGTTGATGACATCGCGCATTCGCTGCGTGCCCGCTTCGGGCGCAAACGTCAGACCCGTCGCCCGCACGCTCGACATTTCATCGAGTATTTCCGGCGACAATCCATAGGCGCGCAGCGACGAAACCGACAGCGACACCCGTTCCTCACGCAGCCGCCCCATCACTTTTTTCATCAGCGGCAAAATGCAGGAAAAATCCGCCGTCGACAGCGATGTCAGCGACGTTTCATCGTAGCCGCCTCGCTTCACGCTCTGTACCACCGATTCGACGATCGATTCAGGATCGCGTTCGCGCACCGGACGATAGATCATCCCGGCTTGGCAAAAACGGCAGCCCTCGGTGCAGCCGCGGGCAATTTCAATCGACGCGCGATCGAAGATCGCTTCGGCATAGGGAACCGGCGTGTCCGACGGAAACGGAAACTCGTTGAGGTTGGGAACGTAGACCCGATTGACCTTCCCCGGAACGCGCGGATCGATCGGCTGGTCGACGACTTGGCGATGGATGTCCGCATCCATTTTCACCGAGTACAAAGACGGCACATACAGGTAGCCGCGCTGCGAAAGCCGAATCAGTCGCTCGCGTCGGTCAATGCCTTCCTTTTTCCAGCGCGCCCAGTCGAGCAGCACGTCAGGCAGGACTTTTTCAGCCTCGCCAATCAAGATGCAGTCGAAAAACGGTGCGATGGGTTCGGGATGCGTTGCGACGGGACCACCTGCCAAAACCAGTGGATCGTCTTCTCCGCGATCCTCAGCGCGCAGCGGAATCCCGCCCAGCTCAAGCAGCGTCAGGCAGTTGGTATACGTCAGCTCGTACTGAAGCGACATCCCAACGACATCGAAGTCTTTGAGCGGTCGCGCCGATTCCAGCGACACAAGCGGCAGCTTTCGTTTGCGCAGCTCGCGCTCCATGTCGACCCACGGCGTAAACGCTCGCTCGCACAGGATGCGCGGATCTTTGCTGAGCAGCGAGTAGAGGATCTTTGTGCCCAGGTGCGACATCCCGATTTCGTACACGTCGGGGAAGGCGAGGGCGATTCGGACCTCGGCACTCGACCAGTCTTTGCGCACCGACTGAAACTCTCCGCCCAAATAGCGCGCGGGTTTGTCGACGAGCGAGATGAATTCGGCATACGGGTGTTCGAGGAGCAGCATCGGCGGCGGTGTATCCAAAATCTGACGTAACGTCAAGTTTGAGCAAGGCAACTTGCTGGGATCGGGCTACTTGTGTTCGGGTTCGGGCGCGCAGCAGCCGTGAAACCCCTTTTGTCCAGGCAGAGGATGCGGCGGAATCGGCATCGGATCGGTCTCGACCAGCGCTTTGAGCGTCGCGAGACTTTCATTCATCGACCGCTCTGTGTCGCGTGAAAGCAGCGGCACAAGCAGCCGATAGAGCAGGTCTTTGTAGTGCGCCGTCGAGCGCTCGGTTAGCGTCGTGGCGCCGTCGTGCTCGACCAGCGTGTACTCGATTTGATCGGAAAACTCACTGTGTTCTAGCTGTACTTGCAAAAGCGTCGGCGGAGTATAGGCGGTAAACTCGCGCGTCACTTCGTAGCGGTGGCCGTCGCGGACCAGCACCATTTGGACTTTTTGTCCGACCTGCGGCTCGCTGTTTTGGGGTTCAAACGACTCCAGTCCGCTGACCCACTTGTGCAGCTTCGGGCCTTCGACGAGCCACGGAAACACCACCACGGCTGGACGCGCGATGTCGATGCGGGCTTCGGTACGCAGGGCTCGTCCGCCGCCACCCAGGAGCAGCATGACCCCCACAAACACGATGAGAAGCAGACCCACCGCCGAGCCCAGCCGAACCAGCCACTTGATCATGTTGTCTCCCTATCCACCGAGCGCGGTCGCTTTTGCCGAGTCGCACCGCGTTTTCACTTCATCGAAAATTGCTTGGGGCCGTGTATAGCGAAGCGTCCCTTACGTCAAGGGCGCTTTACGTCGTGGCCCGGTTCGCGATATGCTGAAAATGACAAGCAATCTGCTCATGGTACGTGCCTCACCCGAGGACAATCCCAAGGTGCGCTACACGAACCCAGCGGGCCAAACAGACAAGGAAAGCATCATGCCCGAGCGACCCATCGAGAGTGAAATCCCGCCCGAGACGCCGCCCCAAAGTGAAGACGGCAACAACCGCGAAGGGCCCCTGCCACTAAGCGACGAGCAGGGCGATTCCGGCGGAGAGCTTCAGCAGCGCGCCTAACTTCCGGCAAGCCGCGGATTTTTGGCGTTGTCTCTCCGGTTTGGCTCGTTGCTGGTGGTTGGGTCGGGCTGTTCATGATCCGACCGCTTGGCTTGCGTCTTTTCCGGACGATGTGGCAATCGGGTCACAATCTGCAACTTTTTCGTCGATAGACATTCCTTTCCTCCGCGCAAAGAACTACTTTTAAAAAGTAGAAGTCCTTTTTTCCTTCGACAAAGGAGAGCGATCATGTTGCTTCGCCTACGCGCCATGTCTCCACGATTCCGCTTCCTTCTGGCTTCGTCGCTGGCACTCACCGTCGGATTCACGATGAGTTACTGCGGCAACTCCGTGCTCGGTGGTGACGATCCCAATGCCGACATGGGAACGGAGCAGCCCAAAACGCTGGCCTACCTGACGGTGTCACCCGACAACGACGTCATGCAGGTCGACGTCAACACGACCGCGCAGAAGACGTTCACGGTCTTTGCGCACTACAGCGATGGTTCCGCCGAAGACGTATCGGCTTCTTCGACGCTGTCGCTTGAAAATACGGCGGTCGGTTCGCTAGCGGGTCTGACCTTTACATCGGCGCAGAGTGCGACGGCAAAGGTTGGCTTTACCAAAGTGAATGCGACTTACACGACATCAAGCGGTCAGACGGTCACGGGGTACGCCAACCTGACGGTGGTGTGGCTGCGGCTGACTGGCGCAGCGACGGACTTTTTCTTCAAGCTGCCGTATATGGGCGGTTCCCAGGATCAGCCGCTTCAGTTTGGCACCAACGTGCAGTCGCTGGATTCCTTCTTTGCCGTCGACACGACGGGGAGCATGGGTCCGGAAATCCAGGCGCTCAAGAACAGTTTGACCAATACCATCATCCCGGGCGTCAAGGCCGCCGCTGCCAAAGATGCCCAGTTTGGGGTTGCAGCCGTCGAAGACTTCCCAGTAAGTCCGTATGGTCAGGCCAACTATTTCCCGCCGAACCTCGACGATCAGCCGCTGATTCTGCTTCAGACGATCACCGCAGATATCGCCGCCGCGACGAAAGCTGTGGGCCTGCTGCTCAACGGAACAAGGCCGCGTGGCTACGGCGTCGATCTGCCGGAAGGACAGATCGAAGCCCTGTATCAGCTGGCGACCGGCGTCGGAAACGTCATAAACGGTGTCGTCAACATTCCAGCGAACACCACAGGAATTGGCGGCGCTGGTTTCCGCAAGGGAGCGCTGCCCGTCATCACCATGATTTCGGACGCCGTCTTCCACGCGAAGGGTGAAAACACGACCTGCACGACCAGCGGTGGCACCGATCAAATTGGCTATTCGGCGGTGGCATCGGTGAACAACGCGGCGCACACCCGCGCGGAAACAGTGACGGCACTGAATAAGATTTGTGCCAAAGTGATCGGCGTTTCGGCGATCGTCACGACGGTGCCGACGAACTGCCTCGCCACGGCTGACTTGGTGCAGATGGCCAATTCGACGGGCGCTGTGGTTCCGCCTTCAGCATGGGACATTCCATCGCGTCCAGTCGGCTGCGCTGCGGGTCAGTGCTGCACCGGACAAAATGGCGCCGGCGAAGCAACGGATGCAAACGGCGAATGCCCGCTTGTCTTCAAGATTCCGTCGGCGGGAACGGGTCTGGATGCGCAGGTTGTATCCGGTATCTCCAACGTGGCGCGCTTTTCGAAGTTCAACGTGACGACGCAGACATCCGGAAATCCAACGGGAGACATGGGTGAAACGCTGCCGGCGGGCAAGACCACGGCGGACTTTATCACCGCGATCACGCCCAAAGACGCTTCGGCCCCACCTGCACCGCCGACGCTGCCAGCTCCGGTGATTTCGGGCAATGCGTTCACCAAGGTGTATCCGGGCAGCACGGTGCGGTTCTCGGTCACGGCGCAAAACACCATGGTGCAGCCTTCGACGGGCCCGCAGATTTTCCGCGCCACCATCAAAGTGCTGGCCGGTGGCTGCGCCGACCTCGATCAGCGTGAAGTGATCATCCTGGTTCCGCCCAAGGCCCCAGTCGTCGGATAGCAATTTTTCGCGCGACCGCGAAAAAACGAGGTTAGTGTGCGGCGCATGTCGTCGCCTCCTTCCAGTCCTTCGTCCTTCGTTTTTACTCCCAGTCACGATGAAGAAGTGTCCGCCACGAAAGCCCTGTGGCGGATCGCGCGTGCGTTGCCGGTCGTCGAGCGAACCTACGCCATCATTCGCTTTATGATCCTGCGGGTGAAGCTGCTCGCGACGATGGATCTGCTCTTGCCGTCGGACGGACCGATCCTGGATGTCGGCTGTGGTTTTGGTCTGTGGTCCGCGTATTTTTCGCAGATGCAGCCGGGCCGTCGCATCATCGGCATCGACCCGAACGCCCATCGCATCGACATGGCGAAAAAAGTCGCCGAGCGGCTTGGGGTGAAGACCGAGTTTTACGCCGAAGATGTTCGTCAAACTGCTGCACGCGGACCGTTTCGCGCCGTCTATCTGCTGGATGTGCTGCATCACATTCCGTCGGCAGATCAGGTCGATGTGGTGCGTCAGCTCACCGACATGCTCGAAGAAGGCGGGACGCTGGTGATAAAGGACATTACGACCAAGCCGTGGTTCGGTCTGAAGTTTACCGAAATACTGGATCGCGCCATGGTCGGGATGAAAGAGGAGCTGACGTACCGGCACCACAATGAGTGGAGCGATCTGCTGCGTGACCTGGGATATCAAGTCCGCGTCGTTCGCGTTCCCGATGTTCTTCCCTATCCGCATGTGATCATTGCCGCGACCAAAGGAAGCAAGCCGGCGACGACATCAGCGGTCCTGAACTAGAAACCGCATGGACCCCTTTGCTCACCCAGAATATACAATATGAAGCATATAAAATACTTCATATTGGGCAATGCCCAGCGCAGTCACGGGCGCTTGCAGGCCATGCGCTGGGAATGAATGATCGGCATCGGGAATCGGGCGTAGACCGTGCTTTGACCCTTGCAGCTTGGTTGGTTTTGCTAGACTGAAAGCCGAGAGCCGCACAGTGGCTCGGTAGGCAGCGTGGAGACAACATCATGACAAAGACTCGCCTCTCGGCGTGGATTGGTTCTCTGCTCCTTGGGACGGCTGCACTGGCGAATGCCTCGCCGGCTCAGCCGCTTTCGGATGCACCCGCTCTCTCGCTCGATGAGCTTCAGCTCGCCGCGGCCATTCGCAGTCAGCAAGCACTGCCCGATTTGGTGGTGGATCTCGATGATCGCGTCGATGATCTGACGGTCCGCGTCCTGGCCCGACGCTACAGCGTTCGTTTCGTCGCTGATTCTTCTTACGTTGGGCACGACCGGATTTATCGCGTGTTCATCGACAAGACTGGCGACCAGGCGTCGCGGCTGTCGTCGCTTTTGCGCGCGCTTCGTCACGATCCACTGGTCGAAGCCGCGGATCTCGAGCTGCTCTACCAGATTCCGGAAACCGCCCCCGGCGCGCTGACCTCGGATGATCGAGCCGGTCGCATTCCAGCCAGTAGTGAATCGCCGAAACCGGCTGACCGCGACGGAAAACCGCGCTTTCAGCCGAGCGATCCCAAGTACCGCTATCAGTGGCACCTTGACCAGATCAACATGCCGGAAGCCTGGATGCTCTCCCGTGGGCAGGGTGTTACCGTCGCTGTGATCGATACCGGCGTCACCAAAGTAGAAGACCTACACGGAACGGAGCTTGTTCCGGGTTGGAACTTCGTAAACGACAATCCCGACGCTCAGGACGATCACGGACACGGAACCCACGTCGCGGGCACCATCGCGCAGACCACGGACAACGGCATCGGCGTCGCTGGTGTCGCGCCACACGCGCGGATCATGCCGATCAAAGTGCTGTCGGGATCGGGCTCTGGTTCCGTCGCTGGCATCGCCGAAGGCATTCGCTGGGCTGCTGATCACGGGGCGCAGGTCATCAACATGAGCCTCGGCGGTCCGTTTAACTCGCCGGTGCTCGCCAACGCCGTTCGTTATGCCCATGATCATGGCGTCGTCGTCGTTTGTGCGGCAGGTAACGATGGGCGAGGGCGGGTGAGCTATCCTGCTGCCAACCGCGGAGCGATTGCCGTCGCTGCAACCCAGTTCGACGAAACGACGACGTTCTATTCAAACTGGGGCAAAGAGATCACCATCGCCGCACCGGGCGGGAACACCCGAATTGATCAAAACGGTGACGGAGTCCCCGACGGTGTGCTGCAAAATACCATCGTGCCGGGTGACATCTCGCGCCAGGACTACCTTGGCTTTATGGGCACGTCGATGGCGTCTCCGCACGTCGCTGGTGTTGCTGCACTGGTGGTCAGCCAAGGTGTGCGCGATCCCGACGCCGTGGCCAAGATCCTGAAGCAGACCGCGCGACGACCGGTTCACTATCGCGGCAGCCACGACAACCACTACGGTGCCGGCATTGTCGATGCGCTGGCCGCGGTGCAGGAAGCACGGGCCCAAGTGGCGATGCAGTCGCAGACGGCGCAGGACGTACCTCCCGTTGGAATTCGTCTGCTGGCTCTTGGGCTTGTTGCCGCGTCGCTTGCCTATGCCGGGCTTCGTCGTCGCAGCTTCCTGTCATCAGGGAACGGAACGGCGCTGTAGGTCCGCCAACCGACGCAGCCACTCGGCGCCGTCCCTGCGATCGCGCGCTTCTCTGTACAGCGACACAAATCGTTTGAGATCATCGTCACAGATGGCCAGCAGCGCTTCCTGAAGACCGCTGCTTTCGTGATAAACGGCAAACGAGCTGAGCAGTGCATTCGACAGCGGCCCGTCCGCCAGTCGCTTGTAGCGCCGTCCTTCCGGAAACGCCTGCCGATACGACTGACGGATTTCTTCGAAAATCGCTTCCCGCTGCTCGAGCAGCTGCTTGCGACGGAGCTTGACCTCGGCGGCGCGCTTGTAAAAGCGATTGAGCCGATCGATTTGTGGTGCAAGCCAGGTCGAAAACGACTTTTCGTCGGCTTCGCCTACTTTGGCCAGCGCAAACACGCGATCGCTCTGCGTCAGGTCACCCCGGCTGCGATAAAAGAGGGCGGCACCGCGAATGCCCACTTGGGTCGCAAAGCTCTCGTTTAGATCCGACGCGCCGGGGAGAAACACGGTGGAGTGCGCCATTTCATGCAGGATCGTCTCGACCGCTCGCAGCTCACCCGCCGCCGAAAAATCACCCAGCATTGAACGGTAAATCGGCGAAATCAGGTATCCCAGCGTCGAATAGGCGCCGACGGGTCGCAGATAGACATCAAAGCCGGCATCGGCAAAACGCTGGGCTTCGCGCTTCGCATCGCGCAGATCAAAGAAGCCCAGATAGGGCACTCGTCCAACGAGCGGAAAACGAAATGATCGCACCGTCAGCGCATCTTTGGGCGACACCGTCAGGTTGTACGCAACCGGCCCGCCTGGATCGACGTAGCGGGTAAACTCGGCTCCACCGCGCAGTCCCAGCGTTTCGATACCGAACTTTCGCGCTTCCATGACCAGTTGCAGCCTCTGGCGCAGCGCTTCTTCGGTGGTTGGGTCACTGATGACTTCGCTAACATTCCGACGGATTCTCAGAAGATGAAGCTGTCCGCCAGCCTGTTGGCCGAGGTAGTGTGCGGCATAACAGCCTTCCTGGAGCGCCGCGAGCGCGATGCCTGCTGCCGCCAACATTTTGCCCAACACGCGGCTTGGTGCTTGCCAAAGCCACCGCCGCAAACGAGAAGCAACGCTGGGCCTTCCACCGGCGTGCAAATCGTGGCGCATACAAACCGTATATCACGGTCTGGCGGGCCCATCCCAGGCGCCGATTTCGATCGCTGCGGAAAAAGAATTTTGTTTGCTCAAAGCCCCAAAACCGTGATAGGAAACCGAGCACGATGATGTGTTATCCATGCCCTCAGTCGAGTGCTTGTAGGCACGGTTACAAAGCACACGATGGTTGGATGTGGATGACTCCACTTCAACCGACTTTTCAGACCGAAACGGTAAGTGATGGACTTCTCGATGTTCGATGATGAAGCCGATGATGTCGGGCAGGAGATCGAGGCTTTCTGTGCCCGGTGTAAAACCGACACCCCGCACACGGTCGTAAGCCGCTACGACGAAGAAATTCGTCGTGTCCGCTGCAATACGTGTGACGACGTTCACGCTTTCCGTCGGCCTCGCGGCGAAGACGGCGACGAGCCGAGTGAACAGCCCAGTCGGAAGAAGCTGATCAAAGCCAAACCGACCTGGGAACAGGTCATTAACAAGAAGAAGAGCACGCCGCGGGCTTGGGGCCCCGACGAAGTCTTCTGCGAGCTGGACGTTCTGACCCATTCGGTGTTCGGCGTCGGTTTTGTTTCTGAGCTGATTGGCCAGAACAAGATCGAGGTCACGTTCCAGAACGACAAGCGCATCCTGATCCACAACCGCCGGCTTTTGCCCCTGCATTTGGTGCAGCGCCAGCGTCAGGAAGCAGAAGCGCGAGCGCGAGCCGACGGCAAAGCCAAAGCCAAGGAAGCGCGTGAAGCCAAGGCCGCAGCGCGTGAAGCAGCGCGTTTGGCCAAAGCGCATGAGCCCGAGCTCGACGATCTGGACTTGCCCGACATGCTGCACGACGACGAAGAGATTCCGGTCGTTTCGTCGCCGAAGTCGGGTGGCATGGGCAAAACCACCAAGCTGTCGGCGCGTGAACTGGCGGCGCTCGACGATGATGACGATGATGACTCGCTCATCGGCGACCTGGATGATGAGGGCGATGCCCCGCGCGGTCGTGGTCGCAAAGCCAAAGGCGCAGAGCCACCCGTGGGTCGGGGTCGTCCTGCCGCGAGCAAGTTTGCCGATGCTGGCGACGACGATGATGACGACGCGGACGATGACTTTGACGAAGACCGTCCGTCGAGCAAGTCGAAGTCGAGCCCAGATGGAAAGCGTCGAGTCGGTCGGCCTCCTGGCAAAAAGAACGCCAAAGCCGATGCTGAAGAAAAACCAGCCCCAAGCAGCAAGTCGAGCAAGACTGCCGCTCCGAAGGGGACTGATTCTGACGACGCGCCGAAGGCCAAAAAAGCCGACAAATCGAAAGCCGAACCCGCGAGCGGCAAAGCGGCCAAGGCCGACAAGTCAGCGGGCAAGGCCTTGGCCGGCGTGGCGAAAGCAGACAGCGCAGCCAAGTCCGAATCGGCAGACAAGCCGGGCAAGGGCAAGACCGATGGCGGTGAGGGCAAAGCGGGCGGCAAGTCGGCTCCTGTAGCGGCCAAAGATGCGGCGAGCGGTGACAAGGCCAAAAAAGACGCCAAGTCGGCCAAGTCCGCACCTACTTCTGAACCGGCCAAGCCCGCTGCCAAAGCGACGGAAAAGCCTGCCAAGGCCGAACCCGTGAAGAAAGCCGACAAGGCCGCGGCGAAAGCGGAGCCGGCCAAGAAAGCCGACAAGGCATCGGCCAAGTCTGAACCAGCCAAGGCCG
>DAORGN010000159.1:0-11642 GCA_035340095.1 Pseudomonadota bacterium | reverse complement strand
CTTGTCGTACAAATAGTGAAGCTTGCCGCCGTCGATCGCGGTCTGCATGGCCCACGCATCCGGCGTCATCGGAACGCCGAACGAGCTGTACTGCATCTGCTTGGCGTCGGTTTCGTCTTTGATGACGTACTTGTCCGGCAGCTTGTCCTGCTTCTTGTACTTCTCGAAGTCCGGCTTTTCGTGAAACATGTCCTCAAATGGGACGTAGGGTTCGTCGTGGCCGCCGGAGTCCGACTTTTTGTCGGCTTCCTTCTTCTGCTCTTTGACGTTTTCTTTGACCGTCTCGCTCTGCTTGCCGCTGGGGTTTTGCTGCACGGCGGCGAGCGGCGGCAAGTCATGCTTTTCTTCTGGCTTTGGCCCAGTTTCTTGACTCGGCGCATGTCCAAGCTGGGGCAGCCATGGCGAAAGCTTCGGTTCTTCGTCTTTTTTGAACCCATCGAAGAGCGGCATCCGATCCTCCGATCGAGTTATCGACCCCCACCCAGATCGAGTTTCCGCTCGCGCTTCCGCATGCCAGAACCTGGCGTGCAGACGAAAAAAAAACCGACCCCGAAGGGTCGGCTAACCCCCGCCCGATCGTGGTCAGGATGTTTGAACCCCTACCTAAGTAGGTGGGCTCCACAAAATTGACCGCTATGGGCTTCCCGACATGCGGGCGTGCACGCTACGGCCAGAGGTGAATCCCAGGTTCAACATTGTAGGGAAAAAACTATCCCAACCGAGGCGATTCAGGCAGCCAGGTCGAGTCTTACACTAGGTGCCACCGCCGTCGTCGTCAAGGTCTGGTAGAAGCAAATGTGATGTGAGAAAATCTCAAAGGGCTATCAGAACTTACTAGGGGGCGATCGTGATTCGGGGTCAACGCACACTGTCTCTTGTGACTTGCTCGCTGCTTGGCGCGTGGTCAACGGCTGCACTGGCCAGTCCAGCTTCGGCCAAGCGTCCCTGCGGCATGTCCGATCTTACCGTCGAGGTTTACGCGCTCGGGGGGGTGATTCGGCCCAGCTTGGCCGATTCGATGTTTAACTCGCCAGCGCGGACAGGCACGTCGGGGACCGCCGAACAGGACTTCACCGCCCGCGGCAGTGACCTGGGCTTTAACCAGCCGTGGATGCCGACCATCGAAGGCGGAGCGATCGTCTTCCCGTGTCGCTTTTTCGGCATCGGCGTTCACGGCGGCGGTTCGTGGAGCGGCCTTCCCGACGGACAGCCAACGAGCCCGCAGCTTGCCCAGCGGACCACTCAGCAGCTTTCGATGATGCGGATGTCGCTGTCGTTGCACGGCCAGCTTCCGATCTCTCGTTACTTTGTGCTGCGAGCGAGCGCGCTCATCGGCTACCGCAACTATGCGCTCGGGGTCGCCGGCAATGGCCAGCGCGAAGCCCTGCTGGAACAAGTGTCGCTGGAGCCTCGACTCGAAGCGCGCCTGCGGCTGCCGTTGGCTGTGCCGTTTGGTGTTGCGGCTTTCGTCGGTGGCGAGGTGCTGTCGCAGCCGGCTCTTACCGTCGGTGGTGGTCTGTTCATTGCGACCGATTGGCCCGATCCAATCAGGCGCGGTGCTGCCGAGCCCACGCCTGACAAAGCGACGACGGCTGGTGGAACTGCAGGCGCTGCACCAGAAAATCCGCCGCCTGTGATTACGCCGCCTGTGATTACGCCGCCGCCTGTCGAAGCGCCTCAGGTGGTGACACCGGTGACGCCGATTCAGCCAGTGACACCGGTGACGCCGATTCAGCCGGTGACGCCGCCGCCGATCGAAACGCCGATGGTGCCCGTGCCGGTGACGCCGCCGCCCGTCGAAACGCCTGTGGTGCCCGCACCGGTGACGCCGCCACCCTCTCCCACGCCGACGGTGACGCCGCCCGTGGTGGTTAATGGCCTGGCGTTTATGGATCAGAACGCCACCGGACTTGTGAACACCCAAAGCGACGTACTCAACGTGCGCAGCGGTCCGGCCAAGACCGCGCCGATCCTCGGCACCGTGGCGAAGGGCGCGCGCGTAAACATCACCGGCGTCGCTCCTGGCTGGTATCGCATCCGCTTCAAAGACGGCATCGGCTACGTCAGCGGCGACTTCATCCTGCGCGAGCCGTAAGCAAAATTTCCATCGCACACCGCCGCGGGTCGAAACTATGCCTCGGCGGTGCGGTTCTTTTTGCTGCTCGACATCCGATTGCCGATGTAGACGCCTGCCGCCGCGCCCATTGCCGTCGCCAGCATCCACAGCGACAGACCAAAGATGCTCCACCACACGATGTGGACCGACTGGGCGCGTTCCAGCGAATCGACCTGCGCCGCCAGCGTGTTCATCGGCGTGACCAGCGCCGCGGTTTTTTCGAGCGGCCCTTCGAGCCGTGACACCCGGTTCATCGGGTCCGCCAGCTTGGTCAGGTTGTCCATCGGCTGTTTGAGATCCGCGACCGCTTGCAGCGTCGGCTTCAGTCCCGCGACATCTCCCATCGATCCACCGAGCCGCGCCACTGCTGCAAGCTGCGGACCGAGCGTCGCCATCTGTTCCATCGCCGGACGCATCGCCGCCAGATCGCGCATGCCCTTGGCCATCGAATCGAAGTCGGTCTGCATCGCCGCCAGCCGATCCATCGATCCTTTCATTTCGGCCAGCGCTTTCATCGACCCGTCCAGGTGCGCCACGCTATCGAGGCTGGGCTGCATTTTTGTCATCGAATCCGACGCCTGCCCGATAAGCTGCCCCGACTGCCGAATCAGACCGCTCGCCTCACGCAGCTGCTTGTTGGTTTCCTGAATGCCCTGCGACGTATCCCGCACCATCCGCATCAGGTCACAGCCCGATGTCGTCGCGATCGTCGCGGTCAAGAAAAGCGCAGCGCCTCTTCCCATGAGCCGTCGTGTAGCCATCGCCAAAAAACCTCACCGGGGACGGTAACACACGTCCATGACAGCGAGAGGCAGCGGACGGTAAGTCCTTTTGCACGCTGGGCATTTTCTCTGCTAGCGTGCGAAAGCCATGCCCGGTAGCCAGCACGTCCCAGGTCGCGCGTCTTCCCTTCCGATTGCTCCTGTAGACCAAGCCGTCGACGGTGCCACCGACTATGCATCGACAGAGGGCGAAGACAGCGCGTTTTTGCTGTGTCGCAAACTGCGGAGCAAGCTCGCGTTTGCTCAAGTGGAATCGAGCGACGGGGAACACGTCTCGGCGATCGATGCGCTGCAAGGCACCGCGGTGTATTGGTGTCTGTCGACGATGGAATGCGCCGGACCCGACGGTGGCTTGGCTCACCAGAGCGTCTGCCGTTCCGATCGCGGCTGTTACAAGTCGCGCGTCTGAACCCGCTTTCGACGCGGTGACGTCGCTCGGCACAGTATCGGCCCGCGTAGCGCCGCTTGCTCGGCAGTGGATCTTTGTGGCAAGGTCGCCTTGCCGCAGCGAGTGAAATCAGCATCCCTGTCACTTGCTTGCGCAGAAACGACATCGACAAGGAGTCTTCCCATGACAGCTTCGGCACATGGCCGTGAGGTTGTAATCGTCTCTGCCGCTCGTACCCCGATTGGCGCGTTCGCTGGTGAGCTTGCGCAAGTGGCGGCTCCCGAGCTTGGCGCCATCGCGATCAAAGCGGCGCTGGCCCGCGCTTCGGTCAGTCCCGCGGACGTGGGCGAAGTGACGATGGGCTGTGTTCTGCAAGCTGGTATCGGTCAAGCGCCGGCCCGTCAGGCCGCGATCAAAGCCGGGATTCCCACGTCTGTGCCGTGTCAGACGCTGAACAAGGTCTGTGGGTCGGGGCTTAAGGCGGTGATCTTGGCGGCGCAGGCGATTGCGCTCGGGGAAGTCGAAGTTGCCGTCGCGGGTGGCATGGAATCGATGAGCAATGTGCCGTACTACCTTTTGACGGCGCGCGGCGGCTTCCGCATGGGTCATCAGCAAGCGACCGATGGCATGATCTTCGACGGACTGTGGGACCCCTACAACAACTTCCACATGGGATCGGCTGCGGAAGTCTGTGCGCGTGACAAAAAGATCGATCGCCAAAGCCAAGACGCCTACGCGGCGGAGTCGTACAAGCGGGCGCAGGCGGCGCAGGCAGCGGGCAAGTTCGATGCCGAGATTGTTCCCGTCGAAATCGCCCAGAAAAAAGGCCCGGCCAAAGTGGTGTCGCGTGACGAAGGACCGTCGCGTGGATCGGATGCGGCCAAGCTTGCGGCGCTGCGCCCAGCGTTTGAAAAAGACGGCACGGTGACGGCGGGCAATGCATCGAGCATCAACGACGGCGCCGCGGCAGTCGTCCTTATGTCTGCGGAAGAGGCGGCTCGTCGCGGTCTTACGCCGCTTGCGCGGATTCGTTCATGGGCGCAGCACGCGCAAGAGCCGGCGTGGTTTACGACGGCACCGGCGTTCGCGATCGAAAAAGCCCTGTCGCGCGCTGGTTGGCAGAAAAACGAAGTCGATTATTACGAAATCAACGAAGCGTTTGCCGTCGTGGCGCTCGTCAACAACCAGCTTCTCGGCATTTCGAGCGACAACGTCAATCCATTCGGTGGCGCAATTGCGCTGGGTCATCCGATCGGTGCGTCGGGCTGTCGTCTTTTGGTGACGCTTGTGCACAGCTTGCAGCGCGAAGGCAAGCGGCGCGGCGTCGTTTCGCTGTGCATCGGCGGCGGCGAAGGAATTGCGCTCACCGTCGAGCGTTAAGGAACATTTCGGGTGAGGTATCGATGAGTGAGACGGCTATTCAGAAGCTAGGAATCGTCGGGGCTGGCCAGATGGGCGCAGGAATTGCCCAGGTCGCTGCCGAGCGCGGCGTGGCGGTTGTGCTGGTCGATCGCGACGATGAAACGGCGCAAAAAGGCAAAGCCAAGATCGCGGCGCAGCTTGGCAAGCTGGTCGAAAAGGGCAAGCTGGCGGCGGAAAAGCGCGATGCGGCAGTGGCGCTGATTGCGACCTCGGGCAGCTATGAAGCACTGGCCGAGTGTGATTTCATCGTCGAAGCAGCGACGGAAAACCAAGAGCTGAAGCAGAAGATTTTCGAAAAAATCGACGCGGCGGCCAAGCCGGGCGCGGTGCTGGCGACCAATACGTCATCGATTTCGATCACGCTGCTTGCGAGCAAGACCAAGCGGCCCGAGCAGGTCATCGGCATGCACTTTATGAATCCGGTGCCGCTGATGACGCTGTGCGAAATCATCCGGGGCCTGCAAACCAGCGACGCGACGTATCAAGCGACGCTGGCGCTCGGCAAAGCGCTGGGCAAAGAACTGGTGACGGCGCGCGATGTGCCGGGCTTTATCGTCAACCGCATCCTGATTCCGATGCTAAACGAAGCGTGCTTTGCGCTCGCGGAGGGGCTGGGCACCGCCGAGGACATCGACAAAGGCGTAAAGCTTGGCCTAAACCACCCGATGGGGCCATTGGCGCTGGCCGACCTGATTGGGCTCGACACCGTGCTCGCGATTGCCGAAGTGCTGCACCGCGAGCTGGGTGATCCCAAATACCGTCCGGCGCCGATTTTGCGCAGCCACGTCGCCGCGGGCTTTTTAGGACGCAAAACGGGCCGCGGTTTCTACAAGTACTAAGAGAACGGCCATGCAGAGCCAATACGAGACGCTCGTTGTCGAGCTGGACGGCCCCGTCTGTGTCGTCCAAATCAATCGTCCCAAAGCGCTCAATGCGCTAAACCAGCAGGTGCTCACCGAGCTTCTGCGTCTGACCAGCGAGCTGGCGACATCGGAAACCGTGCGTGCGGTCGTCCTGACCGGCGCGGGGGAAAAAGCCTTTGTCGCGGGCGCGGACATTGCAGCGATGGCGCAGATGATGCCGCCCGAAGCGCTGCGTTTTGCGGAGCTGGGTCATCGGTTGATGGACAGCCTCGAAGCGCTGCCGCAGCCGGTGATTGCAGCCGTAAACGGTTTTGCGCTCGGCGGTGGCATGGAACTGGCGATGTCGTGTGACATTCTGCTGGCGTCGGAAAATGCCCGCTTTGGTCAGCCAGAAGTCAACATCGGCGTGATGCCCGGTTTTGGTGGCAGCCAGCGCTTGCCGCGACGGGTGCCGTTTGGGGTCGCTGCCGAGATCCTGCTTTCGGGCGACAACATCACCGCCGCAGATGCGCTGCGGATCGGGCTGGTCAACCGTGTGTTGCCGTTCGCCGAGCTGATCACCGAAGCCAAAAAACTGGCGCACAAAATGGCCTGTCGCGCCCCGGTGGCCATCGCCAAGACCAAGCAAGCGCTTCATGCGTCGCGACAGACGGGGCTTGCCGACGGAAATGCGCGGGAACGCCAGCTTTTTTCAGAGCTGTTCGCGACGGCAGACCAAAAAGAAGGCATGGGCGCCTTTTTGCAAAAACGTCCCCCCAGCTACACCGGCAAATAAACCGACTTTCTCTCGTGGCGGGTCGGCGGTTTGATTGCTACCCGCACTCGTGAGAACGTGATAAGCATGGCGCGGCGGTCTTTTTCAGACTGCCCCACTCCCATTTGCTAAGGAAAAGCGACTGCCATGGATTTCCGTCTCAGCGATGAGCAGTTAATGGCCCAAAAGACGGCTGCCGAGTTCGCCAAGAGCGAAGTGCTGCCGCGGGCTGCCGAGATTGATCGCGAACACCGTTTTCCCGCCGAGCTGGTCCGTCGCATGGCCGAGCTGGGCTTTTTGGGCATTGCCATTCCCGATCAGTACGGCGGCGCCGGGCTCGATACCGTGTCGTATGTGCTGGCGCTCGAAGAAATCTCGCGGGCCTGCGCGTCGACCGGCGTCATCATGAGCGTCAACAACTCGCTCGTCTGTGACCCGCTGCTCAAGTTTGGGACCGAAGAGCAGAAGCGCAAATGGCTGGCACCGCTCGCATCGGGTCAGCTGCTTGGCTGTTTTGCGCTGTCGGAGCCGGAAGCCGGTTCAGACGCTGCGGCGCAAAAGACCGTCGCCGTCAAAGATGGCGATGGCTGGGTCATCACGGGCGTCAAAAACTGGATCACAAACGGTCCAAACGCCAACGTCTGCATCCTGCAGTGCATGGCCGACCCGCCGGGCAAGCACGTTGGACACAAAGCGATTACGACGTTTATTTTGCCGATGGACATGCCGGGCGTGCGAACCGGTCCAGCCGACAAAAAGCTGGGCATTCGCGGTTCGCAGTCGTGCCAGATTTTCCTCGATGAAGTGCGCGTCGGTCGGGATCTTTTGCTGGGCGATGTGGGCGTCGGCTTCAAAGTGGCGATGTCGACGCTCGACGGTGGGCGCATCGGCATCGCGGCGCAGGCGCTGGGCATTGCCCGTGCGTCGTTCGAGGATGCCGGTCGCTACGCGCTGGAACGCAAGACGTTTGGCCAGCCGATCGCAAACCACCAAGCGATTCAGTGGAAGCTCGCCGATATGGCGACGGAACTGGATGCGGCGCGGCTTCTGACTTTGCGGGCGGCGCAGCTAAAAGACAAAGGCCAGCGGCACAGCAAAGAGTCGGCGATGGCGAAGCTGTTTGCGTCGGAATGCGCCAACCGCGCTGCCAAAGAGTGCGTGCAGATTTTCGGTGGCAACGGCTACGTCGAAGACTACCCCGCCGAGCGGCACTATCGCGACGCCAAGATCACCGAGATTTACGAAGGCACCAGCGAGATCATGCGGATTGTGATTGCCGCCTCGCTGCTCAAGGAATAGGTCGGTCCGTCGGCAAGTCTTTGTAAAGGAGTCCGCCATGTCTTCTCACCTCGATCCATCCTGTCAAACGCAGCCTGGTCGCGCCCGCGCGCAGTCCCTTCGGCTTGGTTTTGGACTCGGAGGTGTCCTGCTTGCTGCGCTTGTCATCCAAGCTGGCTGCGACGAAAAATCGCCGCAGACACGGTCGGGTGGTGCGCAGCTGCGGACGAGTGGGAAGGGTGGTTCGACGACGCAGCAAGTGGCTCCCGGTGGCGGCTACGTCGAGCAGAGCGAAAATGCCGAAGACCGCGCCGAATCGGTGCGACGGGTCTGTCAGCGCAAAGCCTCAAGTGATCTGCCGCTGTGCTGGAGCGCCGAGGTGGATCGCAGCAAGAACCGCAAGCTCGAAGCGCGCATCGGCATCATGCTGAGCGTTTCGCCGCAAGGCAAAGCGGACAAAGTCGATGTGATTTCGCCCCAGCCCGAATTGTCGCACCTCGAACAGTGCGTGGTCGACGCGGCGCGGAGCTGGAGTTATCCCGATGGAACGGCTACGGCGCTGGTGCGCTGCGATTTTTATCTGCGCAGCAGCCAGTAAGGAGAACCGATGTTGAGGCTGGGAAAGTGGATGCCTTTGCAAATGGCGCTTTGTGGCGCGCTGCTTTGCGGAGCCCTGCTTGGGACGGCGCAATCGAAAAAGAAGCCAAAGCCGGCCCCGCCTCCGCCCGCGGCGGAAGAGATGGCGATAGAAGGCATTGCCGGACAGCTTGATGCTGCGGCGTGTCTTGCGGTGCTGGAGACAAACAAAGCCCAGCTCAAAAAGTGTTACGAGGATGTGTCGTCGCGGCTGCGTTTTCTAAGCGGTCACGTCGAGCTCAAGATGTTCATTGGCACCGACGGGAAAGCCAAGCGGATCATCACGCAAAAATCCAACCTTGGGGCATATGAAGTCGAACACTGCTTGCTGACCACACTCGGCGGCATAAGCTATCCGCCGGCCAAAGGCGGACTCGGCGAGATCACCTATCCGATGGACTTTGCCGCAATGGTTCCGTCGACGCCGCTGGGTCGCGAGCAAGCGTCCGAGCAGCTCGACAAGGAAAAGAAAAAGCTGCTGAGCTGCGCTGCCAAAGCCAAAAAACCCAAGGGCAATGAAAAGTTTGCTGCAATCGAAGCGGTGAAGATGACCGGCTATGTGGCGCCCGGTGGACAGGTGGCGTCGGTCGGTTTTTCGTCGCCCAAAGATCCGCTCGACGAAGCAGTGACGGCGTGTCTCGACAGCAAGGCGCGCAGCCTGAAGCTGCCCGATCCGCTCGGCAAGATTGTGAAGTTTGAGTATTCGCTGGGCGCCGCGGACGACGGCGAGTAGCGCACAAAGGGAATCGAGCAGTCCATGCACTTTGAGCCTTCCGAAGAACAGCGACTTATCGAGACGACGGCGCGACAGTTTGCTGAGCAAGTGCTGAAGCCGGCAGCGGCGGAGCGCGACCAAAAGGGACTGTTTCCCGACAAAGAGCTGCGACTGCTCGGGGAACTGGGTCTTTTGGGCGTCAATGTTCCGTCGCAGTACGGCGGGTCTGAAGCCGGGGCGGTGGCGTATTCGCTGGCGGTCAGCGAAGTGGCCGCTGCCGATGCGTCGGTGTCCGTTGCGATGGCCGTCACCAACATGGTCGCCGAGGTGATCTGCGCGTTCGGAAGTGAAGCGCAGAAAACAACCTATGTGCCGCGGCTGTGCTCGGGGGAAGCGATCGCGGGGGCGTTTGCGCTGTCGGAACCGCAAGCCGGATCGGATGCCGCGTCGCTTCAGACGGTGGCCGAGCGGGTTCCGGGCGGCTATCGGCTGACGGGCAACAAGCAGTGGATTACGTCGGGCGATCGCGCGGGCGTCATCGTGGTGTGGGCGCGCACAGACGGTGGCAAAGCAGACAAGCGCAGCCAAGCCGGTGGTCTGTCGGCGTTCATCGTCGAAGGCGGCGCACAAGGGCTTGTCGCCGGACGGCCAGAACACAAGCTCGGACTGAAAGGTTCGACGACGGTGCCGCTGCTTTTGGACGGCTGCTTTGTGCCCGAATCGGCGCGGCTTGGCAACGAAGGCGACGGCTTCAAAATTGCGATGGTCGCTCTCGACGGCGGACGGATTGGCATCGCCAGCCAAGCGGTCGGCGTCGGACGGGCAGCACTATCCGCGGCGAAAAACTATGCCAAAGAGCGCAAACAGTTTGGCCAGGCGATTGCCGATTTTCAGGCGATTGGCAACATGCTCGCCGACGCTGCGACCCAGCTTGATGCGGCGCGTCTTTTGGCTGTGCGCGCGGCGTATCTGAAAGAACAAAAGCTGCCGTTTTCGCAAAAAGCGGCGATGGCCAAGCTGTACGCATCGGAAGCAGCCGGTCGAATCTGCGACATGGCGCTGCAAGTCCACGGCGGCTACGGCTACACCCAAGAATTCCCGGTCGAGCGCTACCTGCGCGACGCCCGCGTCCAGCGAATTTACGAGGGAACCAGCGAGATTCAGCGGCTGGTGATCGCTCGTTCGGTGCTGAAGGAGTTTTCCGATCATGCAAGCTGACACGTCTTTTGGCAGTGCCAAGCAGAAGCTCCGCATCCTCGTCGCCAAGCCTGGCCTCGATGGACATGACCGCGGCGCAAAAGTGGTGGCGCGTGCGCTTTCCGACGCAGGATACGAAGTGATTTACACCGGCCTGCACCAGACCCCCGCGATGATTGCAGCGACGGCAGTGCAAGAAGCGGTCGACGCCGTGGGGCTGTCGATTTTGTCGGGTGCGCACATGACGCTGTTTCCGGCGGTGCTCGATGCGCTGCGCAGCCGCGGTGCCGGTGACGTGCTGGTGTTCGGCGGTGGCATCATTCCCGAAGAAGACGAAACCGAGCTGCGCAAGCAAGGCGTCGCGGCGCTGTTTAAGCCCGGTACATCGACGCGCGACATCATCGACTGGGTGGAAAAAGAAGTCCGTCCGCGCGCCGAGCAAAGCCGCCTAAAGTAAGCTGCTCGCTTTCCAAACACAGCGACGAGAACACCATGATTGACTTTGAGCTAAGCGAAGACCAAAAAGCGCTGCAAAAGACCGTGCGTGAGTTTGCGCAGGCCGAAATTGCACCGCACAGTCGCAAGTGGGATAACGAGTCGCACTTTCCCATCGAGCTTGTGCCCAAGCTCGGCGCGCTCGGGCTTTTGGGAATGACGATTCCCGAAGCGTATGGCGGGTCGGCGATGACGATGCAGGAAGTTGCGCTCGTCATCGAGGAGCTGGCTGCGGTCGATGGCTCGGTGGCGATTACGGTCGCGTCGCACAACGGTCTGTGCTCGGGTCATATCAGCCTGTTTGGCAACGAAGACCAAAAGTCGCGCTATCTGCCGGACCTGGCGTCGGGGACAAAGCTGGGCGCATGGGGATTGACCGAACCGGGTTCGGGATCGGACGCGGCGGGGGCCAAGACGCGGGCGACGCGGCTTGCCGACGGAAGCTGGAGCATCAGCGGGCAGAAAACCTTCATCACCCAAGGTTCCGTCGGTGGTGTGGCGGTGATTTTGGCGGTCACGTCACCGGAAAAGAAACAGCGCGGCATCACGGCGTTCATTGTCGACTACGGCACACCGGGTTTTTCGGCGAGCCGGCGGATCGAAAAAATGGGTCTGCATGCGTCGGACACCGCGGAGCTTCTGCTCGAAGACGTGCGGGTGCCGGACAGCCAGCGGCTTGGCGAACTGGACCACGGCTTCATCGACACACTGCGGATCTTGGACAAAGGGCGAATCACCATCGGGGCGATGGCGCTCGGGCTGGGGGCAGGGGCGACTGCGGCGGCGATTCGCTACGCCAAAGAGCGTCGCCAGTTTGGCAAGTCGCTGGCCGAGTTCCAGGCGATCCAAAACATGATTGCGCAGGCGGCGATGGAACTCGATGCGGCGCGGCTGCTTCTTCAGCGGGCGGCGTGGATGCACGATCAAGGGATGAAGTTTGGCCTGCAAGCGTCGATGGCGAAGCTGTATGCGGCGCAAGCGGCGATGCGGGCTTGC
>DAORGN010000158.1:0-11654 GCA_035340095.1 Pseudomonadota bacterium | reverse complement strand
CCACGCGGGACCACGCCTACCGGATGGCGGAGCAGGTCGTCTCGATCGCCATGCAAGACGGGCAACTGAGCGTCCGCCAGGCGCTCGATGCGTACCGCACGCACCAGACGGAGAAGGGGAACCGGCCCGGATCGGTCCATAACACGGGGCAGGTGCTGCTCCGCTTCTTTGGTCCAGTGCTGGAATCCCCGCTCCATAAGGTCACGCCGCAGAAGGGACGCGACCTGTACGATCGCCTGTGCCGCGAACGGTCGAGCGCTACCGGGCGAGTGGTTGCCACCGACACGCATCGAAACTACCTCGCCCAGGCCAAGACGTTCCTGACTTGGTGCATCGGGCAGAGATGGATACGGATCCATCCGCTCGAAGCCGTAAGCGGCATCGGGAAGCGCCGACACGGCAAGCCGCAGCTTACGATCGACGAGGCACGATCCCTATATAAGGTGTGCTTCCAGGTTGCCGATCGCGATGATGGCGCGTTGGCGGTGCTGCTGGCACTGCTGCTGGGGCTGAGGGCGAGCGAGATCACGAGCCGCACGGTACGCGACATCGACGATGGGGGCCGGGTGTTGCGGGTGGGATCGAACGCAGCGATCGAGTTCGACCCGAAGACGCGCGCAGGCAAGCGAGCGATCGTGATCCCCGAGGTGCTGCGGCCCTTGCTGAAGCTCCGCACCCGGCACAAGCTGCCCGCTGCGCTCCTCTTTCCCACCGAGGAGGGCGGACCCCACTGGCGGGATTGGGTCGCCGAGCAGACCCGGCGGTTTTGTCGGCAAGCGGGACTCCCAGTCGTGTGCGCGCATAGCCTGCGAGGAGTTGCCGCCTCCACCGCCGTGGCCGCTGGAGTCGCCGCCGAAGCCGTGGCGAAGACGCTGGGCCATGAGTCTACCGAGATCACCCGCCGCGCCTACATCGCACCCGGAACGCTGGAGCGGGCCGAACGCGATCAGGTGTGCGCCGTCTTGGCGGGCTCATCCATGTCCCAAAGCTTGGGACAAACCTAGTCCCAAGCCAGTCCCAAGCGTGTCCCAGGGCATAAAAAAACCCCGGCGGGAGATGACTCACCGACGGGGTTTGATGTGGAGCTGACGAGGGTCGAACTCGTTACCTCTTGAATGCCATTCAAGCGCTCTACCAGTTGAGCTACAGCCCCAACGACTTGCGAAGCAATGTAGTAGTCGGGTTTTGCGCCGTGGTCAAGCAGGAATTTTGGGAAATTTGGTTCCCAGACGGAGATGCTTGGGCGATCCGGCTGCGACTACGGGTTGTCGTCGTCTTCGGGGTCGGCTGACAGGTCGATGACCGCGGGGACGCCGTTCATGCCCATGACGGTCGCGCCGCGCACCATCGCCAGGTAGAGCAGCTCGATCGCTCGTCGGCGCGCTTCATCCGGACCATCGCAGGCGCCGGTTGGGGTGATGGTGCCTTCGGCCAGCGCTGTCTGTTTGACGATGCCGTAAGCGTAGACATCGTTGACGCGCACGACGTAACCAAGCAGCGGCTCGGGGTCGTATTCGTAGGCCTTTAGCACGCGGCCTTCACCGTCCATAAGCCCCCACTCGTGCAGGCTGTCTTTGTAGGTGCGGCGGGCGAGCGGGACGAAGTCTGGCGGCTCGATGCCTCGGCTTTCGGATTCTTCCAGCTCGACGAAGCGACGCGCGGCAGTGAACAGCCCGCCGGCTTCCGTCTCGTCGTCAGGCGGGGGCGAAAACACCGCCTGGCCTTGACGGTTCAGAATCCGAAAACGCAGTGCGCCTTGCGGGGCATCGTCAGCGAGTCGGACAACGAAGTGCTGACCATCGAGCTGGCCGCCTCGGCACAACTTGATGGCAACATCCCAGGTCTTTTCAAACAGGCTTGCGGAGGTCAAGCGCTCACGTCCTATATGCGTTTGGTTTTCGCCCAAGTCATGGGCTACGGCATAGGTTTCAGTATCTTCGCACAAATTGCAGCCCCCGCGGAAAGAAGCCGCGCAGCGACGGATGCTTTGGTGCCAAGCCGTGTTTTATCGCGCAGGATCGGCCAGAAATTCGTCGAGTATCTGGGCCAAGAGTGCGGGCTGGTGACGCTGCATCATGTGTCCGGCTTCGGCCAGCTCGACGTGTCTGGCGTTGGGTATTGCAGCTCGTCGGCGCGTCGCATCTTCAGGGGAATAGCGAAATTCGCTATCTTGACCGTCGATGAGCAGCGTTTCACACGCGATCCGTCGCCACAGCGTCGTCGCTCCGTCGACCATAAACAGCGAAGGGGCGGGCGTCAGGTGCAGCGGGTCATGCTTGAACTGAAAGCGGCCATCGGGCGTGCGCACCGTCGACACTTCGGCCAGCCGCAGCGCAAGCTCGGGGCCCAGCTTGGGATCGGTGGCGCGCAGTCGTGCGGCAGCTTCTTCGATCGTCGCGTAGCGTTTGCTGCTGCCTCGCTCGCTCTGACGCTTCCAGGCTGAAATCCACGCGCTGAGCCGATCAGGCCAGCCGGACCAGTCGTTGTCGGGCGGTCCCAGGCCTTCGAGCAGCGCGAGCTTTGAAATGCGCTGTGGATAGACGCCGGTAAAGTACGCCGACACCGATCCGCCCATCGAATGTCCAACGAGAGATACACGGCCACGACCGACCTTCGCGATGAAGTCTTCAAGGTCGGCGAGGTAATCCATAAAGTGGTAGTAGCCGCCGGGGCCGACGCGATCACTGTCGCCATGGCCGCGCAGGTCCGGGGCGACGACGTGGTATTTGCCTGCAAGCCCAGCCGCGACGACCGCTTCCCACGTCCACGACAGATCGAGAAATCCGTGCACAAGAACGACGGTGTGATCGATCTGCTGGTCATCGCCGCCCCATTCCAAAAAGTGGTAGCGCAGGCCGGTCGAAAGCGAAACACGACGAGACACGGGCAAAGACATGCGCTGTAGCGTGCCGGAGAAAGGTCGTTTTGGGCAAGCTGCGTGCGCCAGTTTCCGAGTCAAAAACAGTGCTCGCTCGGTCTGAGGTAAAGTTAAAAAATGTGCGCGATCTTTTCAGTTGTTGCCCCATGTGACCAAGCTCGGGGCGCGGACAGGATACGGCGATGAGCAAGCAGCCGAATCCGCCGCAAGGGCAGGGGACAAAGCCAGCGCCGGGACCATCGGTTGAGCTGCCTTCTTTGGCGATTGCGTCGACGGTCGGTCCGTCGGGAATTCCGGTGCGTCCGCACATCGGGGCGTCGCCAGCTGCCGAAGTCGACAAGACGGTGGGCGTCGATCAGCTTGGGCTGATCGATACCGATCGCGGGGAGGGGCCCGATTCGACCAAACAAGACGTGGTGACGACGGCCAAAGACGTGCGGCGTGAAACGACGGTGCTGCCTCTCGTCGAGATGCGCGGGGAAAAAGTTGAACTGGTCCGCAAGTCGAACGCTCGTTACGAAAAGATCAAAGAGCTGGGCAAAGGCGGCATGGGCGAAGTGTCGCTCGTGCGGGACAATGACATTGGGCGGATCGTCGCGCTGAAGCGGCTGTATGCGCCACCGTCGGGGGATCAGTCGGGCCTGGTCCGTTTCATCAGTGAAGTTCGCACGGTCGGCCAGCTTGAGCATCCCAACATCGTGCCGATTCACGACGTCGGGCTCGACGAAAACGGCAACTACTATTTCGTGATGAAATACGTCGATGGCGAGACGCTGGAGCACATCATCAAAAAGCTGGCCGACGGCGATCCGTACTATCACCAGCGTTATCCCGTCGACGTGCGGCTGGAAATTTTTATGGGCCTCCTGCGCGCGCTCCAGTACGCCCACGACCAGGGAATTGTCCATCGCGACATTAAGCCAGCAAATGTGATGATCGGGCGCTATGGCGAGGTTGTGCTGATGGACTTTGGCGTCGCCAAGCAGATTCGCGGCAGCGGTGACAAGCTGCCCGAAAAAGCGACCGAGCCGGTCAAACCCGATGCGCAAGCACGGCTGTTTGCGACGAGAAACGACCAGCTGATCGGCACCCCGGCGTACATGTCGCCCGAGCAGGCGATGGGACGCAACGACCTGATTGACGAGCGGAGCGACATCTACAGCGCGGCGGTGCTGTTGCACGAGCTTCTGTCTTTGCGCCACTACCTCAAGGAAGTCACGTCGCTAAACGGTGTGCTGATGGCGATTGCGACCGAGCCGTTTTCGTACTGGCAGCTGATTTTTGTACGCCATCCCAGCCATCCGGTGCCGCGCTCGGAGCTTCTGCACTTCGTCGCCAAAGGGCTGCACAAAGATCCCAACCAGCGCTTCCAGAGCGTGATCGAGATGATCGGCGAGCTCCAGCGGCTGATCGATGGACGCTGCGCGGTGCTCTGTCCGGCGACGCTGGCCAAGCGGATGACGCGCGAAGTGACCGGCTTTATCGAGCGATTCCCGAAGCTGTCACCGTTTGTGTTTTATCCGGCGCTGTTGTTTTTGTTTTATTCGGTCGCCTTTACGATTTACCGCACGGTGCTGTAGGGTGCGGCGATGCCGCGACGGCACCGGCTCGCGATCGTCTGTTCACATCCCATTCAGTACCTGGCGCCGTGGTTTGTGCAGCTTGCGCAGTCGCCGCGGCTCGACGTGACGGTGCTGTATGGATCGCTAGAGGGTCAGGTGCAGGCGGCGCAAGATCGCGATTTTGGTCGGGCGCTGACCTGGGATGTCGATCTGCTGTCAGGCTATCGCTACGTCGAGCTGCACAGCCATGCGAACAAGCCAGGACTCGATCGTTTTTGGGGCGTGCTCAGCTTCGATCTTGTGCAGCATCTGCGACGGGATCGTTTCGATGCGGTGCTGATCTTGGGCTGGAACTACGCGCTGTATCCGCTGGCGCTTTCGACGGCGGTGGCCCATCGACTGCCGGTGATTTTGCGCGGGGACTCGGTGCGCTATCGCGATGCGGACGAAAACGAAGCCACCCTGCGCGGTTTGGCGAGGCTTCAGCTTTTGTCAAAACAGCAGATTTTGCGCCGCTATGTGGGTTTTTGTGCGGCGACGCTGGCGGTGTCGACGGGGAATCGGCGGCTTCTGACCCATTACGGGGTGCCCGACGACAAAATCTTCTTTGCGCCGTATGCGGTCGACCACGCGCGCTTTCGTCTGCCCACCGTCGAGCGGGACGCGCTGCGGCGCACCCTGCGGCAGCAGCTTGGGGCTTTGGGGGATCGTCCGGTGCTGCTGTTTTGCGGCAAGTTCAGCGAGGTGAAAGCGCCTCAGCTTCTGCTGTCGGCCTATCGACGGCTCCGGCAGTCGGGAATCGATGCGTCGCTGTGGCTGTGTGGCGACGGTGCGCTGCGCGACTCGCTTGTGCAGGACGTGGCGCGCGGGGCGATTCCCGATGTGCAGTTTTTGGGCTTTCGCAACCAGCGCGAGCTGCCGGGTCTTTATGCCGCAGCCGATGTGCTGGTCGTTCCGTCTCAGCGCGAAGCGTTTGCGATGGTCGTGCCCGAAGCGATGCACGCCGGTCTGCCGGTGATCGCCTCTGATCGTGTCGGCTGCGTCGAAGATTTGGTCATTCCAGAGCAAACCGGACTTGTCTTTCCAGCCGGCGACGAAGATTCCCTGCTGCGCTGTTTGTCGTCGCTGTGTGCTGGGGAATCGGGAAAGCTACGCCGGGAAAGACTGGGTCAGGCGGCGAATCAAAACATGGCGACGTGGACGTATGCCGAAACGACGCAGGGGCTGCTTGCGGCGCTCGACGCGATTTACATCGATCGCGCGCAGCGGAAGCCTTGGTTTGGATAGTACTCCTCGGTGGTCGCTGTTGGGTAACGAGCGGTGGCTTTCGAGAAGCGCAGGTCACTGTCAAACGCACTGCCGCCGCGCAGCGTGTATTTGTCGGTGGTGCAGGTCTCGTTTGGATAGGTGCAAAACTGGCTCGATGTCTTTTCCCAGACGTTGCCGAGCAGGTCGTAAAAGCCCGGCTGATCGGTCGATACGATCTGCCCCAGATAGGTCTTGAACGTCGGGTAGCTCGCCGTCGGACAAGTGCCCGTCGTGGCTTGATTCCAGCATGCGTTGTTGCCGAGCGGTCCCGGAAACACCATGCGCTGGCCGGTGTCTTTGCCGAGCGTGCCGAGCGCGGCAAACTCCCACTCCTGTTCCGTCGGTAGGCGGCGTCCCATCCACTTGCAGAAGGTTTCCGCCTGGGTCTTGGTCACGCAGCTTACCGGGTGGTTGTCTTTGCCGGACACGCCATAGGTACAGACCCAGCCCTGCGTACCAAACGGACCCGTCGCTGGGGCCGTACAGTTTTGCGAGGTGACACAGGCGCGGTAGTCCGCGACGGTGACTTCGCGTTCATCGAGGTAGTAGGCCACCGGAATGCTGCGCAGATAGTTCGGCGTGTCGTTGATGCCATCGGTGGCCCCGGTTCCCATCCAAAACGATCCGGTCTGCGACACCAGCACTTCGATGCGCGTAGGACGGGTGTCGGGTGCCAGGTCGGCGCTTGGGTTGTTGGTTCCCATCCCGATCGTGCAGCGTTTTTCCGCCGAGCAGTAGTAGTTCGTCGGACAGCCGGAGTTGTCCTGACACGGCTTTTGCGAATAGTCGGGGTTATAACAGGCGGCCAGGCCAGCCAAGGCGAAGACAAGCGTGCGACGCATTAGAACCTCCCCAAGACCACAAGGCCACGACTGGAAAACGAAAACGACACCTGCGGAGCGGCGGCGGGTGGCGGGGCGGCTCCGTCGGTTGCCGTCGCTTTTTCGACCGTCGAAGGCGCTTTTTTGGTCAGCCGAATGATGGTCGGAATCAGTCCGCCGACAATCGCGACGCCACCCAGCACATCCAGCGCAATCGCCGCATTGCTGAGCGACTTGCCCTTGGTGTCGAGTTCCGAATTGAAGGTGCCATCGGTCGCGACCACTGTTTTCGCCGTCGACATGGCGGCTCCACCGCAGGCAAAACCGCTGATCAGCAGCGCTCCACCTATGGCCATCGCACCAATCGGGGCCCATTTCGCGGCTGCCGACGGCTGACTGCCGGTGTCCACCTTGGGCGGTGTGACTTCGGGCGGTTTTTCTTCCGGCGGCTTTTCTTCGGGTTTTTCGACCGGCTTTTCAATCGGCGGCGGCGGCGGGGTGCCTTGCATCGCCACGAGCTTTTCTTCGGCCTGTTTTTTGAACTTTTCGACGTCGGCGCGTGCTTCCGGCGCGAGGTTTTTTTCCTCTGCCATGTAGCGGTCGTAATAGACAATCGCGTCGCGCGGTCGCCCATAGTCGAGGTACGCATGCGCGATGTTGAGCAGGAGCGCCGGCATCGGACGAATCAGATACGCCGCTTCCAGTTCGTTTATCGCGCAGTCGAAGAGCTTTCGCTCGTAGCAGTTTTGCGCTTTGGTGACCCGCTTGGCAAAGGCGTCCGCTGCCTCGGCTCTGTGCCCAGCGAGCAGCAAAAGTGCCACCGCGATGGCACTAGTTGAGCTTTTTGCGCGTCTTGAAATCAAAGATGAGGCCGTCATTTTTGCGAACCTTGGTATTCCCCGGCTGCTTCGCTGGACGTGTCTCGCCGCCTGGTGGTGGTTTGGTCGCGGTCGCTGGCTTGGTCACCGTCGCTGGTTTGGTCGCTGCCACTGGCTTGGTCAGCGTCGGACTTGCCGCCGAAACCAGTGCTTCGCTGCGCTCGATGTCGCGGTCTTTGGCCAGGCTCATGCGCAGATCGACAAAGCCGGCTTTGCGAACGATCAACACCTGTTCCCCATGCGCGAGCGGCTGACTCAGCTCCCAGGGCGTCTGTCCCAGCTCTTTGCCATCTTCGTCGAAAACGGTCGCACCGACCGGCGTGGTCTTCACGAGCCAGTGCACCGTCTTCGGCAGCGCCGTCACTTCGACGCGGGCCACCGGGTGATTTTCGACCGGCTGCGGCGTTTTGTGGCGAAGCTGCATTGCCAGCACCACAGAAGAAACGATCACCAGCGCGGCTACCGAAAGGGCCAGGCCATAGCGCAGGCCGCTTTTTTTGGTCGGCGGTGCTGCCTGTCCATTGATGGCACCCAGCGTCGGTGCGCCGAGAACGTGGCTGACCTGCGTGGGCAGTGACTCAGCGGTGTCTGGCTGAATCGGTGTCGGTGACACGGCTGTGTCATCCGTGATGGCGGCTTTGCCTGACCAGCCGGGATCGTCGGCCAGCTCGCGCAGCGTCATTTCGACTTCAGCCATCGACGGACGTTCGGCCCCTTCTTTGGCGAGCATCCGTTCGACGAACGCTGCGACGTTTTCGGGAATCGCTGGCTCGACTTCGCGCAGCGGCTTGGGCGGCACCAAGATGTGCATCGCCAAGATGTCCCCGTCGGCCTGCGAGTAAAACGGCGGCCTGCCGGTCAGCATCTGGTACAGGATCACGCCAAGCGCATACACATCGGTGCGATCTGTGACGGTGACGCCGCGGCACTGCTCCGGCGCCATGTAGACCGGCGTGCCTATCATCGTCCCGGTGCGGGTGTGAAAGTCCTGTTCGCGATCCTCGGCGGCCATTTTGGCAATGCCGAAGTCGATGATGCGGATTTCGGGATCTCCGCCGTCGCTGGCTTTGATAAGCACGTTCGACGGTTTCAGATCGCGGTGGATGATGTTGCGACGGTGCGCCGCTTGCAATGCCGATGCGATCTCGCTGCCGAGGCGCAGACCCAGCCGACCCAGCCGTTTTTCGCGTTTTAGCTTGGCCGATAGCGTTTCACCGTCGACGTATTCCATCGCGATGAAACAGCCGCCGCCATCCATCTGTCCGCTGCCGAGCATGCGGACAATGCTCGGGTGGTTGAGCGCCGCGATGGCCTTGCCCTCGTTGAGAAAGCGCGCGAGGTTTTCGGGGTCTTGCGACAGCTGCGCGTGCAGCACCTTGATGGCGGCGCGCTGGCCAGTTTTGTCGTCGACGCCTTCAAAGACCGCGCCCATGCCGCCCTTGCCGATGACCCGCACGATGCGGTAGCCGAAGACGACGTCATCAGGTTTGGGCATCTTCTCGGTCATCGAAGAACCAGACGCGACCTTATCTCTAGGACTCGCTTATCGTCGCGAGCTTAAGCTCAAAAAATACCACGGGCGCGCCTTTGCGTGAAAGCTTTGCGCATGCGTCCTCGGTCCGGGCCGGTGCGCTGCGGACGGATCAAACCGGACAAGATATGGGGCCAAATCGCGTGCTTGGCCTGCAAGGCGTGCGTGCGAAGCTGGAAAGCTAGCTACGCATTTGGCAAGCCGGCCACCGTGAGCAGGTCGGGAAACTGTCGACACAGAAAAGGGCGCTGCGCGGTTCCCAAGCGGAACGGACTTTGACCGTCGGTGGCAAGCGCTTGGCCTTGCGCAAACGTGGCTTCATCGCCGTACCCATAGGTGCACAGCGCAAAGTCACAGCCTGCGGCTTCGGCGGCTCGCCAGTCGATGCGGCTGTCACCGACGAACAGTACGTCTTTGGGCTGCACGCCCATGCGCTCGCACAGATCCAGCAACATTTTGGGATCTGGCTTGCGCGCTCCGACGTCATCTTCCCCGAGCACAAAACGAAACAGCGGCGCAATTCCCAGCGTTTCGCACAGGGCGCGGGCCCAGCGTCCGGGTTTGTTCGTCGCCACGGCCAGCGTCGCGGTGTTGCCCAGCTCGCGGAGCGTTGTGGTCACCCCGTCATAGAGCCGGGTTTTGACGCACAGGTTGGCGCTGTAGTGGCCGCGGAAGCGCTTGACCGAATCGTCGACCAAAAGCGGCGGAACCGTCTCACCTTGCGCATCGGGATGGCCGCCGCGACGGAGCGCTCGCTCGACCAAGCTGCGCTGTCCTTCGCCGATGATCTGCCGAACCACCGTTTCCGTGATGGGCGGAAGCGAAAGCGACTGCAAAAGCAGCCCCAGTGCCGTCGTCAAGTCCGGCACCGAGTCGATAAGTGTTCCATCCAGGTCAAAGATCAGCAGTTTGTAGGTTTGCTTCGTCGCGGAATTCATGAGTTCGCTCGGGCCACTTTCGCAAAAATTGGCGCCGCAGAGATTCCCACACGATAAGATAAAAGCTCAATCGCGCTTACTGGTTCTCAATTGCCTCCTAGGTTCACAACGTGAGGAAGCCGGAATGACCGACGTAACACGCAGCTCATCGAAGATTTCTTCTCGGCTGGGGCTTGTTGCCGCCGCCGTCGCTGGTTTGGCTTTTTACGCGGGTTGCCCTGATCCGAGCACAACGACGGACGGTGGCGTAACCAAAGACTTTGCCGGAACGGTCGTCGACATGGCGCAAAATCCCGACGGTGGGCCAGTCGTCCAGCCAGTCGGATGCAGCGTCAGCGCGTGGTGCTGGCAGTTCCCGGTGCCGCAAGGCAACGGCCTGTCGGCCACCTGGGGATCGAGCGCTTCGGATGTCTGGGCCGTCGGTGGCGCCGGCACCATCATTCACTACGATGGCAGCAAGTGGTCGATGGTCCGTTCGCCGACGAACAATGCGCTGTACGCGATCTGGGGTTCGTCCGCAAACAACGTCTTTGCCGTCGGTGATCGCGGGACGGTGCTGCGTTTTGACGGATCAACCTGGTCGCAGATTTCGCTGGGAACCGACGGCGCACAGGTCGCGCAGCTCTACGGCGTGTGGGGCTTTGATTCTTCCGAAGTCTGGTTCGTCGGCAATCACCTGACCGCCGGCGCGGCGCTGCTCAAGTGGGATGGCAGCCAGGTAACGCGCCTGACTCCACCATCGGGTGTATCAAGCGGTCTGCGCGGCATCTGGGGCACCAGCAAGTCCAGCGTCTATGCCGCGGGCGAGACCGGCACCTGGCTCAAGTGGGACGGCACCGCGTGGACCAAGTTCGGTCCGGTGATGTCTGCGTCGTGGAGCGCCATCACGGGCACCAGCGAAAGCAGCATCTTCCTCGCCAGCCACTTGGGTCTTATCTATCGCTGGAACGGCACCGCGCTCGTCAACGTCCCCATCGCCTCTTCGACGTCGATTAACTCGCTGTGGAGCGACGGAACGTCGGTGTTTGCCGGCGGCGACATTCGTTACCCGACGCTGGGCGATCCGACCAAGCGGGAAGGCATGCTGCTCAAGTGGGACGGCACGACGTTTTCGCGCATCACCAACACCCCGAAAGTCCACATCTACGGTCTGTGGGGCGCGACGGGCGGCAAGGTCTTTTTTGCTGGCGCAGCCGGTACGATGGGATCGTTCGACGGCACCACGTTTGTCACAAACAGCGTGCTAGAGGATCTGACCGGCAACAACGGCGCGATCTACGGCTTGTCGATTGGCAGCCAAGGTGATGTGATCGCCGTCGGAGATTCGGGCGGAACGCTGATAAACAAGACCGGCAGCTTTACCCCAAGCCCCGGTCCGACGGGCCTGCGAATCTACTCGGTGACGCAGCTTGGCAGCGAGACGCTTGCCGTCGGGTTCGACTTTTCGCAGGGCAAGGGCGTCGCGCTCAAGTGGAACGGCACGGGCTGGACCCCAGAAACCGTGCCGACGGTCGACCGTCTGGTGAAGATTGCCAGCGACGGAACCAATGCCTACGCCGTCGGTGACAACAAAGTCTTTTTGGTTCGCAGCGGCGGCACCTGGAAACAGGTCGCGGTTCCGCTTTTGGAACAGACGACGCTGCGTGACATTGCGGCGCTCGACTCGACGCATGTTTGGATCGTCGGTGGCGGTGACAAGACCGAAACGAACCTGGGACCGCAGGCGCTGTTCTATAAC
>DAORGN010000157.1:0-11728 GCA_035340095.1 Pseudomonadota bacterium | reverse complement strand
TTTTTTCGTTTTCACCATGGCTTGCATGATAGCAAATAGCGCCATGTCTAGCGTCCCGCTTCTGCCGAAGGTGGCGATCACCGGCCTTGGGCTGGTCTCGCCGTTTGGGGCAGGCCAGACGAGCTTCTTTTCTGCGCTCGCTGATGGGCGTAGTGCGCTTGCGCTGCACCCTGAATTGAGCAGTACGCTGCCGGGTGATTTGGCCAGACAGCCGGTGTGGGCCGGTCGCGTGCCCGATTTTGGTGCCGACAAAGCCATTGAGGCTGGCAAACGACGACGCATGCCGCGCCTTTCCCAAATGGCGATCGTCGCCGCGCGCGAAGCGATGGGTCTACAGCCCGGCGCTGCGAGCCAAGATGCCGCGCTGTATCGGCGCTATCGTCCCGATCGACTGGGCGTCGTGCTGGGCACCGGGCTTGGCTGCGTGGAGTACACGATAGATTTTGTTCGCAGCTTTCTGTCCGGTGGTCTTGCTGCGGCGTCCCCAGCGGTCTTTCCGTATACCGTGATGAATGCGTCGGCGGGGCTTGTCGCCATCGAGCTTGCTTTGACCGGGCCAAACATCACCGTAAACCACCGCGAGCTGTCGCTTGCCGAGTCCATCGCCACCGGGGCTGAGCTGCTTTTGACAAACCGCGCCGATGCCGTTCTGTGTGGCGGCTGCGACGAGCTGGGCCCGTGGCTTTACCATGGTCTGTGGCGACTTGGCGCGCTTGCACCGTTTTTGAACGAAGGCGACGGCGCTCCGCTGCATCCCTATGAGAGCGGTTCCGGTGGCATTGTCCCCGGCGAAGGCGCGGCGATCGTGCTTCTGGAACGCGCCGATGCGGAGACCTCCGCGCCTTGTCTGGGCTACCTGTCGGGCTGGGCGCGGGCGGGCGACAGCCGGCATCGGATCGGCTGGCCCACCGTCGCAGCGAGTGACGGCAAAGACCCCAGTCACCCACCGAGCGCGCACCTGTTTTCCGGCGCTGCACAGAGCATCGTACAGAGCGTGCAGAGCGCCGGTCTGCGGCCCGAAGACGTGTCGTATGTCGCGGGCGCGGGCAACGGCACTGCATGCGACGCCATCGAAACCGCAGCGCTGCGGGCGGCGCTTGGTCAGGTGGCCGAGCGGGTTCCGATCTCTTCGATCTTGGGCCAGTGTGGCGAATCGCTGATGAGCACGGGCCTGCGGTTTGGCGCTGCGCTCTCGGCGCTTCGGTCGGCCACACTGCCTGGCACCACGCATTGCCGGACCCCCGACAAGACGTGCAGCCTGCCCGGACTTGTCCGCTTCCCAACCCCATCCCCCGTCGAGCATGTGCTGATCCCGACCATCGCCCAGGGCGGCGGCAATGTCAGCCTTGTCGTAAGCCGCGCGTAGAACCCGAAGCCTAGTTACAATGAGCCGTCCGATGCAAATCCTTCGCAGCGATTTTGTCGCCAGCGCCCCGTCGCGTTCCAGTTGGCCTGCTGAAAGCCTTGCCGAAGTCGCGATCTGCGGTCGCAGCAATGTCGGCAAGTCAACGCTTCTCAATGCACTGCTTGGCAGACGGGGACTCGCCAGGGTTTCGCGCACGCCGGGACGCACCCGCCTTATCAACTTCTTTTCCGCCAAGCTCAAAGGTCCGCGCGATCCGCTGAGCGTGCTTTTGGCCGACCTGCCAGGCTATGGCTATGCCGAAGTCAGTCGCAGCGAGCGCCAGAGCTGGCAAAAGATGATGGAAGAGTACTTCGAAAAGCGGAGCAACCTGCGCGCGGTGATGCTGCTCTGCGATGCGCGTCGCGTTCTTGATCCACGGGTCGAAGAGCTGCTGTTTGATGAAACCGAGCTATCGACGTATCTGCGCGGCCTAGATCGCCAGGTGATTCCCGTGCTGACCAAGGCCGACAAGCTCGCCAAGTCCGAGCGCAAGCCAGCGGCGCAGCTTCTGTCTCGGCTGCTCGGTGGGCGCGCCGTGGTGTGTGCGGCTGAACAAGGGGAAGGAATCGAAGAGCTGTGGCTGCGGGTGGTGTCATCGGTCGCGAGCCCGTCGGGAGCTGGGCACTTGGTCGATAGCGAAACCGCACTGTAAGGGGGGAATTGTATGAGCGAATCGAAGCCGCCCGTCGAGCCAAGTCATGGTGGCGGGCTCCGCGTGGTGCTGGTGGCACTTTGCATCAACCTGCTTATCGCGGTGTTTAAGTTTGTCGCCGCCGGAATCAGCGGGTCCACGGCCATGCTGGCCGAAGCGGTTCACTCGCTGGCCGATACCGCGAACCAAGTCTTCCTGCTCATCGGGATGAAGCGCAGCTCGCGCCCGCCCGATGCCCGCCATCCTTTTGGTTACGGCACCGAGACGTATTTTTGGGCATTCATCGTCGCCGGCAGCATCTTCCTAATCGGTGCCGCGGTCAGCATCTGGGAAGGCAGCGAAAAGCTGTGGCACATCCTGCACGGTCAGCCCATCGCCCACGGCAACATCAAGTGGGCGGTGATTGTCCTTTCTGTGTCGCTTGTGCTCGAAGGCTGGTCGCTGCGCGCGGCATTGCAGGAGTTTAAGCACATGACGGCGGGCAAAGGCCTGCGCAAGACCGTCGAAGATGCCCGCGATCCGACCGTTCTGACCGTGCTGTTCGAGGACATGGCGGCGCTGTTTGGTCTGTTCGCCGCGCTCGTCGGTGTGGTCCTAAGCTACGTGACCGGCAACCTGATGTTTGATGCGCTCGCGTCGATTGTCGTTGGTGTGGCGCTGCTCGTCGTGGCGTTGTTTTTGGGGCGCGATTCGATGAGCCTGCTGATAGGCGAAGCGGTGCCGAAGGAAGAACACGAGCAGATCGTGGCGCTCGCAGCGGCGCATCCCGGCATCTTGCAAGTCATCCACCTGCGCACCAAGCACATCGCACCGCAGGAAGTGCTGGCGACGTTCAAGATTCGTTTTGCCCGCGACCTGACGATGGACGGCCTAGAGGCCAAGATAAACGACCTAGAGGCAGAGCTGCGCGCCAAGTTCCCCCACCTGCGTCGCATCTACATCGAGCCCGGCTTCGACGAAGCCACGCTTCGCAAAGAGCAGGGAATTCCGTACTGATTACTTCCGCAGGGTGCTCAGGCGGGCGGCGGTGTCTTTGTAGCCGGCTTGGGCTTGCTGCGCTTGCTGGTAGAAGTAGATCGCTTCTTTGGGGTTTTGCAGCCGCTCATAGCACTGCGCGAGCTGGTAGTTCATTTCGGCCAGGTCTGCGTCGGCCACCGACGGCATGTACAGACCTTCCTTGAACGCCTCGACCGCCTCGCGGAGCTGCGACAGATCGCGGTAGCACTGCCCGAGCATCAGCGCTGCCCGGCCCGCCAGCTTGCGATCTTGCATGGCAGCCTTGAACTCTCCAATCGCCAGGGCGTGCTGTCCGCGGTTGCGGTGGGCGATGCCGCGCTGATACGCCTCGGCTGGGTCGCGCGTTTCGCTTATGGGTCCGCTTTTTTCCGCTGGACCACTGCTCGTGACCGACGGAGGCACTGGGATGCTGCGCGCCGAAGCCGACGGCGGAGCTTTCTTTTCCGGAGGACGAGCCACACCCGTCAGCTTCTTGCCGACGTTGGGATTGCTGTCTGATACCAGCTCCTCGGGTTCCAGTTCGATCAGGTTTTCATCGGATGAAGACGCGCTGACCGAAAGCTCGGACAGCTTGTTTTGCACCGTCTGACTGTGGGGATATCGCGTCGCCAAAGAACGCAAAAGCCGCTTGGCATCGTCGAACATCCGCTGCTGAAGAAAGAAGTCGACTTCCGCCAGCTCTTCCCGCAGGGTGCCGCTGCGCTGAGACGGCAGCGCTTTTGATCCCGAGTTTTCCGTTTGGGCACCACGCGACGAGGGACCAGACGGGGCCGGTGGCAGCGCTTGCGGTTCGGACTTGGGCAGCGAGTTCGGCGTCGTCGGCCCGTCGTCTTCCGCGCTCATTTCGATGACGGGCTCGTCTTCGTCAGCGGGCGGCGCAATGGGCTTAAACTCACCGCTGATTCGGCGCAGTTTTTCCGATGCCGCCGGGTCACGGTTGTCGAGCCGCAGGATCTCACGCAGATAACGGGCCTGCTCCTCATGGCTGACCGCGCGATCGGCCAGGGTGCGCAGCTCGGCGATCGCGGGCTTAAACTGCCCCAGCAGCTCGTACACTTTGGATAGCTTTTCCCGCACTTTGGCAAGATGCGGCCTGTGACTCAGCGTCGCGCGCAGCGACTCCAGCGCTTTGCCTTTGAGCCCGAAGCGCACAAACGAATCGGTCTCGGAAAGGACGCGATCCTGTTCTTCTTCATCGCTGAGCGGCTCGACCGCAGGCCGGCTGATGGGCGGCAGCGTGCCATCAACACGGACCGCAACCACTGGCGTGATGTCTGAGCTAGTACGAGCAGGCATCGCGGGCACCACCGATGGCGTCGGACGCGCCGAGACCGTGGATGCTGGCAGCGGCGAGCTTTTCGACGCTGGCACAGGTCCTGGACTCGGCGAGTTGAGAATGAGCGCCGAAGTAAAGTTGGTTTGAGATGAAGTGGCCGACGGCAACAGTCCCCCACCGAGCGCAACCTGGGCATCGGCGTCCGTCGGATCAATTTCAAGAATCTTGCGATAGACAGACTCGGCAACCTTGCGGTCTTGCGTCTGACGGGCCTGCTCTTTCAGCACGGCAACGGCTTTGTCCGGCTTTTGCAAAAGCAAAAAGGTCTGCGAAAGCAGCTCGAGCTGGTCGCGATCCTGCCGATTGACTTTGTAGCTGGCCTGGAGCCGTGACAGCGCGCGCAGACCATCGCCTTGCGCCAGGTAGTAGCGCGCCAGCTCGTTTGACTCTGCGATCTGACCGGGAGCGTGGAACAAAAGCCGCTCCATCACTTTCGCCCAGTCGTCGAGCCGACCTTGCTTGCGCAAAAGCTGCGCGGCTTTTTCAAACTCACGCGCGGCTTCGGTCGGCAGATTTTCTTTCGAATACAGCTCCGCAATGCGGATGCGACGCGGCAGGCTGTCGGGGGCCAGGTCGACCACCGCCTGTTCCGCTGCCAGCGACTGCGCGGTGCGACTGGCCCGCATGTAAAGCTGCGCCGCCAGCTCGAACTGCTGCATCGCGAGCGGCAACTTGCCCTGGTCGCGAAAAAGTCCGCCGAGCGTCATGTATGTGTCCGCCGACTTGCCATCCAGCTGCAGGATCTGCTGATAGACCGACACCGCCTTGTCGAGCTGACCGGTGCCGACGTAGAGCTGGGCAACGCGCTGGTAGTTGGCAATGGCCTCTTGCTTCTGGCCAAGCTTCACATAGAGATCGCCGATGCGAATGAAGACGAGAACATCGTTTTCATCCTCGGCAGCGACCTTCAGGTATTCGCGCAGCGCTTTGTCGAACTGACCTTTTTCGGCCAGTTCCTTCGCTGCTTCGATGAGTTTCTCTTTGGTACCTGGATTGGCCACGAAAACAAACCGCAGTTCGGAGGTTAGTAAGCGTCCTAGTGTAGTTTCCGCCCGCGGCTTTGGTCAAGCCGCTCGCCGTCTGTGGGCCGGCGGTGCTGCGTCGAGCTATTCCGGCGGCAGCAGATCACTATCGTCGGGTGGCAAAAGACCACCTTTTTGCCCTGGGCTCTTGCGCGGCGGGAGCGGCGCAGGCGGTGGCAGATCGCCGAAGTTCTTTTCGATGTAATCGAGGAACAGCTTGGCTTGATCGACGCGATAGTCGTCCGGATGTTCGATCAAAAGCCGGCGAAAAGTGTCGCGCGCGTCCTTCGGCTCATTTTGCTTCAAGTAGACCTGCCCGAGCATCATCAGCACTTCGGCATCCCGTCGCGCTTTGGGATACTCGCGCACCACGTATTCCAGTCGCCAGGTCGCCGCTTTGGTCTTGCCCCGTTCCATGTAGTAGCGGGCCACGTACAGCTCGTGGTCGGCCAGCCGCTGGATGACATCGGCAAGCAGCTTGCGTCCCGATTCGGCATAGGCGCTCTGGCCGTAGCGGTCGAGGAAGCTGGTTAGCTCTCGCTGGGCGTCGATGACCGGGCCTTGGTCTTTTTCATACGACGGCGGCAGGATGAAAAAGTCGCTCGGGATCTGCTTAAAGTACGATTCGCCAATCTTGAACGCGCAGTATCCGTCGACCGTCTTGGGGTGGCGCGGGTGGCTGGCGATGAAGGTCTTGTAGCCGTCGATCGCTTCGATGTACGCCTCGCGCCCGAACGCAGCGTCGGCAAGGCCGAGCTCGGCCCACGGCACCCAGCGCGAGGTCGGCCAGTTTTGGCGCACGTAGTTAAAGTACTTGGCCGCGTCGAGGCTGCTTTCGCCTTTGAGAGAACGGATGCCGCGCTCGTAGTTTTCCTTGGCGTTTTTGCCGTAGATGACGGGGCGGAAGTTCTCGACGAAAGCGGCACAGCCTCCGCTCAGCAGAACAGCGGCGAGCAGCGTCACCCGCAGTGCCAATGGTGTGAACGTAAGCTCGCGAAACAACCGGTGCATGTGTCCGCGGAAGTGTCATCTGCCCGGCACGCCGTGTCAACTCTGACGACAACAAAACCGCAGCCGCAAAACGGTTCAGCTTGGCTTGCCTAAGACGCGGTCTTGGCTTTTCGTTTGGCACTCGCGGCGGAGGCACGGGCCGCTTCGTAGGTGCGGATGAAGTCTTCGACGCTGACACGGCGGATGACTTCGGCTATGGCTGGCAGGTGAAGTTCCTCGAGCTTGCGAAAACGGATGCAGCTCTTGCCCATGTCGAGCTTTTTGCCGGCGCGCTCGTGCTCTGCGACAAACCATGCACAGAGCGCCGGGTCGCCATAGACCGACATGAGGTACAGCGACATGTATCCCTTCTGTGCGGCCAGCGCGGCGACGGCGAGTGGCTGCCCATTGTGGGTGTTGGGATGGCGCGAAAGCGGAACGGCGTAGCCGATCATCCCGTACTGCATCGCTTCGGAATAACCCGCAGGCAGATTTGCGACGATAAGCTCACGCAGGGTCGCGATCACTTCGCGTCGGTCGGCGGGAAGCTCGGCCAGATATTCGTTCACCGTTTTTGCAGCACTTTGCGCCATGCGGCAAAACGTACACCGCCGCTGCGACCAAACAGCGGTGAAACAGAAGCGGCGGTGCGAGAAACGGGGAAAAAACAGGCGGAGGTGGGGAGTGGGGCCCGAAGGTTCGGGCCGGGGACTAGAACGTCAGCTTGAGCTTGTACGGGTTCGTCTTCGACGCGCCGCTGTAGTACTTGACGTAGATCCAGAACGTGCCGGCGCTCGCGGCCTTGTTGGTCGCGCTGGCGGAATCGACCAGGCCGACATCGTTTTCGCTCTTGGCGACGAGCACTTTCGACTGGTCGTAGATGTACACATCGAAGTCCGAACCGGACGGCGGGGTCAGCACGGCTTGCAGGGTCTTGCCCGCGCCGAGCGTGACCTTGAAGTAGTCGTCATCGGTGCTCGATGTGATGTAGCCCGTCACCGTCGTGCCCGAGGTCGCCACCGTGTTGGCCTGGTTATAGGAACCGTTCGGCTCGGCTTCGTTTTGGGTGGTTCCGCCGCCGCTGTTCGAGACGGTCACGGCCACGCCTGCCGAGGTTCCGACGTTGCCGGCGCCGTCCTTGGCTTTTGCCGTCAGGGTGTAGCTGCCGTTTGCCACCGTCGTCGAGTTAAAGCTGATCGAGTACGGCGCGGTGGTGTCGGTGCCAATCAGGGTGGTGCCGGCGTAGAAATCGACGCTCGCCACACCGATGTTGTCGGTTGCGCTCGCCGAAACGGTCACGGTGCCCGTCAGCGTGCTGCCGGCGCTGGGTGCGGTCAGGGTTGCCGTCGGTGGCGTCGTGTCTCCGGTGCCGCACGGCGTCCAGGTGCCGGTGACGCCGACCGCGTCCCATGCCTTGTGGGTGTTTGTCCATTCCGCCGAGCACGAACCGTACAGGGTCTGCGCCGCTTGCGCGGTGGCGTTGCGGGCCGCTTGGAAGTTGGCCGAGCTTGTCAGGATCGACGTGTTGGCCTGATAGAAAATCTTGGCGGCCTTTTCGATGCCGATGCCCGTGACCACCGTCGTGGTCTTGGCCCGCGGATGGCTGCCGCCCTGCGACAGAAGATAAAACGCCAGGTTGGCGATGCCGCTGTTGCCGTGGACGCCGCCATTGTCCGAGCTGCCGGTGATCCGCTCGGGGTAATAGTCTTTGCTGTACGCATCGGCGGTCGGATTGTTCATAAAGCGCAGCGCGCCGCCCGAGAGACCCGCCTGGGCGATCTCTTCGCCGATTTTCCAGGTGTTGGCGGTGGGGGTGATCGACGCCGGATTGCCACTGGCGCTGCCGCCCGACGCTTTCCACGCTTCCGCAATCGCACCAAAGATGTCGGACATCGCTTCGTTGAGCGCGCCCGATTCATTCGAATAGACCAGGCTCGATGTCTTGTCGGTGACGGCGTGGGTCAGTTCGTGCGCAGTGACGTCGATGGCCAGCGACAGCGGCTTGAACATCGTGGCATCGCCGTCGCCATAGACCATCTGGTTGTATGGGTCGCCCAGCCATGCGGCGTTGTCGCCATCGCAAGAAAAGCCGCTGTTGAACGTGAAGTGCACCGACGACTTGAGCGGGGCTCCCTTGTCGTCATAGGAGTCGCGGCCATGGAAGTTTTTGTAAAAGGAATACGTCAGGCCGGTGTTGGTGTACGCGGCGTTTGCCACCGTGTCAGTGCTGGTTCCGCCTTCGTTATACAAAAGGGTTCCGGGCAGCTCACTTCCCGTCGACAAGCAGGCTTTTTTCCCATCATAAATGGTGCGCGACAGGCCGGTGTGGATGCGCGAAATTTGCGACACCACTTGGCCGCTGTTTGCATCGACATACAGATCCTCAAACGCAAGACCCGATGCGCCCTGGTATTCGACCACCGCGTGATAGGTCAGCACTGGCTGGCCGGCGAGGTTTGTGTGAATCACCAGCTCGGGGGACTTGTGAACCTGGGCATTCCCTGACTTCACAAGCTTGGCGAGCGCGCCTTTCAGCGCCGCATCACCGAGCAGCGTCGGGCGCGTCGAGATGCGCAGGTTCGGCAGCGGACGACCGAGCACCGAACGCACCGCGCCATCTTCTGCAACTTGCAGGGTCAGCTCGCCTTGCTCCACCGGCACGCCGCCGTGTGTCTGGCGCAGTCGCAGATAACGATGCCCATCTTCGCCGCGCGTCTCTTTGTGAAACACGAAGTCCGAATCGGGCGAAAGTCGCAGCGACCGGCCCAGCAGGTTCATCGCGAAGTCCCGCGCCGATTCTGCCCCAGAAATCGCAGCCGGCACCCGACCGGCCAAATACACCGGCTGTTTGTTTTCCGCATCAAGCGAAGCCGCATCAAAACCGAGCGTGCGCAGGGTGGTTCCCTTCACGGTCGCGGCGGTGGCGAGCAGTTCCTCTTCAGTGGAAACCTCGTCGAGCTGGGCCGGGGAACAACCAGCAGCCAGCGCAAACGAACTGAAAGCCAGCACGGAATGAGACAGAAAGCGGAGGGTGGCGGTACGTTTCATGAGAGTTCCTCTGTCTTTGGGTCCAGGAGACCCTTTGGGCCGGTGGGTCACGCCAGAAGCAGCGTGGCCATCATGAACAGAGTTATGGCCGCTGGTTTCCCGTCGCGTAAAGTGGGAAAATATTCATCAGGGGGGTGGGATTTTTTCCCCACTAGGGGGGCTCCGAAGGGACTCCCAAACGAAAAAAAATTTCTTGGGAGTGTTCCCCCACCAGCCCGGCTGGCCCGCCACACTGCGGAAGTGAATCGGAAAGGGGCCTTCCGGGGAACTATTCGGCGCTGTGGGAGTGCGTTTGGGAATCGGCAGGGGGACGAATGACCATCGCTCCGTTTACCGTCGCTGAAATCGAGTCCTCTAGTTCTGCCAAGTGCGCCCGCGTATCGACATCGAAGCTGTCGCGTTTGCTGCGCAGTGCATCGAGCTTGCCGCGCAGTTCCTGAAGCTGATAACGCGCTTGCGATCGCGCATGTCGACTCTCTGGTGCGTGCTGGAGCACGAGATTCCCAAGCGACTCAATGTACTGGAGCTGTAGCTCTCGGCGCATGGGCGAAAGGCCGGACGGGGTTCCTGACAGAATTTCGGCAAACAAAGACTGGCTCAGCTTGCCCAGCAGTTCACCGACGGTGAGCACCGCGTCGCGTCCGAATACCTGTTCGCCATCGACCATGCGCCGCAGCCGCAGTGGTGACAAAAGATCGTGAAGCGTCGAGACCCGCAGATCGAGCACCTGTCGCCACAGCGGATAGACCGTCTGGTTGCGGGCGTCGCGTCGTCGGACATCCAGATAGTCGTCGCCCATCTGCTGCGCCAGCTCTGCTGAAATCGGCAGCGCTTGTTCTGAAAACACCGCGTCGAGCAAAAACGCGAGCGCTTCCGTCTGTTTTGCTTTTTCAACCGGACGATACGCAGGCCGGCCACCGGGATCGCCGATGTGATCGCGGGAGCTGTGACGGCCTCCGATATACGTCGGGGCGGCGTCGACTGCGCGGGCATAATCGGCGAGCAGCCAGCCCAGCTGTTCGGTGATTTCCGCGGGGCGCTCGCCTTTTTTTAGCCGGGTCTTCATCGTGTCCACCCACAGCTTGCGCAAAAGCTCGCTGCGGTCTTTGGCCCAGGCCAGTGGATCAGAACCCAAGTCCCAGCGCTGCACCAGCGGATCGGCCCCCAGGCTGGCTTCCTGATCGCTGCCGAAGACATAACCCCAGGCGGCGGCCTGCTTGGCAAGCTGCGCGGCATAGCCCGGATCTGGGGTGTATGCATAAGCGATGCTGAGCAGATCGGAAGGACCAAGGCTCGTCGGGTAATACAGGAAGCTTGGATCATAACCGCGCTTGGCGGACGGCGATCCGGGGGGCGGCAGGTTGATCGCGGGATAGTCCATCACCGACGAAACCAACGGACTCTGCCGCTGCCAATCGGGATTCCCAAGCTGGTCACTCGGCGCAATGGAACTGGCGCGAAAGTTGTGCCGCAGTCCGAGCGCGTGACCGGCTTCGTGCATTGCCAGAAGCCGCAGCCGCTGTCCAATCAGCGCTTCCGGAAGTGGGCCATCGCTTTGAACTGCATCCGTCGACAAAAGCGCGGCACGAAGCACTTCGGCTTGTTCGGAAAGGGAGTCGGCCAGATCGGATTCATCGGCCAAAAGCGATCCGTTGATTGTGGCGTGGTCACTTCTGCTCTGCTGGTTTTCTGTCTGCGGAGCGAGCACAGTTTTGCGCAGCCGAAGGTGCGTGCGCACCGGTCCCATCGACAGAATCAGCGACGCGCCCAGGATTTCCCCCGAGCGCGGATCGACAAGTGGCTGTCCGCGACCGTTAAACGAAGGCTCACCGACATCCCAGTGGATCACAGCGGCGCGCGGATCATCGATCGAAACCCCAGTCGGCAGCAGCGAAGCGCGCACCGCATCTTTCCAGCCAGCGGCCTCAAAGGCGCGGTTCCACTGCCTCACCCCGTCGAGAATGTAGGGCTGATAGCTTTTGGGCGTGGCGGGATCGAGATAAAAGACAATCGGTCGCTTGGGAACAAGCAGCGGCCCTTCTTTGTGATCGGGCTCCAGTCGCCAGCGCATGACCGCATGGGCAGTCAGGCGAGGACTGGCTGAATCGAAGTCGCGGAACGGCTGCGCAAAGGTGCCGATGCGATCGTCGGCCTCGCGGCGCAAAAGCGGCGTTTCCGGCAGATCCAGAAACGAATAGGTGACGCGCACGGAATTTACCGGATGTCCCAGGTCGGTATAAAGCGACGTCGAATAGCCA
>DAORGN010000156.1:0-11828 GCA_035340095.1 Pseudomonadota bacterium | reverse complement strand
CCACGGGCCCGCAGTCGAGCTTGCAATGGTCTAACCAGCATGTCGAACGCCGAACACCGCCCCGTTTCCGACACCCTCTTTGCGCGCCTGCGTTTTCGCTTGGCCACACTGCTCTGTGCAGCCGGCCTGTGCGTGACTCAGGCTGCCAGTGCCCAGGACGCTTCGCGCAATGCCCTGGACATCAACCGCTTCCAACCGGCTTTCGGTACAGGCCGCTTGGTCACGCAGGATCTGGCGGAGCTTCTGCCCCGCTTCGAGATTGCGCCGCAGCTCTTCCTGCACTACTCGAAAAATCCCCTGTATTTGTACATGGGGGATCAGCCGCGGTTTCCTCTCGTCGGAGACCGCCTGACGGGTGATCTCGGCATCGCGGTCGGCATTCCGATTCGCGGCACCGGTCGCTTCCAGTTCGGACTCAGCCTGCCGGTCACGTTTTGGCAGACGGGCGAAGTTGGTCGAATTGGCGAGGAGTTCAAAGATCCGGCGCTGCGGGCGAGTCTGCCGAGCCAAGAGCCGAGCTCGATTGGTCAGGAAGACCTGCGCTTCCAGGCCAAGGTCGTGTTCCTCAATGGCAAGTGGGGCGGTCTCGGCTTTGCCGGTGATCTGAAACTGCCGACCGGCGACAAACAGAGCTTCCTTGGCTCGCCGTTGCCGACCGGAAACCTCAAGCTGCTGTTCCACTTGAACCTGTGGCGCTTCACCCTGGTGCTAAACCCTGGCGTGTATCTGGCCCAGGCGCAGCAGATCGGCTTCACCAGCGTCGGCAACTCGCTGTCGGTGGGCGCGGGCTTGAACCTGCGGCTCTACAACTGGAACCACGGCTCTCTCGACGTCATGACCGAAGTTTTCGGCTTGGCGAACTTCAACTTCCGCTCACTGGGCGAGACGCCGCTTGAATCGACGGTGGCTGGCCGTGTGAACATCGAAACGCAGACCGCTGGCGACTTCCACATCTACTTGGGTGGTGGACCGGGTGTTCCAGCGACGGGTGGAGCCAAAGGCATCGGCTCGCCAGACTTCCGCGTGTACGCCGGTTTGGTCTGGTCGTGGAACAAAAAGCCGACGCCACCGCCGCCGCCGCCACCACCGCCTGCGCCTGACTGCCGCTGCCGTGGCGCAAACTGCCCGTGTATTCCTGGCGTCAACTGCCAGTGCACGCCTGGCGTCAACTGCCCGTGTACGCCGGGTGTCGATTGTCCGTGCACCCCCGGCAAAGACTGCGTCTGCGAGGAAGGCAAGACCTGCGCTTGCACCCCTGGCGTCAACTGCCCGTGCACCCCTGGCGTCAACTGCCAGTGCAAGCCGGGTGTTGACTGCCCGAAGAAGAACATCAAGATTGCCGGCTCGCTGTTCGAGTTCGACAGCCCGGTGCTGACGCCGGATGGTCTGGAGACGATTCGTCGCTCGGTCGATGCGATCGCCGATCACATCAACAAGGGCAACCGCATCCGCATCGAGGGCCACACAGACAACGTCGGCGGTCTCGACTACAACACGCGACTGTCGCGGGCTCGCGCCGAAAGCGTCGCTGACTTCATCCGCTCGGAGCTTGGCGTCAAGGGAATTCCGGCAGATGTGACGCAGCGGTCGGTGCTGGTTGGCTGGTACGCCTTCAACTGCAAGTTCGTGGTGGACTCGCCGCTGTCGGCTCAGCGCAAGCTGACCCCGGACAAGACCAAGCAGCGCGATCGGGAAAATGAGCCGAACCGTCGCGTCGAAATCAACCTGTGGCCCGACGACAGCATCAAGTGCTTCGTCCCGCTGCCCCCGCAGTGAGCGCAGTGAGAGAGGACGCGATGAAAGGGAATCGGAGACAAATAGCCATGCGGCAAGTCCGTGAACACTCGCCGGTCGGCCAAGGGTGCAGTCAGCGCGGTGGTATGCGGCGGGCCAGCTTCCTCGCTGGGCTCGTTGCAGCCGGGATCACGCTTCTGACGGCAGCGACCGGCTTTGCCCAAGTCCAAAATTCCGCCGGGCCAGCCGGCGGTCGTGCGGGGGCGCTGCCTCCGGTGAACTACCCCATCGACGAGTTTGGGACGGGTCAGGTCGGAACCACCCCGATGACGCCCGCAAGCCAAACCGGCGGTAAGAGCGAAAAAGCCTGCTGCACGCCGGGAAAAGACTGTCCGTGCACCGCCGGCAAAGACTGCGCGTGTACGCCAGGGGTCAACTGCCCATGCACACCGGGTAAAGACTGCGCGTGTACGCCAGGGGTCAACTGTCCGGCTCGGCCTCCGCTTCGCTCGGACTTCTGTACGCCTGGTAAGAACTGCCCCTGCTCGGGGGATAGCTGCCGCTACTGCACGCCTGGCAAAGACTGCCCGTGTACCCCGTTTATCAACTGCCCGGATGACCACGGCGTGATCTTCGAAAAGAACGCTGGACAGGTTAGCGACGAAAATCGGCAGAAGCTCTCGCGAGCGGTCGAAGAACTGAAGAAGCTTCCCGAAGGCGAGATGATTCGCATCGAGGGCCACACGACCCCGTCGGAAGCCGGTGGTTCGCCGCCAGCGCGTCTGAAGTTATCTCAGGATCGGGCGCGAGCCGTCGAGCAAGCGCTTCTGCAAGCGGGTCTGCCGCCGTCCCGGCTCGCACCGGGCGGAACCCGTGGCTGGGGCGGTCTGTGCCCGCAGGTTCTGAATCCGGAAGACGAAAAGAACCGTCGCGTGCAGTTCATGTTTTCGCATGACGTGACGCTGTGTGCTCACGCTGAAAGCCAGCGTCGGGGTGCAAACCTGCCTCCGTACAAGAAGCCGCCGCAGAAGACCGGCACTGGTGTGAAGCCTGCTGGGGCACAGCAGGTGAAGCCCAATCCGACAGCGACGGCGCCCAAGCCAGCCACCGGTGCTGCGACGGCGCCCAAGCCAGCCGCAGCGACGGCGCCTAAGCCGCCGGGAACGAAGTAAGCGCAGCGATCCCTTTTGCCTGGCGTTCGCCACAAGGACGCCATCAAGCCCCAGCATGTTCGTCCGGCTACATTCCAAACCCAGCGAGAGCGTCGATCAGCAAGCCGATCCGATCGCGATGCTGCTTGCGTGTCATCAGCGAATCCGTGATCACCTGCGGCTTGCCCAGCGGCTGGTCGACGCTGTCGAGCCAAAAGCGCAAGAAGTCGCTGACGCCGCATCCGCGCTTTTGCGCTATTTCGGGACGGCCTTGCCGCTGCACATACTCGATGAGGATGAGACGCTTTGCAGCGCGCTGTCGGAGCCATGGCTGCCCGAGACCTGTGCTGTCGCGCTGGCCCAGATGCGCGATGAACATTTGGTAATCGAGCCGGTGATCGAGGAAGCGCTTGTTGGATGGCGACGGCTTGTGAGCGAACCGCTAGAACTGGCTGCGCTGCGCGATGGACTACAGCTTCTGACGCTGCGCCTTGGCGCGCTGCTGGATGCTCATCTGGATGCGGAGGAGCGGCTGATTTTTCCAGTGGCGTCGCAAGTACTGACTGCGGATACGAAGGCGCGACTTTCGGAAGCGATGCGGGCCCGGCGGCAGTCGGGCTAGCTTGTCAGTTTGGCAGCTCGGCGAGCACTTCGACGGCGGTGTCGAGGTCTTGACCGGCTTGATTCAGTTCTTCGACGACAGACTTTAGCTCTTCGCCAAGTTTGGCTGCGCCGACGGAGTGATGACGAACCGCGGCGAGTCGCAGACGCTCAAGCGTCGCCACTTGGTGGTGCAGTCGGGCAATCGCGCGCTCGCGACCTTTCGCAATGTCATCGAGGTAACTTAGCTGCTCGTCGATCGCAGCGAGAGCGCGGGTGTATTCCAGACGAATGCTCTCGTCGGAAGATGAATCGATCCGGTTGCGCAGTTCATTTTTGCGGGCAGTAAGCTGTTCGCGATTGCTCTTTTTCGCCTGCGTTTCAATGTCCTGCCAGCGCTTGCCGAAACGCCCGATTTTGCTCGCGAGTTGCGACGCCGCCGCTTTGGCCGCTTCATGCTCCTCGAGGCTGGCTACCGCCTCTTCGTAGGTCAGAAGCGCTTGACGCACCAGCTTGGCCAGCTCATCGTCGCTGTCTGCCGGTGGCAAAAGAGCGCGGAGTTCGCCTTCGACCGGCGCTGTTTTCAGAACCAGATGCCGACCGACCGTCGAGACACCGACCAAAAGCCCGACGCAGCCACCTGCGACACCGTTTGCAATCCACAGGGGCTGGCTGAGCAGCAGACCCTGACCTTCCATCGTGTCGGGCAGGAGCTGCGCGGCGATTCCAAGCAGCGAGCCGACGACAATCGTCACAAAGCTCTGCCACCGGGACGACGTACTCTGCGCAAGATAAAGCGCCAGAATCAGCGACCACGCGAAGATCGCCGGGCCGGCCACCGTCTCGCCCGTTTGGGCTCGCACAAGGGTTACCGCCGCTGCCAGCGCGGAGCTTCCAACGAGCCAGACCGCTTGACGCTGGCTCCTCGCTGGCACCGCTGCCGCACCGAGCAGCGCGACGCTGAGTGCGCCGTACAGCCACGACCATGTACCTGTCAGCGAGGACATGAGGCTGAGCGTGCTATTGCTAGCGGCCATCCCGGTGTGAACGAGCCCAAGCAGGCCACCCGCCACAACGGAACGAACCACGGACCACTGGAACGCTACGTGATTGTCGATCGCCAAACTTCGCTTCATGACTTCAATCAACGCATATTCCGCTGATTCGGTCTAGGCGAGCAGAACCATTTCCCGTCGCTGTCAAAGAAAATTGTGAGCGCAAACGAGATGACTCCCAAACCGGCATTTTTGCAGCCGCAGGACTTTGAAAAAGCGATCCGATCGCCTGATCGGCGTCTGCTCTGGGATGGTGGGATGGGCACGGCGCTGATCGCTCGTGGTCTGCGGCTTTCCGACGAGTCACCGGAGTCGTGGCTGTGGACGCATCCTGAACAAGTCGCCGAGGTGCATCGGGGTTTTGCCGAAGCGTCGGCCTGCGTGCTGCAAACGAACACGTTTGGGCTTGTACGGCTCCTGGTCGGCGGCCAGTTGCCGATCGATCCGGCGACGGGGCGGCCCGCATCGCTGGGTGACACGGTCGATCGAGCGGTCGCGCTGGCCCTCACGGCAGCGGCAGCTTGTGGAAAGCCGGCACCGGCACTGGTGGCAGCGATCGGCCCGACGGGTCAGCCAGGGATCGCAGCAGAGCGGCTCGCTGCGGCCTATCGTGAAGTGGCCACAGAGCTTGTGCGCAGCGGTGTGTCGGCGATCCATCTGGAAACCTGTTTCGATCCTGTCGAGCTGCGACTGGCCGTCCGAGCGGTGCGCGAAGTGGCATCGGCGCTGCCGCTGCTGGTTTCGCTGACGGTGACGCACGGACAGCAGGGACTGGAAACACCGCTTGGGGTGCCACTTTTTCGGATGCTGCGTGAGCTGGTCGATGATCCGCCTGCGCTGATTGGCGCAAACTGCTCTCAGAACGCCGATCGGATGCGAGGTGCAGTCGCAGAACTGGCACAGTGGGCGCAGTCGGAAGGTCGACGACTGCCGGTGCTGGCGCGACCTCAGCTTCACAGCGGGGCGCCCGACTGCAAGCGGAAGCCGATGGAGCCATCCCCGCAGCGATTTGCCGAGCAGCTCGTGAGATTGTTCGACGAAGGCGCGACGGCGGTTGGTGGCTGCTGTGGCGTGACCGCGGCGCATCTTGCTGCTGTTCCGCAGGCGATTGAGGGTTTCCTTTCCCCTCTGACCACGCTATGAAGGCGCAATCTACACAAGGAGGCCTGGATGCTGACCCTCATGGCGGCTTGCCATATCCTGCTCCTGGCTCTGTCCGCGACCCCAGATGTGGCGACCGAAGCGGGGCAAGCGGCAGTGTTTGGTTACGAAGGAGACGAGCTGGCTGGGGGGCCACTGGCATGTACTGGAAAAGCGCTGCGGCCCGGACAACTGGTCTGTGCGCATCGGACGCTGCCGTGCGGAACGCGGCTGGTCGTGCAAAATATGTCCACGCAGCGACTGGCGACTTGCCTCGTGCTCGACCGTGGACCGTATGGCGCAAGTCTGCCCGGCGGACGCTTTGTGATCAAGCGGAACGCGGCGCAGCGCGGCACTTGGCGCGGCGTCGTTGACGTGTCCCCATCGGTGGCCGCTCGCCTGGGAATGCGGCGAAGCGTTGCCAACGTGAGACTGGTTTATTTGAAGGAGAAGCGGTCGAGGGAGAGCGGGCAGTCCCGCAGGCGGCCCGCTGTCTAGCATCGAACGGAGAGGGATTAGTCGAACTTTTGCGGGCCAGCTTGTCCGACGAAACCCGCTGGCGCTTGCGACAGCACTCCCTTGAGGGTTGCTTTGCCGCCATTGCCGGCGCTGCCGAATGCACCCGCCGAGGCCTGAACGCTGTTGGTCGTAACCATCGCGCCCTGCGCATAGATGCCGTAGCTTGGGCCACCCGTGCCGCCAGCGCCCGCACCCGAGTTGCCGCCTTTGCCGCCGTTGGCACCACGACCGCCGCCTGCGGCGTCTACCGAGCCACCGCCTGCCGCGGAGCCGTTGCCTGCTCGACCGCCTACTGCACCGTTTGCGCCATTGCCACCGTTGCCTGCCTGCCCACTGGCGATGGTTGCCGTGTTGATCGTGACGGTGCTCTTGAAGACGTAAAGCCCGAACGAACCGCCACCACCGCCGCCACCCAACCCAACCGCCGCCGCGCAGCCGCCGGCGCCACCGCCGCCGCCGCCGCCACCGGTGTCAGGGGTGCAAGTGAGCGCCCCCGAACCACCGCCACCAGCGCCACCGCCACCACCACCGCTGCCCGGAGTACCTTGCTTGCCATCGCCACCGCTCGCCGGGGAATATCCGGCAGCCGTGAAGTTCGCTAGGGTCACGGCCACCGGTTGGGCGCCCAGGGTGCCGTCTACGCCCGCGGCGCCATCGGAGCCTGCACTTCCGGGGTTGCCAGAGTAAAGGCCCAGAAAACAGCTGCCAGACGATCCGCCACTACCGCCTGCTCCGGGGGACGCACCGGAACCACCGAAACCGTTACTGCCACCGCCACCCGAGTTGCCGTTGCCGCCCTTGCCACCCGAGACACCAGCACCGTTGCAGGTGTTTACGCCGCCACTGCTCCCGGCACCGCCGTTGCATCCGCCGCCCGTGCAGCCGTTTTGGCCTGCCGGTGCATCGGCAGCAGCTGGGGTGATGACATCGGCAGGGGTCGTCGGCGAAAGGCCATTTGCGCCGATGCCGGAGTTGACCTTCAGCTGTCCGAGGATGACTGGGCCCGAGCTGTTGACGATGAAGACGCCGTAGCTCGACTGACCGGGGCTGGTGCCGTCCGCTGACTTCACCGAGACCAGCTCCAGGTGGGTTTCTTTGTTGATGTTGGTGCCGGTGACTGCCGTCGTGCCGCCGACGATCTGGCTGTCATTGGCAGCGGCGCGCGACCACAGGTTGCCTGAATCGTAACCGCCGTAAATGCTGATGCCGGCGACCATCGTCACCGAACCGCTGTAGAGTCCCTTGTCGAGGTAGACGCTGGGAAGACCCTGCTGCTGCGCCAGCTTGATGGCTTGCGCGATGGTCTTCACCGGGGTTTCGCGGGTGCCGGCGTTGGTGTCATCTCCGGTTGGCGACGCGAAAATCGCCTGGGTGTAGTCGCCGTCGATGCCATCGCAGTTGTTGTCGACAAAGTTCGAGTCCGGCACGTCCGGATCGGGCGTTTTCGCGCAGGTCAAATCGCTGCCCGGAGGCGGACCGTCACCGTTGTAGCCGCCATCGACGATGTTGCCGTTGTAATCGGTGTTCGATCCGGCACAGCCGTTCCATAGCGCGCCGACGGCGATGCCTGCCGCGATGCCGACGAAGCTAAAGCGCCGCAAAAAGCGACCCAAGGTTCCCAACGCTCGCTCTGACCGCATGTGCCCTCCTAAGGCTGGTTAAGTGACGAGAGGCGGTCTGAGGAGTGTATCAAACGAAAAATTAGTAATAAAGATTACAAATAAACCCATCGGTTTCCGTTATTTGGCCCTGGGGGTGCCGATTTGGGGAAAGCGCAGCCAAGTCCCCCGCGCGGTCCGCAAAGCCAGACCAAGACCTGCACCATGATCGGAGCGGACGCAGCCTGCTTGACATTGTCGTACCTCTCGATATTGTCGGTCCTGCTGTGAAGCGTACGATAAAAGTCCACATCGCTGGTCAGCCGTATCAGGTCCGCAGCGATGCCGACGAAGCGTACGTTCAGTCCCTGGCAGAAATGGTGAATGGGCGCGTTCGTGCGCTCCTCGGAAATCGACTGGTAGCAACCCAATCGGACATGGTCCTGACCGCCCTTCAACTGGCAGACGAGCTTGAGCACGAGCGGCGTGCGCTAAAAGCGCTGCGTTCGCAGCTACGCGACCATGCGCGACGGATGCTCGACTATCTCCGACGGCTTGCCGAGGCACCCGCGAAGGGCTAGGTGTGGTTGTGGCTCTTGCTGCTTTTGGCACCATCGCAGACAAGAAATCGCGGCTCCGTAGCGAGCTTCGGCAGCGGCGCAAAGAGCTGGGCTTTGCGGTGGGCTCCGAACCGTCGCGGAATGCGGCTTCTTCCGTCGCGCAGATGGCGCTTTCGATTCCGGAATTGCGGGCCGCTCGCTGCGTTGCTGTGTATGCGGCGCGCGGTCATGAACTAGACCCGTCCCCGCTCGTCCGTGCGCTCTGCCTATCGGCGCTGGTTTCATACCCTCGGGTGGAACAGCAAAAACCGCCGCGTCTGTCGTTTCGTACCGTTTCACCCGACGCGCTTGTACCGGCGGCGTTCGATCTGCTCGAACCACCTGCCGACGCGCCGCTGAGTCCCCCGATCGATGTGTTTTTGGTGCCCGGACTTGGTTTCGATCGCTGTGGTCGACGGATCGGGCAAGGCGGGGGCTATTACGATGCTGCGCTGCGAGCGTCTCCGTCGGCGCTGCGGGTTGGTATCGGCTACGATTTTCAGCTTGTTTCAGAAATCCCCGTCGAGGAATGCGATGAACCGCTGGACTACATCGTGACCCCGACGCAAAAACTGGCGACCCTGGTCCGGGCGAGTGGATCAGCGTCGGCTAAGGAGGACATATCGTGACGATCGCCATAGGCATCGCCCTGTGTATTTTGGGGGTTGTCCTGGGCGTTGTGCTCGCGCAAAGGCTGTCTCCGGCACCGAGAGGAGAGCACGCCGAGGACGCGCGACAGCACCTGCTTGACGCTGCCCGCACGGAAGCGGAACAGATCAAGCGAGACGCGCAGGTCGAATCGAAAGAGCTGCTTTTGCGGGCCCAAGAAGCCGCCGAAGCGGAGATGCGTTCCCGTCGAGAAGAAATCGAACGGGAGGCGCAGCGGCTCGGCAAACAAGAAGCGGCGCAGACGCGGAAAGCCGAGATATTGGCATCGCGTGAAGAAGAGCAGAACCGTCGCGAGCGCAACTTGCAAAACCGCGAGCAGTCGACGGAGCAAGCCGCCAAAAAAGCCGAAGACTTCGCCGAACAAGCCGCCAAAAAGCTGGAGCAGATCGCCGGGTTGACCGTCGAGCAGGCGCGGGCCAAGCTGGCCGACGATGTGCGCGAAGATGCCAGGCGGCAAGCGGCGATCGACGTGAAGCGAATCGAAGAAGAGTACCGTCAGCAAGCCGAAGATCGCGCCAAGACGATCATTGCGACGGCGGTGCAGCGCTACGCGAGTGAGTACGTCGCTGAAAAGACGGTAAGTGTCGTGCCGCTGCCATCGGACGACATGAAGGGGCGGATCATCGGTCGTGAAGGTCGCAACATTCGAGCGCTCGAAGCAGCGACGGGAATTGATCTGATCATCGACGACACGCCGGAAGCGGTGATCATTTCCTGCTTCAATCCGGTCCGACGCGAGATTGCCAAGCTGGCGCTGACTCGCTTGATTGCCGACGGGCGCATCCATCCGACGCGGATCGAGGAGTCGGTGCAGAAAGCGTCCGAGGAAATCGAGCAGCTTTGCAAAGAGGCCGGCGAGCAGGCGGCATTCGATCTGGGACTGCACAAAATGCATCCCGAGCTTCTGCGATCGCTCGGCAAGTTGAAGTTCCGTTCGGCGGGGGCGCAGAACCTGCTTCAGCACAGCATCGAAGTGGGCTGGCTGGCCGGTGCAATGGCGGCGGAGCTTAACATCAACGTCAAGCTGGCTCGACGGGCGGGGCTTCTGCACGACATCGGGCGGGCGGTCGATCAAGACAGCGAAGGCTCGCATGCGATGGTCGGCGCGGCGCTGTGCAAAAAGCTCGGGGAGCCGCAGAAAGTCGTCGATGCGATTGCTTCTCATCACGGCGAAAGACCACCGACGAGCGCGCTCGACTATTTGGTCGATGCCGCCAATGTGCTGTCAAATGCCCGACCGGGGGCCCGGCGTGAGCAGCTTGAGTCGTACATCCAGCGCCTGGGCAACCTGGAAAAGCTGTGTCAGACCATTCCGGGCGTCGACAAAGCCTATGCGATTCAGGCGGGGCGGGAACTTCGCATCTTGGTCGAAAACGACAAGATTTCCGACGAACAAGCGGTGCTTTTGTCGCGAGACATTACCCGCAAAATCGAAGAAGAGGCGACCTATCCTGGCCAAGTTCGCGTCTGCGTGATTCGCGAGACGCGCTCGACGGACTACGCACGCTAGACGCTACTTCATCAGTCCGAACTCGTCGGACTCTTCCTTCTTTTTCTTCTTCTTGATCTTGGCCGGCTTTGTCGGTGGCGGTGGCACTGCGTCGAGCTTGATCTCTTGGCTAAAGTCCTGGTCTTTTTCGAGCACCACCGACTTGTCCTGATAGCCGGACATCCGCAAGATCACGCCGACTTTGCCGCCCGCCGGAGCCTGCTCGGAACGCCACGGCGTCTGTCCAAGTACCGCATCGTCGGACGTCCGAATGACCTGCACACCGGGCGGGTCGGTCTTGATTTCCCACACAATCGGTTTCGGCGCGGCGGGTTTGGTGACGCGCGGAGGCGGCTGATCGCCGGCGCCGCTGCGCAGCACAAACACGATGCCGATCGCCGACAGCACCGTCGCCATCACCACCGGAATGACCAGGCGACGGACGCCCGATCTCGGCCCGCCCATCTTGGTCGGATCGTGGGTCTGTCCAACCCCAAGCAGTGACGGTCGCGATGAAGTATTGGGCCCAGTTCCCTCGGCAGGCGCCGGATTTATCACCTGGCCGCCCTGAGGCCCGCCGTGCTGAGGCCCGCCGTGCTGAAACCCTGGATGCATTCCCGGCGCACCCGGCATTCCCTGCGGCATGCCCGGATAGCCGCCCATCATTCCGTGAGGCACCATCGGATAGCCGCCCGAGGCCATCTGCCCACCCATCTGCATTTGCATCTGCATTTGGGCTTGCTGGATGTCTTGCAGTCGCAGCACTGGCATCGCACCCGTTGCCAGGCTCTGTCCACCGAGCTGCCCGAGCCGCGCCACCACATCGGCCATCGACGGGCGCTCGTCAGGCTTTTTGCCCAGCATCTGCAGCACCAGCTCTTCGACCTTCGGCGGAACCTTGGGCTCGACCTCGCGCAGCTTCGGCGGCTCGTGATAAATGTGCATCGCCATCAGCGCGCCGGTGCCTTCTGCGTCGAACGGAGGCTTCCCCGTGAGCAGAATAAACATGATGATGCCGAGCGCGTAGACGTCCGTCTTGGCGTCGACCTGCCCCGATCCTTTGCACTGCTCCGGCGACATATAGCGCGGCGTGCCCATGACCTCGCCCATCTGCGTGAGGCCACTCGCCTGCTGATCGCTGATCTTGGCGATGCCGAAGTCGAGCACTTTCGCCCGTTCCCCACCCGGCGCTTCCGAATCCGGCACAATGATCACATTGTCCGGCTTCAGGTCTGTCAACACATTTTCTTGTCTACCGTCGGTGGGATGTCAAT
>DAORGN010000155.1:0-11952 GCA_035340095.1 Pseudomonadota bacterium | reverse complement strand
ATCATCCGCTGGCACATCAAGTCGACGACCAAAGCCCAGCACGGACTGTACGAATACGACGCGGTGGCTCGGCTGCGTGACTCGCAGCTTGGCGATCCGCGGGTGCATGACATTGCGCACTACATTGTCCGCGGCAAGCTGTGGGAAGCGTTTGCGGCGGACAGCGCGCCGGTGCTGCTCATCGACGAAATCGACAAGGCCGACATCGAGTTTCCCAACGATCTGCTGACGGAACTCGATCGGATGGAGTTTTACGTCTACGAGACCAAGCAGACCATCGCGGCCAAAAACCGTCCGATCGTCATCATCACGTCGAACAACGAAAAAGAACTGCCCGACGCTTTTTTGCGCCGCTGCTTCTTTCACTACATCCGTTTTCCCGACGCTGAAACGATGACAAAAATCGTGTCGGTGCACTATCCGCTGCTGAAGTCGTCGCTGCTGCGGGAAGCGCTGTCGGTGTTTTACGAGCTACGGGAAGTACCGGGGCTCAAAAAACGGCCAAGCACGTCGGAGCTGCTCGACTGGATCAAGCTGCTAGTCTGCGAGGATCTGCCGCCGGAAGCGCTGCGCAGTCGAGACCCTGGAAAGATTTTGCCGCCGCTCATTGGGGCGCTGCTCAAGAGCGAACAAGATCACTTTTTGGTCGAGCGCATGGCGTCCCACGTCCGCCGCGGCAGGTAGTTAGGTCAGCTTTTGGGTCTCGCGTAGCTCGCGGATTGCGTGGGACAGCTCGACGGACAGCGGGTGTTCCCCGAGGATCGGGCGCAAAATCTCGGACAGCGACGTGTAGTACCAAAGATGATCGGTGCGAGAGCCGCGAAAACGGGTCCACACCGCATCGCCTTGGTTCTTTAGGTCGACAAGCGTTGCCCGCAGGTTGTGCAGCGCGTCCGCGGTCTTGAGCGCCGCTGTGTGTCTATCGGCATGCCGCAGATGTTCTAGCTGGGCTTCTTTGCGAACCCGCCACGGCAGCGGCTGCGCACCTTCACTTTTTTGTTCTGACACCGCACCGACGAGCCGCGCGACCTCGGGACCGAACTCGGCGGCCAGCTCTTCGAGTGTGGTTCCGGTGTCTTCGACCACATCGTGCAGGATCGCAGCGACGATCACTTCTTCGGGGAAGTCGTGCCGCAGAAGGATCATTGCGACGTGGACGGGATGGATGATGTACGGGATGTCCGAACCCTTGCGGGCTTGGTTGCGGTGGGCTGTGGCGCTCCGCGCGAGCGCGCGATCGAGAGTCGAGGAATACGTCGTCATGGTTTGATTCGGTGCCTAATCCCCAGCGGGGCCTTCGGCGCGGGTCGATCGGATGTTGGGCTGTCGTGGGTGCCAGGTCAGCTCGACTTTGGAGTCGTTGCCCGACAACAAAAGCTGGGTGCCTTGATCGGGAAGCTCGACGCGGCGGACGCGCTGGCCGTGCTGCCAGGTTCCGTTGGTGCTGCACAGATCCATCGCGTAGACCCGACCGCGTTCGGCCAGCAGCATCACATGCAGACGCGAAATCTGACCCGACAGCACTTGGCGCAGACCGCGGTCCATGCACGTCTCGGATCGACCGATGATCACGCCGGCATACAGATCGGCTTCCGACAGCTCGACGGAAACAGCCTTGGTCTGCCGGCGCAGCGTGACGCGGGCTCGGCCAGCCGGTGCGGTCGCGACTTTCGGACCCGACTGAAGATCCTCGACGCGCTGCGAGCGGGGCAAAAGCGTAATGTGGGTGCGGCGCTGCATCCGCAGGGAATGCTGTGGCGGCTGCTCGGCTTCAACAATGTCGTAGCTTGGCAGTTCCACCCCGTCGGCGAGTCGACCGCGCTGCTGAAGAAATTCCGGCAGCGGCACACAGCCTATCGCGCAGTCGCCAAGTCCAATCAACAGCGGGCCACTTACCCCGATCGACTGGCGCGGCTGTCCTTCGATGGTAAACGGCTGGTTGGTGTGCAGATCGAGCAGCCGCAGCGCCGGTGTCTTGTCGGCCAAAAGCGCGCAGCTGGCGAGCAGGTGGCGGTTAGTAATGTTTGGCAGCTTGGGCAGCACAAGATCACAGTTTTCGTGCCAGCCCATCACCGCGAACACCGACGAAGACGCTTCCAGATCGATCCAGCCGAGGTCGCGCCCATGCACCCAAAACAGGCGGTAGCCGTGTCGGCAGGCGGCGGGCTGATCCAAAAGCATCTTGGCGCCAAACACGTATGACTCACGCAGCGACGGCGTGCCGGGACCAACCGGGAGCGCGCGAATCTGCGCTGCGGAAGCGCTTTTGCTGGGCGCGATGCCTGAAACCTCGCCGGTGGATTCGGCGGGCTCGGGGGGAACCAAACGTAGCTGCGGTCGCCCTGGCCGCGCTGAGCGGTTCTGCTCATCCGAGTCCATGTTTATGAAGTATAGCCGCTTTGTTAGCCGAGCGGGGATGGCAAGCGGCGGGGGCGAGGGCAGGTGTGGCGGCTACAGACCGAGGAACTGACGAACCGAGGCCAGTTCTTCACTGACCGCAAAGTAGAGCAGCTCCAGCAGCCGCTGTTTCGGTGACAGAAGGGTCAGACCCGGCGGATCAGTCGCGAGCAGAAGCGCCGCCGTTTCCAAGTCACCCGACAGCAGAAGACCGACGCGCACCGTCGTAAGTTCCGACGCGGAAATCCAGGTGCTGGCCAGCTGTTGTGGCTTGACGCTGCTGTCGAGCAGGCTGCGCCCGATGCGGCTCAGCTGATCGAGCTGCTGCGCCGTCAGGGCACCGCGCAGCGAGCGGGCCAGTTCCAGCACTTGTGCCGACGCTGGGGGCGTGGTCTGGCTCAGTTCCTGATGGGTCAGGACCAGCGCCGCTTCGAGGATTTGCGCAAGCTCCAGCTCGTCGGTGAGCACTGTGCGCAGCGCCCTTTCTGGACGCAGCAGCGCCGCCATTCGACCGACTTCGTACAGCGTTTCGCGCTCGGGACGGCTCGGGTCAAGCAGCGGCGGTCCCAGCTCGGCGCAGACCGTCGCGGTTCCCTTGCCTTCACTCGCGATCGAGATCAGGAACGCTTGTTCGGCCAGCTCGCGCGCTTGCGGCCTTGGGAAAAGCTCGGGGAGCGGCGCTTCAGTCATCTCGAACGCATAGCGCAGCGCCTTCAGATAGACCTGCGACGAGCCAATTTCGACCCGGCTGTCACGCGCAAACGGCTGCTCAGTCCACGGACGGGCATGGCTTTTTTGCAGCGCCGGCCACAGCACCGCGAGCAGCGACTGAAGCCGCGCATCTTCTTCGGGGTGGGCAAGCAGGCGCCACAGCTCTTTGGTCAGCGGTCGCCTCGCCAGCGTCACTGGGCGGGACTTTAGCTCGTCGACCAGCTTGTCATCTTCGGGCTCGGCCTGTCGCAGAAGATGCAGGGCGTAAGCGACCTGTGCTGCCCGATCGCGCTGTCCCGTCTGACCATACAGATCACGCAGCGCACGGAACGACGCAAGCTCGCTCTTGTTTGACTTAAGCACGAGGTGGTGCTCGGCGATCGCTTTGTCGAGCTTGTCGTCCCCGGCGCTTGCGTAGATCGCCGCCATCTGACGGTGCCGATCCATGTTCTGCGGATCGAGCTGGAGACTGACTTCGTAGGCGGCCATGCCGGTCTTCAGATCGCCCAGTTCCTGGATGCAGACGCGCGCCACTTCCGTCCACAACCGCAGCCTTTCCGCTCGCTGTTTCGGGGAATCCTGCGCATCGGAGCCCATGACTTTGATTCGTCGCTGCATCGCCCGCAGCAGCTCTTTGGGGTCGCCGATTTGGGCCGCCAGCGCTTCGGCTGACTCGAGGCTCTTGACCAGCGATGGATCGTCGTCAAACGAACTCCAGAGCAGGCGCAGCGCCCGCCGCGGCTCTTTGAGGTGATCGCGGGTGATAAAGCCGGCGGTCTGTTTGTAACGAGCCCGTCGCTTTTCATTGGTTTCGGCAGCCGCCAGCTCTTGCAGAAGATCCGCAGCCTCGGGCCACATCTGCTGTTCGGTGTAAAGCGACAACAGCTTGTGCTGGATCGTGACTGCCTTGGGCGACAGCGACAGCGCTTCGCGGTACGACGACAGCGCATCTGCCGGATTGGCGAGCGGGCCAGCATGCAGATCGCCGATTTCGGTCAGTACCGCAATTCGCTCGTCGGTGGTTCCCGGTTCTCCCGATTGGCTCAGCAGGGATCGGAGCAGCGACTGCCGCACCTCCAGTTTTTCTTCCGCTGCGAGCTGGTCGATGCGACGGAGCTGTGAAAGCGCTCGCCGATGCATCGGCTCTTGCTCGCGGGCTTTTTGTAGCGCCGAAAGCGCCGCATCTGGATTGCCCAGTGCCATTTCCGCCTGACCAAGCGTCGCAAACAGCTCGGCCAGCTCGGGTCGGCTCAGCGACTCTCGGTGTTCGGCCAGAAGCGTTTCGCTGAGCTGCCGGGCATCGACAAACTGACCCGTTTCGATAAGCAGCGGCAGCAGCCCGCGCAGTGCGCCAAGGTCTTTGCCATCCAGTTCGAGCGCTCGTCGATACGCCCGCCGTGCTTTGTCGCGCAGTCCCGCACCCAGGCACGCCTGCGAAAGCCGCACCAGACGCACGACTTGAATGCCACGCTCGGCTTCTTTGCGCGTCAGCATTTCCAAAAGCGGCAAGGCATCGTCGAAGCGACCGTCTTGCCAATACAGCTCGGACATAAGCTGCGCGGCGTCGCTTTGCTCGGGATCTTGGGCCAGGACTTCACGCAGCAAATCTGCGGCTTTTTGGCGATCCTCACCGAGCAGCAGTTCCTTGGCGGCCTGCACCACGAAACGACCTTTGTCGAGCCGGTTTTGGCTCGATTCCGACGCTTCGGCCAGCAGTTTCGCGGCCCGCAAGTGATCGCCGCGGGTCCTATACAGGTCCGCGAGCGCCGTCTGCGACGCAACATGACCCGGCAGAATTTCCAGCGCCCGGACCAGGTGTTCTTCGGCGCTGCTGCTGTCGTCCAGCTTGCGCAGACACAGCCGCGCCGCTTCGTTGTACAGGTTCGCCTTGAGATTTTTGTCGTCGGTCAGGTGGGCCCGCTTGACCAGCAGCCGGACGGCCTCTGCGGGCTGTTCGGTAAGCTGATAAAGCCGTCCCAGCGCCTCGATCGCACCGGCGTGCTCGGGTTCCATATCCAGCAGCTTCTGCCACGCCGCAATCGCCTTGGGCGCTTCTTCGCGTCTGCGCTGCTCGTCGCCCGCCGGAATGTCGACTTCGTACACCCGCGAAAGCGCCGTGAGCAGCTCGCCTCTGCCTTTTTCCGCGTGGGCCAGGTGCCGTTCATACGTCGCGCACAGCTCCGGCCACTTTTTCTGCTGCCGATACAGCCGACATAGCGATCGGTACGCATCTTCGGCTGTGGCGTCGATATCCAGCACTTTTTCGAGCGCTGCCGTCGCCAAATCGAGCTGACCGGGCATTTCCTCATACTCAGCAGCGAGCCGACGGTACAGCGTCAGTCGTTCTTTGTCGCTTGGCACAAGCTGCGCCAAATCCGACAGCACTTTCAAATACGCTTCCGAAACGCTGCCTTCGTTTGCGTACAAGCGCTCGAGCGCCCGCAGCACGTCGATGTCTTCCGGGGCCAGCTTGTGGACATCTTCCCAGCGACGAATGCTTGCTTTGCGATCGGTGCCATGTTCGGCCTGAATCTGTGCCGCTTCGCGTCGGGCTTTCAGCTCGCCTGGGGCATCGCTTTGTGCCGCGGCAAGACCGGCTTTTTCGTCGAGCAGCACAATCAGCTCGTCCCAGCGGGCAGCCCGTCGCAGCGTATGCTCAAGCGCCACCAATGCATCGCGGCTGTTCGGATCGGCCTGGCGGGCTTTTTTGTACGCATCAATCGCGGCTGCACCATCGGAAAGCCGGGTCTCCAGCAGCTCTCCTTGTTCCATGTAGCAGTCGACGCACTTGTCTTTTTCTTCGCAAAGTTCCGCCAGCTGACCGAGCGCATCGGCCAGGTCTTTCCAGCGCTGCGCCCGCCTTGACAGATCGGTTCGCAACAGCAGCAGTGCTTTCTTTTCTCCGTCGGGAATACCAAGTTTTTGGGCTTCCCCAAGCGACGCCAGCGCGTATTCGTGGTGGTTGAGCTTTTCGCCGTACAGACGGGCAATCCGCAGCCACAGGACGGCCTGTTCCCCCCGCGGCTGTCGCGGCACCAGATCGCGCATTTCAGTCAGCAGCTCGACCCACTGTCCGGCCTGACCGGCGAGCCGCTCCACTTCATCGAGGCTCACCGTCTTCGGGTCTTCTTTGTAAGCGGCCAGCGCGGCTTGGAACGCTTCGGCCAGCTGACCTTTGGCGGTTTCAAACAGCTGCGCCACTTGGATAAGGCACGACGCACGACCGCTCGACTGCGGCTCGACGTCCATGCGACCGAGCAAAAGCTCGATCAGCCGATCGTGATCGCCTTGCGAACGCAGCTTGTCTTCGAGTGCCGACAGCTTGGCCCGCGCATCTTGGTGATCGGGTTCTTGCTGCAGGATGCGCAGCCAGCCTTCCAAGTCATCGTCGTCGGGCAGAATTTCACTGCCGATTTCACCGACCGATTGCTGGAGCGTGCGGAACAGCGCTTCTTCGTCGCTGCCATCGAGCACAATCAGTCCGTAGGCGCGCGACAGTTCTTCGCGCAGACCCGCCGGCAGACCGGGCAGCAGGGCAAAGTGTTGCGGGCCTTCTCCCGTCGTCTGCGCCAGCGACAAAAGCCGCGCCGTCATCGCCAGATCGGGATCGTGAACATCGAAACCAGTTAGCAGCAGCGATCGCTTGAGCGCCAAGTCTCGCAGCGACTGGCGCAGCGCCTCACTGGAGAAGATTTTTTGGACATCGGCCTCGCCGAAGATCAGGCCCTGGCCGCTCTGGGCATCACCGCACAGACGCAGCATGAAGCGACCGCGACTGGCCAAAAGTTCGATCGTCTGCTCCGACGTACCGATCTGCGGCGCTCCACCGGGGGCCGGCGCGTTTTGCACCGCATCAAGCAGTCCGCTGTCGAGCGCCGTCGTGATGATGCCGCGAAATGGCAGCCGCGCCGCCAGGCCAAATAGTTCGGTATTGGCCTCTTTGGGCAGCACGTCGGCGATCGCCTGCGGCAGCTTGTCCCCGAGCTGTTTGCGCAGCAAGCTGGCGACGAGCAGTGGCTGGCTATCAAGCAGTGCTCGGGCCTGCGCCGCTTCTTCATTGCCCAGGCTGCTACCGCTCTGCGAAAGGAGCTTGGCAAGCAAGCTGCGGAACGACGACGTTTCGGTCGAACGGGCAAAAATGCTGCCGGTACATAGCACCACCCGACCGGCGCGCAGTCGCTGCATAAGCAGAGACAGGCCATCTTGCGAGTGCTCGCCGGGAGCAAGCTGCGGTTCGTCGTGGTGCGCCGAGTCAGAGCCCTCGATCGCGTGTTGTTTTTGAGCAGAAGAGTGCTTTTTGGCCATTTCGGCCTTGGGTTAACACAGCACGCCGACGCCGTTCAACACTGTTCAGGTTGACAGCCGACAGTCCATGCCATACGGCTAAATCATGATGAAACGATGCACGCTGCTAGGTACGGTGGGTTCGCGTCGCTTGGCGTTGTCGCTGACGATCGGACTGTCGTTTGCAAACGTCGCTTCTGCGCAGACTTCTGTGCCAAAGCCGCTGCTCTCGGTCAAGCCCGACAAGGGCTACATCGACGACGCGATGGCGATTTCCGACGGCGGGCGGGTATTTCTGTATGTCAACACCGACGGGACCAAGTTTGCGACGCTGCGAGCGGTCGCGCTGCCGCCGGGAAGTGGGCTCAATCCGCAGGCCGCAGTGGATGCGATGCCGCCGCCCGTCGTTCCGCCGCCGCCAGCGCAACCAGCCAAGGGCGTCAAAGGCAAGCCGACGCCGCCGCCAGCGCCGCCTGCCGTTCCACCGCCACCTGCGGCACCCTTTATGGAGGAGTGGCTGGCGCGCGAGCTGCTTGCGGGGCCGACGGGTATGAAAGAGCTTTTGTCGGGGCTGCCGCTCAATACCAGCCGGCTGCATCTTTTGTCGGAAGATCGCGTGCTGGTGGTGATGCGCGATCTCGAGACATCGGGGCTTTACACCGCGAGCATTTACAGCCTGAAGACCCGCGCCGAAGTTCCGGTGCCAGGCGGGATTGGCCCAGCGACGGACATCACCCTGACGATGATCGATGGACAGAAGGCGATCTTGGCGGTGCAAAAACCGGGGCCACAGACGCCGGACAATCCGCGCAGCTTGCTCAGCAGCGAGTTCAAGTTTTCGGCTTTTTCGGTCGCGACCGGCAAACCGATCGGCCAAAAGACCTACAAGCTCGATGAAGAGGGACGGATTTCGACGGCGGCGGGGCTGGCGCTGCCGCTGTATTTCCTCGATGGCTATGCAACGTGGGCGGTCAAGCAGGCCGGCGCTTTCGACAAAAAAAAGGATCTTCGGCAGCCTGACCATTTGGCGTTTCTCGACGTGATGAGCGGCAAAGTCCGGGCGACGCGACCGATCACCGACCCGCCGGCCCTGATGGATTTGAAGCGGGTTCGGGCTTCGCATTCCTCGTCGGTGGCGATCATTGCCGAAGATGGCACAAATCAGATCGAAATCGTGGCCGCACTGGCGCGCGGTCTGCCTGAAGGTCCCGTCGAGTCACGCGGTCAACTTCCACTGCCGCGTCCGGCGGGCATCTACGATTCTCCGACGGTGCGTTATGCCAGTTTGCGTCCGACGACGCTGCTTTTGTCGCTGATGGTCGATCCGGTCAATGAAGAAGCGGTCGCGGCCAAGCGCACCGATCCCGATGAAATCGACTTTTGCACCGTCGATTTGTCAGGGGACAAGCCGGGGCCAGCGCAGCGTAAGCTGACGCTTTTGGCGGGCAAAAGGCCGTTCGGTTGGGTGGTTTCACCGTCGGGACGTTTGGTGTTTTTGCGCAAGCACAAAGGCTTTTCGCGCGGCGGCACCGAAGCCGAAGTCTACGATTTGGCGCTGTAAGAAACGCTGCGGTTAGACCAAGTGGGCGCGGATTGACTTGGCCTGCGGCAGCTGCGCGTCGAGCGTGGCAGTGTCGATGCCGATGCCTTGGCCGATCGTGCGCAGCAACGCTTGACCGCTGTCGCTTGGCAAAATGTCGCCGCCGGGGCTTTGCTGACCTGTGCGCGAGTCGATGGCCTGGGCGGCATAGTCACCGTCTTGGGCGACGACACCACCTATGACACCGCCGCGGAACGATGGACCCTGAACGATCGCCGTGTTGTGCAGCGGCCAGTGATCGCGTCCCAAGAGTCCTTCGCGCTTGAGCGTGCGGCCAAACACCGAAAGATGGGCAAAACAGCTTCGCTCAGCGACGCCGTAAGCGGCCAGCTTGTTCCACAGCTTGGCGACGTGTCCGATGCCGCTGTGGATTTGCTCGGCTTCTTGGCGCAGTCCGCTGTCGAAGTGGTTGTCTCCGCCAAAGGGAACGTGGATCGCGATGACCGGCGAAATGCCGAGCCGGATGGCAATCGCAGCGGCAACAACCTGGGCTTCCGCCCCGTCGGTCTTCAGCGCCGCCAGATCGGCTGCAAGCTGCTCACCGAGGATCTGGGCCTGCTTCGCCGTCATCGCTTGGGTGTGCAGCGCTTGTGCGAGCGCCGGGCTGCCGGTCTTGTTTTTCAGATGTGACAGCCGGGCCAACGTGGCATCGCGGAGCTTCGCAAGCTGGGGCAGCGGCGATCCCGGTCCGAGCAGTGCATCGCGCAGCTCTGTCGGTCGAATTCCCGGCAATCGCTTGTCGGCTTGCGTCAGTACTTCGTCGGCACCGAGCACAAGCGGCTGACTTTGCACCGTATCGAGTGGCCGTGCGAGCGCCTGCGCAAACAGCACCGGCGCGCTCTCGGCTTGCGGCCCGACTTGCAAGAGCTCAGGCAGGCTGGGATGGCTGTTTTTGTTCGTCGCGTGATGGAAAAACACCGTCCGGTCGAGCAGCTTTTGCGGCAGCTGTTTCCAGACCTGCGCGGCTTGGTGGCGCTGACCCGCGATCGAAATCGGCGCGGCAGAAAAGCGTGGATCGACGGGATGAACGATGTCGGGCGCGGCGAAACAGCCGGGGACGTTGGCGTTGAGCGGATCGCCGCACGTCGACAGACTGAGCACCAAAAAACGACTTCGCGAAGACTGGGCTGGATTTGCTGCGACGGCGGTGTGGGGCGAAAGCAGCAGGCTCACCGGCAATCCCGTGGCTGCTGCCGATAAGCCCACCGAGCTTAATCCGAGTAGACCTTGCAGCACTTCGCGTCTCGTCTGGCTCATCTGGGCCCTCCTGCTTCTTCGTCAGCTTGTACGAAGGAGCGGATTTGGTCTCAACTTCTCACGCATACGCTGGCGGACGGCGGACAAGCGAATCGCTCAATCCAGAAGGTTCCATTTTATCGCCACCCGCCCCAAAGCTGACGACCGATGACGCGCAAATCGTCATTGTTTCCGGCGAGCGTGTAACCCTGTGAAGGTATCGGTCCGCCGTCTGGAGGAGGATCAGTACAGCGCGTCGGATTGCACCCAGCCTTCATGCCCAAACAGGTCGCGAACCTTGGCTTGCTTGCCTTTGCGCTCCAGCACTTCGACGCGGAAGTCTTTTTTGAGCCGCGGACTTTGTGCCGTCGGTGCTGCCGTTCCGTCGCTGCTGAGCGCGAGATCATCTGGGCGTACCCGCAGGCTGTAGCGCTTGCGGAGCATTTCTTGGTTCTGCGCCTGCTTTTCCGCAATCAGGTTGGTCGATACCTGCTGCATCGAGTACGCCGCATTCAGCTCGCCCGCTTTGACATCGTCGACGGCGATGCCTTTTTTCGTCAGATCGCCAATCTGCGCGTCGGAAAGACCTGCGCCTTTGGCAAAGCTTGAGCCTTTTTGTTTTTCACTGCCTTCGACCAGCTTCGATTGCTGCAGGAAAAAATGGCTGGTCATGTGCAGCACTTTGCCTTGCTGGTGATGAAACGAAACCACGACTGCGCCGTCGCCGTACTTGGCCTGCATTTCTTGAGACGACATCAGAACCCGCACCTGTTTGGGGTCTTTGATGTGGATGGGATACGACGATCCTTCGAGCCACCAGCGGGGATGTTCGCGCATCACTTTGACGTGGCGCAAAAGCGGCTCTTTGTCGTCGTGAACTTGCACGGAAACCACATCATTTGGCGTGGTCTTTCCGTTGTGGGAAATGGTGCCGGGAAAGGCTTTTTCGACCGTGCGTAACGCCCAATCGGTTGAAACCAAATAGCCGCCGCGGGCGACGAAGTCCCGCAGTTTTTTGACCCCTACGTCGGTGACGTTGCCGGGGCAGTTGAGCATCACCGTTTGCGTCGACAAAAGCTCCATCTGATCAAGCAGGTGAGGTGGCACGACAACGTGTTTGATCTGCACCGCCCGCAGCACGTCCTGCACTCGATCGTAGACGCCGGAAAGCACCACCACGTCGGCACCCGCTGCCTCGCGAATCAGCTTGAAGTCGTTTGGCCGGGTTTCTTCCATGCGGCGCTGGAGGATTTCGGCAGCGACGCGGTTGGCTTTGCGCATCTCGGTGGTGCCAAGCGAACCTTCGACGGTGGCATCGGAAAACTCGAAGCTAGCGGATGACGCCTTGGGGGACTGGCTGGCCAGTGCGCCGCCGCCCATCGGGGCCGCAGCGGGTGCGGGCGGGGCCATCCGCCGGAGCTTGTCTTCCCAGACTTTTTGCTCGGCGGTGGGGGCGTCTCCGGCGTGGGCGACGGGGGACGCAAAAGCGACAAGCAGGGCGGACAGGGCGAAGGATCGGAACTTCACAGCGGACCTCCAAGCGTGGGCGATGTCCGGCCCAAACGCAGCAGCCAGCGTGGCGATCTGCGTGGGTTTTGCTGCCTTCGGGTCTGGCGACTTGGGGGATGGCGTTGACAGGGCGGCAAAGTTGTGGCGTAAACTTCCCGACTGATGCTGACCATCGGCGGTGGACTCCTCGACGAGAAAGTGACCGACTGGCCGGG
>DAORGN010000154.1:0-12035 GCA_035340095.1 Pseudomonadota bacterium | reverse complement strand
GTCGAAGCGCGGGTGTGGCTTGGCGAGTGGCTGTCGCGACCAGAGCTTGGCCCGACGGCGCTTGTGCAAGCGGTCAAGGAACTGCAGCGCGCCCGTCAAGACGACGACGCGGGAAGTTGGGATTTCGAGATCGCAACGCAGCTTGGCATCGTGCTGTCCCACATGGGCCGGTTTACCGAAGCGGTGACGGAATACGATCGCGCGCTGCGGCTTTTGCCCGGTGAACCCGATTCGCTGCTGTTCCCAAGCCGTCATCAGCAAGCGACGCTGCTGTCGAATTCCGCCGAAGCACTGATGGCGATGGGCAAGCTGGAACAGGCGATTCGTCGCTACCATCAAGCGGAACAAATCGACACCGGGGATCAGGGCGCGCTGCATGCGATGGGACTTGCGATTGCGTATGACCGCGACAGCCAGGTGCAAAAAAGCCGCGAGGCGCTCAGTCGATCGCTGGCCGCCGATCCGGGGCTGCGGATCTACCAGGGCGATGAAGTGTTCTTTGTTCCCGACGGAGATCGCCACTATTACGACGGGCTTATCGCGGAAGCGCTGGGCAATCGCGACGAAGCGCTGCGAGCATTCCGTCAGTTCGTTTCGGAGCTGCCCAAGAGCCGTTATGCGACACGGGCCCGTGAACACATTGAGGAGCTGCAAAAACTGCCTGGCCTATCGGCGCAAGAGCTTCTGCGCGCCAACGTCCTGGTCGGGTCGCCACACTTTGCCCCGGAAGACAGCAGCGGTGGCGGCGAAAAACACCGCAGCGAAGACGAAGTGCGGCGGGCCGTGCAGGAGCGGCTGATTGATCTTCGCCAGTGCTACGCCCAAGGTCTGCGTCGGGCTCCCCGGCTGTTTGGCGATGCGCTGGTGGCGCTGATTGTCGACCCGAGCGGCGCGGTGCTGCTGGTGCAGCCGCTCGACAACAACTTGACCGAACGCGGATCGTACAAGCCATCGGCAGGTCAGACATCGGCGATGCCACCATCGGCGGATCTTCTGCGCTGTGTCCAGTCGGCGCTCCAGCGGTTCCGCTTTCCGCCCGCTGCCGTCGGGAACGATGACAACGACGAGCTGGCCTTGCCTCTCCATTTCGAGTCCAAATGAGCCGCGGTTTCTGGCTTTCCGCACTCTGTTTGGTATCCCACAGCGCGCTCGCCACTCCTCCCGCAGCGACTGAAGGAACGCCGCGAAGTGTGGTGCGCGACTGCCAGCTATCGCTGTGGGGCTGTAGCGGCCCCGCAGGCGGATCGACGAGCGGCCCCTACGACCAAGTCATCGCCAAAGCACGCAGCCAGATCCAAGCCGGCCAGATCGAACCCGGAAAAAACGTCGCATCCACGATTGCCGAACTGGTCGAAGCCACCCGTCAGAGACCGGATCGACACGAAGGTCTTGCCTTGCTGGCCATGTATTACGCCGAAACCGCGGCATGCAGCGACGGGATGCCACTGTTTTCGCGGCTTCTAGCGTTCGACGATCCGCCGTTGGGAGCCGCGCCGCCGTCCCCAGTGCTGTCGTGGCGAGAACGGCAGACGATCCAGCTCGGGCTGGCCCTGTGTCTATCGCGGCGGGGCGACCATGCACAGGCGGTTTCGCTGTATCAGCGACTGCTGCTTGGGGACGGGCCAAGCCAGCGCGTGCTGTATCGACTGGGTGATGCGCTGCTTGCCCAAGGGCTGACCGATGACGCCGTGCGAGCCTATCGGCAAGCCTGTCTCGACGTGCCGCCGCTGCCGCCGCTGTGGAATCTTGCGCGAAGCTGTGTCGGCCTGCTCGTCGCGCTCGATCGAAGTCACCAGCGTGCCCCAAGTCGCGTGTTTGCCCAGCTTCGACGCCAAGATCCGATGGCCCGTTATCTGAAAATGAGCGATTTTCTGTGGCCCGCGGAGCCGGACTATTACCGCGCGCTGACGGTGCCCGCTGGCTGCGAGAGAGAGTCTCGACTGCTGCGCTATCTGCAAGCGGCTGACGCCACCGTTCCACGCGCATACCGTCAGCGAGCGGAAGAACATCTGGCCACGACCCGCGCCCAGCATCCCGGCTGCAACGTGACGACGGGTACAGCTACAAACGGACCAGGCAGCGGAGCCGCTGTGCCGCCTCTGCCGCCGACGGACGATGTGATTCCGTCGAAGTAAGCAGATCCGCGGCGATGGCGCGCAGGGGCGCTTCCCTCTCACCGAGCCGGCCCAAGTCCGCCGCCGCCAAAAACTGGGCCCCGGCATCCGGTGTTGGTTTGGGTGGATTTCCGACGGGAAGTGCGCCACAGCCGAGCATTTCCAGCAAGACAACCGCACAAGAAAACACATCCGCCAAAGGCGATGGCGCGCCGCCAAGATAGCGTTCCCAAGCCAGGTAGCCAAACGTTCCCACGCCGACGCCGCCAGGCCCGGTCAAAAGTCGCGAGAGACCAAAATCGGCAATCACCAAGTCGCCCAGCGAACGCTCTGAATCTGCCAGCAAATACCGGCCACGCCCGTCGCCGCGAAACAGCAGGTTTTCCGGCTTCACATCGCCGTGAGCGACCCCGCCGGCATGCAGTTCCGCAAGCGTATCGAACAGCTCGATGCTTCTTTCCAGTGCCACGTCGACCGCAAGCGGCCCGCTTCGCAGCCGCGTTCGCAACGATCCGCCCCGGCACAGCTCCATCGCCAACAGCGGCAGCTGCCCCGGCCCAGCCAGTTCATCCCCTTCGACGTGGTAAAGCGCCACAATGCCAGGATGCCGCGCCGCCGACAAAAGCCTGGCTTCATGGAGTGCCCGCAAGAGCGCGTCGTCGCAGTCTTTTTGTCGCAAGTGCGGATGAAAGACTTTTAGCGCCACGTCGAAGCCCAGCTCTCGGTCCAGCGCCCGATAGACGGTCCCGGTGCGCCCAGTGCCCAGCTCGGCGCGCAGCTCATAGCGGCTCTGTGTCACCATCGCCACCGTCGGAAGGACTGCTCGCTGGACCGCCGCAGCCATCGCTGTTTCGCCAGTGCGATGCGGCAGGGACGCGGACGGACGCAACGCCAAAAGCTTCCGTCGCGCTTCCGGATAGTGTACGTCGAGCACGAGCAGATCCCCAAGACGCCGCCGCGCCGATTCCAGATCACCAAGCGACTCATGTGCCGTCGCCAACAGCGAAAGAAGTCGAAGCTGATTGTCAACCGGCGCAAGCCGCAGCGCTTGTTCCAAAGGCCACAGCGCATCGGCATAGCGAGAGGCGCGGCACAGCGTCTCGGCGACAAACTGCACAAGCTGAAGGTCCGTCGGTATCGCCCGACACAGCCCAAGCCCATGCTGAATCGCCAGTTCTTCCCGTCCCGAATCGACAAGCGCCGAAAGCGCCCTGAGCACCGACGGCTCGACTCGCTGCGGACGCTGGGTCAAATAACCCAGGTCTTGGCTGTAGCGCAGGACCAGCAGCAGCGGATCATCAGCGGCATTTGGCGACGGCAGCACCGGCCCAGCAGCGGCGCGCGGGCGCAAAAACAGCGACCGAATCCGCTCAAGCACGCCCATCGTCACAGCACCTCGATACGCAGCGGACCACGCTCGATCACGTCGCCATGAATCAGCTCTACCCGCGATGGAACCCGCTGACCCGACAGCCGCAGGTCCCCCTCTTCCGCGGTCAAAACGGGCCGTCCGGATACAAACTGAAGCTGCAATCCTTTTGCAAGTTCCAGGCAGCCAGGTGCACAGCGCAGGGCGAGACCTCGACGCAGACCACTTTTTACGAGCAAAGACAGCACGCCGCCAATGACAGTAAATTGCAACTGTACATGCTGACCGATGCCCAGCTCCCCCTGCTGCCGCAGCGGCAGTGTCGCGCCTTCCGACACCCGAATTCCGTCAAGAAACGTGCCGTTTTTGCTGCCCAGGTCGGCGAGCACAAAGCCAAGCTCTGCGCTGTGGCTTATCTGCGTGTGCAGTCGCGATACCCCAGGATCTAGCAGCGCGAGCCGACAGTCTTCCCCTCGACCAATCCGCAGCGGCACCTGCGCACACAGCAGCCGCTCCGTCATGAACGATCCTTCGTCCATGCGACTCGTGAGCTGAAGCTCTATTGCGCCGGTTTGCGGAATCCGCCGTGACAGCTCATCGAGAAGCCGCTGCGGTTCACGCCTCTCACGGGCCACATCGACGAGCGCGCGCAGGCTCTGCTGTGCCTTGTCGCGTTGCCCGAGCCGCAGCGCCGTTTCGTAACTCGCAAACAGTTCGTGTTCCCGCTGCGCCTGCTGGCGTTTTTGCGCTTGCTCCAAAAGCAGCTTCTCGACGCGCTCGACCTCACCTGCTTGCTGCCAAAGCACCACGGCTTGCTCGATGTCGCCGGCGCGCTCCAGCGCTTCCGCCGCCAGGCTCGGCTCGTCGGCTTGGCGAAGCACCCGCGCGGCATAGACCAAAAGTTCGCGGTCGCTGTCGACCAAATCTCGACTGCGCACCACGCGCAAAAGCGCATCGCCAAGCCGCTTGAGCAGCGATTTTGGCGCGTCCCCATCGTCGATCAGCAGGTGAACGGCGACCAACAGCTCCGCAGCGGCACTTCCTGGCACCGCGCGACGCCCTGCTTCCAGAATGTGCATCTCGGCGACTTTGTGTCGCTCATCGCACAGTGCGTAGGCTTTTGCCGCTTCGATGTACTCACCCGCCGCTTCGTGAGCGACGGCGGTTCGATATGCAGAAGAAAAGCGGCGCAGAAAGCCGCTCACTTTTTGCCCCCGATTCGCGCCCGTTCCCGCTGATATTCCGTCAGCACCATCCGCACGTACTGCTGCGTCGTTTCGTAGGGCGGCACCCCGTCGTACTTTTGCACCGCCCCCGCCCCGGCGTGATAGCCCGCTATGGTCAGCACCAAGTCGCCGCGAAAGCGATTGGCCAACAGCCGCAGCAGCCGCGATCCACCGAGTATGTTTTTGCGCGGCTCGAATACATCGCTGACTTTCTGTTCCGTCGCCACATCGGGCATAAGCTGCATAAGCCCTTTGGCCCCGGCGCAGCTTATCACCCGCGGATCGTAGTCGGACTCGACCTTGATCACGGCGCGAATCAGCGCTTCCGGCAGCCCATACACCGTCGACGCTTCCGCAATGTGGCGGTCGTAGCGGTGAAAACGATCGAGGCTTGTGTCCTGTGACGGAACCACGTCGGCGCGCGACTTGTCACAGCCGCTTACGCCCGACACGGTCTGCGCTTTTCCCGGCCCACTGCGCGAAACCACCGACCACCTGTGCCCATCTTTTCCCGACGGAGGAATGTTGCTGAAATAGACAACCCCGTCGTGCTCGTAGCTCCACAGATCCGCGTCGGCAGCAGGGAGCCATGTTCCCAACGTCGCGACAAAGGCGATCGTCGCCGTCAGCTGGGAAAATCGATTGCTCCTCTGCATAAGACACATCGTAGCCACAGCCGCGGCTACAAAAAAGGTCACCTTGCGCGGAAGCTTCGCCCCGTGTTACGGCCAGCCGATGCGGGCCGTTGTTCAGCGAGTGAGCCGCGCCGAGGTGCGCGACCAAGAAACAGGTGAAGTGCTCGGCAAAATTGGCGTCGGGCTGTGCGTGCTGCTCGGCATCGGGCACGGTGATGGCAAAAAAGAAGTCGACTATCTCGTCGACCGCATCACCGGAATGCGCCTGTTTCCCGATCCACCAGGCAGCGTCCCCGAAGGCCGCAAACCCGGCAACATCAACCGCTCGCTGCGCGATGTGTCAGGGTCGCTACTCGTCGTCAGTCAGTTCACGCTGTTTGCCGACACCAGCAAAGGCCGGCGCCCGTCGTTTCTCGGCGCAATGGCTCCCGATGCTGCGATTCCGCTTTACGAACACTTCATCGCAAGCTGCCGCGCCGCTGGGTTTCCCGTCGAAACGGGGCGCTTCGGCGCGATGATGGACGTCGACATCTGCAACGACGGCCCCGTCACCATTTTGCTCGATACCAGCAGTCCACCGAGTGCCTCATGACGGGAACCTGGCGCGTCGCGACCCTTTTTTGGCTGACACTTTCGGCCCGGGTGTCACAGGCCTCGCTGCCCGATATGCTGTCTTTGGGCCCACGCAGCAGCGCGCTGGCTGGAACCGGGGTTTCCGTCGCCAACGACTGGGAAGCCACCTATCAAAATCCGGCGGGACTTGGGCAGACCCAAACCAAGCTGTCGATCGGGTTCGTCTACGGCGGCTATCGACTGCGCATCGACGATGCGACGCATGAACTGAGCAATCCGTCCGGTCTGCAAATCGGCGCCAGCGTCCCGCTCCCCCTTGGCGGCATGTTGCAGGACCGCGTCGGCATCGGGCTTGGTTTGTATCTGCCGTCCGGCGTCGTCAACCGCGTCAATGTGCCCTACCCCGAAGTCCCACGGGCCGCCCTTTTCGACGCCCGCACCGAAGTCGTATCGGTGCTGGTCGGAATCGGTCTGCGACTGCCGTGGGGTCTGCGCATAGGCGGTGGCGTGCTGGCGCTGGCCGCACTGGTCGGCGACATCATCATCCGTCCCGACGGAACAGGCCGGATTACGACGATTTCCGAAGAGCAGCTCACCGTCGACTACGCCCCGATCGTGGGTGCACGCTGGGCGCCTTCGAGTGAACGGTTTCAGCTTGGGCTGACGTTTCGCGGTGCCTCACGCTCGTCGTATCTGTTGCGGCTGCACACCGAGCTGGGCGACGCAATTCCGCTTGGGCTACCGCTCATCTCGTTTGCCGGAATTGCCCAGTATGATCCGCTCCAGCTAGCGGCGGAGACGACCGTTCGCCTGACGCAGAACCTGCAAATCATCGGTCAACTTGCCTGGAAAAAGTGGAGCGACTATCGCTATCCGATTGAGCCAGCGACGGCAGACTCTCCGCCACTGCCCAAGCCCGGCTTCCACGACACCATCGTGCCGCGCGTTGCCGTCGAATTCCAAGCGCCGACGCCGCCATTCATTCGCCTGACACTCCGCGGTGGCTATTTCTTCGAATGGACGCCGACGCCAGCCCAGCCGCCCGACGATGATGGCAAGAGCCTGCTCGATGCAAGTCGCCACGTCCTGTGCATCGGTTTGGGACTGAGTCTTACGGGCAAAGTACCGCTCGACGTCGATCTGTTTGGACAAGCGCACCTGCTACAGCCCGGCAATCGACTTTCGGGACAGCTGTTTGTGACGGGTGCCACCCTTGGGGTGCGGCTATGAAGCGACTTTTTGCCACCGCACCATTGGCCGTCTTGCTGGTCGCGCGCGCAGCGACGGCAAACCCGCTGGACGCTTTTGGTTATGGCGCACGCGCTGCCGCACTCGGGTCCGCGTATGGTGCCGTCGCTGATGACAGTGCAGCGAACTATTACAACCCCGCCGGACTTGCGCGATCGTCGCGACTGCGGATCGACCTGGGCTACCAAATCGCGCGTCCGCTCGTCAATGTGTCGGGGCAAAGACAGCCGCTCCTCGATACCCGCGGGCTGACGGCGGGCGTGCTTTTGCCAGGATCACTTGCCGGCGTGCGCTTTGCGTTTGGCGTCGGTCTGTTTTTGCCAGATCAACATGTGACGAGAATCCGGGTGCTCAGCTTTGACCAGCCTCGGCTGCACATGTACGACAACCGGACGCAGCGACTGTATATGGCGGCCAATCTGGCGATCCACATCTACCGCGGTCTGTACGTCGGGGGTGGTCTGTCGTTTATGTCGCGATCGTCGGGAACTGTGTTTCTGCGCGGTCGCGTCGGGATTTCTGACCCCGAACGCAGCGAGCTGACATCGTCAGTGGCACAAGACCTGTTCGCGATTCGCTATCCGCAGGCGGGGCTGCTGTGGGAAGTCTCAAAGCACCTGACGCTGGGGCTGACCTATCGGCACCGCTTTGCGCTCGACCTCGAGCAAGGCTTCCAAATCGAAGCGCAGGTCGCCGATCCGGGTCAGCGTCCCGTCGTCGACAAAGGCACACTGAAAGAGCTGGCGCGATCGGTCGATTTGTTTCAGCCGTGGCAGCTCGTCGGGGCGGCAGCAGCGCGGTTTTCCCGTCTGCAAGTCAGCTTCGATTTGACGTTTGCACGCTTTAGCGAGCAGCCAGTGCCAGCAGCGGAATTTGCGCTCGATCTCGACATCGGACAGCTCACCGACCTGGTGAAGCTGCCCAAGTCGAAAGCCTATCCGTCCGTCGGATTCCACGATTTGCTGATTCCAGCGGTCGGTCTCGAATGGCGAGCGCTCGACGGCATGGGTCCGCTGTCGATGGATGCGCGGGCTGGCTATCGATACGAAGCGTCGCCGGTGCCCGATCAGGTGGGTGAAGAAAGCCTGGGCGACGCCGACAAACACATCTTCAGCCTCGGTCTCGGCGCGGAGCTTGTGGGGCTTACCAAAGTGCTGCCGCGCCCGCTCAACCTCGATGCGTATGTCGGGCTGACCTACCTGCCGAGCCGGCTTACCCAAAAGGCCGATCCGCGATCGGCTGTTGGCGATTTTTCCGTCGCTGGGTTCGTGGTTCAGGGCGGTTTAACAGCGCGCTTTACGTTCTAGCGGCGACACGCCTACAAGCTGTGCTAAACCCCTACGTGGGCGGAGGTCTCCCCCGACTTCCCTACCGATGTTTGACCGCGAATCCGAACGAAGGAGTCCCTCTGATGTCTCGATCTCGACTCTCGCGTCTGTGCAGCCTGCTGCTCGCGCTGTGGGCGACGCTGGCATTCGTAAATTCGGCGAGCGCCCAGAAAGCGGCGATCGTGACCGCTACCCGCTCGGCGGAAAGTGCCTGGTGGCAGTATGTGAAGCAGAAAATCGTTGCCACCGGCCTTTACACTGCCGTCGACCAAATCGACGCGGCGTTTCGTGATCCGACGCTTGCGCAGCTTCAGGACTACAAGCTCGTCGTCGTGCTATCGAGCGACTACGGACTTTCGAGCGCCGATGGCGTCGGCAACGCGCTCGGGGACTACATGGCAATGGTGCCGGGTGCGGCGGTGCTGGTGTTCCAGCCCAACACCTGGCAGACGGGACTTTTTGGCGCACCGGCGATTGGTGGCAAGTTTTTGACAAACTATGCCCTGACGTCACAGAGCGCGACCGCAGCGACGACACCAACCAAGCGAGGCAGCGTTCTAAGCAACGATCCGCTCGTCGAAGGTGTGACTGAATTTAGCTGCGGCACCAACTGTCAGCGCGTCACCGGCACAGCGCTTCGCGCCGGAGCCACCGCTGTGGCCTACTGGGCCGATGGCACGCCGCTCGCCATTCGAGGCAAGCGCCGCGTCGACCTGAACATGCTACCCGGTGACGAAGGCGCGATCAGCGGTTCGTGGGGCGGCAGCGGCGGCGAACTTATCACCAATGCGATTCTCTATCTGTCGGCGCCGATGCTGCAAAGCCCGCGCAAACCGACCTTCCCCAGCGTCGGCCTCGGTGGCGCAAGCGCATGGACGACGATCACGTTCCGCAACATATCCGACGCGCCGATCGACATCACCGGCATCGGCATCGACGGCAGCGGCAAAGCCCAGTTCATTTATCGCAGCGACTATGTACCGACGACCGGATCGCCCATCACGCTGGCAATCGGTGCGTCGATAAACGTCGGCGTCGCATTCAAGCCGCAGGTCCAAGGCGTCCACCGCGCGACGCTGTATCTGGCGATGAACGGCTTGCCGCGAATCGAAACGGCGCTGGAAGGCACCAGCAAAGGCAACCTGTGGGTGTCGCAGTCGCCGATCGATTTTGGCGGCATGCCGACGGGAATGAGCAGCAGTGTGGTGACGATTCGGCTGAAAAATGCCGGGACGATGCCCATCGATCTGCAAAAACCGACGATTGGCGACAGCAAGCACTATGTGCTGACCCCGGCGCGGCCTGACTCGAGCATCACGATGTTCGCGGGCGCGACCTACAGCTTTGATGTCCAGTTCACGCCGGGAATGGATACGGGCGAATTTCCGACGGACATCACGATTCTTTCGACGGATGCAAGCAGTCCACTGGCAATTCCGGTGCGCGCGCTCGCGGGTCCGCCGAAAGCCAAGGTGCCGTATTCCTCGGTGCTGATGCCCGACGTGCCGATGGGTAGCAAAGGCGCGCCGATCACCATAAACCTCACCAATGAGGGCTATTCGGACCTGAGCGTTCCGTCGATCAGCACCGACAGCTCCGATTTTTCGGTGCCAAACGCCCCGTCGGCAGCGAGCCCGCTTGTGGTTCCCGCCAAAGAAACCAAGACGTTCCAGATCGTGTTTTCACCGACGAAGGCTGGCACGCGGACCGGAACGCTGACACTGACCAGCAACGAACCGCCGGGATCGCCCGCGTCGGACAAGACGATCGCGCTGGCGGGAACGGCGACCCAGCCGCAGTTCAAAGTGGATGTGTCGTCGCTCGACTTTGGCACGGTAAACATTGGCGCATCGACAGCGACCAAGCCCGTCGAGCTATCGAATGCGGGTGACGGCGATCTATTGGTCAAAGAGGTTGCCATTGTCGCTGGCATGGGTGCCGATTCGTTTGCGGTCTCGACGCTGGAAACGCCGCCGTTCATTCTGCGCGCCGGCAGCAAGACCACCGCGCAAGTCGCCGTCGGAGCGAAATCCGCTGGCATGCTCGCGGCGACGCTGCGAATTGTGACGGATCTGGCGACTGGCGGTTCCGCAACCGTCGCGCTGACCGCGAAAGCCAATGGTGCCGTCGGTCAGATTGACAGCGCCAAGCTCGATTTCGGCGATGCCAAGGTCAAGCAGCTGGTGTCCAAAACGATCAAGCTGAACAACACCGGCAACCAGGATCTGCAAATCATCAAGAGCGCCTTGTCACCGACGGTCAGCGTGTTCTCCCTGAATGCCCCCGCCGATGGCACCAAGATCCCAGCCGGTGGCAGCGCGAGCTTCACCATCAACTGCATTCCGTCGATGGTCGGTCTGGCTACGGCACGGCTTGATATCACCACCGACGATCCGGCGACTCCGGGCGGAACCAAGTTTTCGGTGCCACTGTCGGTAAATGGCGTGGTCGCCAACGTCACCGTCGATCCACTGGTGCTCGATTTCACGACGCCGATTTACGTCGGACAGAAGAGCGAAATGAAGAGCTTCAAAGTCCAAAATGTCGGCTCCGTGACCGTCGACAACCTGGCGGTGAAGCTGTCGGGCGATGGCGCCGCGGACTTCACGGTCGTGACCGGTTACAAGACCAAGATCCTGCCCGGCGAAAGCAGTGAAATCGGCCTGACGTTCGATCCAAGAACCGCCAAAGCCGAAATCAAGGCCGTGGCCGTGGTCGAGGCTGACGGGGTGCAAGTGCCGATGAATGTGCAACTGAAAGGCACATCGATGTCGCCACTCCTTACGGTGTCACCGACGACGCTGCGTTTCCGTGGCGTATTCGTTGGCGAGCAGTCTCAGTCGATGCCGATCACGATTGCCAACGACGGCAACTCGCCGCTCGAAATCGACGTGATCCCGCCGACAGGTGATGAGTGGATTGTCGATCTGTCGGGTGTGAAGCTTCTGCTTGGTCCGGGCGACTCGACGAAGGTTCCGGTGGTGTTTGCGCCCAAATCGGTGGGCAGCAAGTCCGAGCTCATCGACATCCGCATGAAAGGCGCGCCCGTGAGCCTTGCGCAAGTGAGCGCCGAGGGCGATGGCCTGAACCGTCCGCCACCTGCCATGGAATCGAGCGGCTGCGCGATGTCCTCGCAGAGCACGACGCTGCCGACGCTTGTCATCGTCGCCGCCGCTGCCGCGCTGCTTTTGCGCCGCCGTCGTCGTGAGGGGTCGCTGTAGCAGCCCATGCAAGCGCCACGCTCAACGAGCAAGGGACCGCTGTGGCTGCGTGCGCTGCCGTTTGTCTGGGCGGCGCTTCTGGCCATGGCAATGGCATCGCTGCTGGCGCGGCTGTATGGGCAAGATCCGCTGGGGATGTATCGGCTGCTCGTCGCCGGTACGTGGGGCAGCGTCTACGGCATCGGTCAGGTTCTGTTTAAGACCACTCCGCTGGTCTGTACGGGTTTGGCCGTCGCCGTGGCGCTGCGCGCGGGACTTTTTAACGTCGGTGCAGAAGGTCAGTTAATCGTCGGTGCACTTGCGGCGGCGCTGTGTGGCGCC
>DAORGN010000153.1:9890-12069 GCA_035340095.1 Pseudomonadota bacterium | reverse complement strand
ATGCTGGTGCGTGATCCGGCGGTTCCCGGTGGGGAACGGGTCAAGCTGCTCGACTTTGGCATTGCCAAGCTGCGCGATCCGAATCTGCGCAAGAATCTGACCAAAGGGGACTCACTTTTGGGAACGCCGGCGTATATGTCGCCGGAGCAGTGCAAAGGCGGCGTCGATGTGACGGATCGCGCCGACGTCTACTCCCTGGGGATCATTTTGTATCGGGTGCTGGCGGCGCGGCTGCCATTTTTGGCGACGGGTGGTGGGGAGCTGCTTGGGATGCATCAGTTCCAGACGCCGACGCCACTTTCCGAAGTCGCGGGCTATCTGCCGCAATCGGTGGTTGCGCTCGTGGAAGAGATGATGCGCAAAGACCCGCTGACCCGCCCATCCATGAGCGAGGTGGATCAGCGGATTGCGGGGTTACAGACAGAGCTGTCTGGTTTCGTCCAGCCCATCTTCCCGATCGCCGAGCCCGATGCGGAGTCGATGGATGACGATGAGCACGAGGCGGCCACGATTGATGCATCAAGCAGCGATGCCGAAATGCCGCTCAATGTGGTGTTTGCTCCGCTTATGACTCCCACGACGCCGACGACACCGGGCGTGCCGTCGCGTCCGATCGGGCTCGACGAGTCTGGGTCGCAGGGCTATCGCTCCACAATGAACATGGCGGCGAGTGAAAACAGCTCACCGCAGTCCCATTTGCTGGAACGGCATCCGTCTTTGCGCTGGGGACTTCTGTCTGTGGTTCTGCTCTGCATCATCGGTGGCGTGACGCTGCTTAGCCGACCGAATCCAAAACAGACAGCTCAGTCTAATCAGTCCACCACGCCCAAAGTGGAGGAGCCGTCAAAGACCCCTGCGGCGCCTCCGCGGCGTGTGCAGTGGCAGCTTCGTACCTCTCCGGTGCGGGCAGATGTATTGCGGGTGTCCGACGGTGCACTCCTGGGTAAGACGCCATGGCAGAGCGAGCAGCCAGTGGGGCAGGGCAGCCAAGAGCTGCGTCTGATTGCCCCTGGGTATGCGGACAAGCTGGTGGTGTTGGACCTGAGCCGAGACGAGCAACAGAGCCTGGATCTGGAACCCATTGCTGCGAAAGGGTCGCCGATTCCGGGGACGAAAACGGAAGCTCAAAACGGAAAGAGTTCGCAAAAGGCACTGAAGGGCGATGCTCAAAAGAAAAAGAAGAAGCAGCAGATCGAAATCGAAGAGTAGGAACTGGACTGCCGCGACGTCCGTTCTTGCGTTCCTGGTTTTTGCGCCACCTGCGATGGCGCAGGAAAAGGAAGATGCTGCCGGAAGCGATATCTGTATCGCGGATGCGATCTGCCGGGCCCACTACAGCCGGGCGCGGAAGCTTTCCAAAAAAGATGACTACGAAGGCGCACTGGAAGCGTATGAAGCGGCCTACCGGCGAAAGCCAGCCCAGTGGCTGCTCATCAACATGGGACGTACCCTGCACAAGCTGGGACGTACCCAAGACGCGATGGATCAGTACAGGCGCTACCTCGCGTCGTCGGATGCAAACGCGGACCTGCGAAAAAAAGCCGAGCAGTTTCTGACTGAAGCGGAAGCCGATGTGGCGGCGCGACCGAAAAAGGAACCGGCCAAGACGCAAGCATCGGACCCGGCACAGGCCCTTCCGGGGAATCTTCCACCATCGTCCACTGTGAACAGTCCGGACCGATCCACCACGCCATCGGACCCCGCGACAGACAAACGGGATGACAAAGCAAAGACCCTCAAACCGATAGATGTGGAGCCGGTTGCACCCGCTTCCTATAAGGAGCCGCCCCCGTCGCGACTTGGGCCGCTGTTTTATGGTGGGATTGCGGTCGGCGGTGCGTTGGTCGTCGGTGGAGTGATCACCGGAATCATTGGACTTTCGTCGGCAAAGACGCTGCAAGCGACTCCCTATGCTGGAGCGCTGGACAAGACGACCCTTCCGGACTTGCAAAAGCGGGTGCAAAACCTGGGCTATGCAACCGATGTGATGATTCCTTTGGGCGTCGCAACGATTGCGGTGACGACGATTGTTTCCCTGGTACGAAAGCCGGCGAGCGAAAAAACAGCGACGCCTGCCGCCAAAAACAGCCAGCCCCCGTCGATCCCTGCTACGCACAGTCCGCCGCCGCCGCCTGCGCCCCCTTCCACGCCTGCGCCCGCGGCTTCTGTCCAGCCCAGT
>DAORGN010000153.1:0-9790 GCA_035340095.1 Pseudomonadota bacterium | reverse complement strand
CCCGGTTCCTAACCCGACTCCTAACCCGACTCCGTAACCTTGTCGAAGGAGTGGATCATGTCTTCCCGACTTCGTACTTCTGCCTTCCTTTTGGGCGCACAGCTCCTGCTTGCTTCCTGTTCGCTGGTGCTTGATTCCAGCGTCAAAAAAGGAATCGGAGAGTCCTGCGCTGCAGACAGTGATTGTCAGGCCGCCAAGTGTCTGATGAGTACGGCGTTTCCGACGGAAAAAACAGGCGTCTGTTCGCTGCAGTGCAGCAGCGCAAGCGACTGTCCGGCTCCTTCTTCGTGCATCAAAAGCCAGTGTCAGCTCCAGCTAACCGCTGGGGTGGCAATGACCGGCTTTCCAGGGGAGCTGGAGGGCTGGACGGTGGCGCACAACGATGGGCTGCAGACAGCGAGCGATGCACTGGGATATCTGAAGCTGGAAAAGAAGTTTGGTCTGACGCCAGGAAACGTGCTTTCGGATGTGAAGGATCTTGCGAGTCGGAATCAAGTGGTGATTGGCAACACCGTCGATTACGGCGATGACTTTGTTGCCGCTGCAAAACTGTATCCGGACAAGAAATTCCTGGTGGTAAACGACGGAGTTCGTTACGACTATCCAGGTCGCACTTCGAACTTTTCGACCTATTGGGTACACCGCGAACAAGCTTGGTATGTCGCGGGAAAAGTCGCGGCAACGATCGGAAAAAAGCGACTCGGGGTGATCAGTGCGTTTATCAATCCGGACTGTATCCGCGATGTGAATGCGTTTGCGCTGGGCGCACGATCCGTGAATCCGAACATCGTGGTGGAAGTCCGGCACATGGGTTTTTGGTTTGACATAAATACCTCGCCTACGTACAGCTATCCGCCGATTTCTCCGTCGACAGTGAACTATCGAGAGGAATACCTGACGCGGATGATGTGGGACTCTGGTGTGGAAGTCATTGCGCATCTTGGCAACACGCAACGATCGGTCAAGCTCATCGATCAGCTGATGGCGCAAAACCCAAGCCGCCCAACCAAAGTGTGGACGTTCGCGAACGACGTAAAGACCGGCTGCAAGGACAGCACTGGTGCCTACTTCCCAACCTGCATCGGATCGATTTACGAAAACTGGGCGCCCATCTACACCCGCATTTTTGATCAGATTCAGCGTGGTGTGTACACCGCCGCCACGGTGGAGTTCGACGTCGATGGGACAGACAATACTTCGGTCGGCGTTTCGATCAATCCGAAAGGTCCGGGGGATGATCTGGCGACCCGCGCGCTGATCCAAGCACTGGCCCAGGCGACAAATCCTGGGCCACGGTATCGGGTGTTTAGCGGACCTTATGACATAAACGGACAGCGCGACAAAGACGGGGACGGAATTCCTGACGCAACGCAAAAAATGCTGTCGGGTGAGACGGTGAGCGATACTGAGCTTGCGCGCATGTGCTGGTTTGTCAAAGGCGTCGTCGAAAAGACCAAGCTAAACGATCCAACGTCAGCCGACCGCGATGCGCTGGTTCCGGGTGGCCTGATTCCGGGTAGCAGCACGCCGAACCAGCTTCAGTCGTATGTTGCAGAGTCGGAAGACAAGCTGGTGCTGCCTACAGGTCTGTCGGCAAAGTGCAGAGAAAATTCCTTTTAGTCCGTTTCTCTTGTTCCTTCATCAGCACCCTCGGACGCTGAATCCCCGTCGACAAAATCGTCATTTTGCGGCATCGTAGGATCTTGTGAAGATACCAGGTCCGAGCGCTCTGTCATTCCTTGTGGGCGTCCGCCGCTTTGGCTTTCTCGACTATGTTGGGAAGCTGTGGAAAGAACACGGGGATGTGTTCTCGGTTCGTTTGGGTCCGCGTACTTTGGTGTTCGCGATGCATCCGGACGCCGTCGAGCACATCAGTGTGAGCCACCGGCAGAACTACGACAAGCTGCGTAGCTATGATGCGGTGCGAACCTATCTGCTTGGTCAGGGTCTGGTCGCCAGTACCGGCGAGCTGTGGCGGCGGCAGCGCAAGCTGATGGCTCCTTTTTATACTCCCAAAGGAGTCCAGACTTACGCGGCGCTGATGCTGCGCGATGGCGAACGTCTCGTCGAAAGATGGCAGGAATTTGCCAAGCAAGGCACCGAAGTCGAGATCGCGGAAGAGATGACGTATGTCACCGCATCGATCATTTTGAAAGCGATGTTTAGTACCGAGACGATCGATTCGATTCATCAAATGAAAGATGCGGTCGAAACGATGATCTCGTTTGTAAATGGACAGATGGCGGGATTCCGGCTACCGACCTGGCTCCCTACGGAAGGGAATCGCAAGTACTTTGCCGCGCGCAAGCTGGTCCATGAAGCGATCGAATCGGTGATTGCGCAGCGACGGAGCATTCCGCAAAGCAACTGGCCCGATGATCTTCTGTCGAAGCTTCTGTGTGCACGCGATGAAGAGAGCGGCCAGCCGATGTCGGAGTCGCTTCTGCGCGATGAGTCGATCACGACATTTTTTGCCGGACATGAAACGACGGCGCGCACGATGACGTTTGCGTGGTATGCGCTTGCGGCGAATCCTTTGGTCACAGCGCAGCTTCATCGGGAACTGGACGCGGTATTGCAGGGAAGATCGCCGACCGTCGAAGATTTGCGTCGGCTTCCCTATACGCTGCAAGTCATAAAGGAAGTGCTGCGGCTTTATCCGGCGGCTCCGTTTTACGTGCGTGATGCGATCACCGAAGACCGATTCCTGGGCTTTTCGATTCCGGCGGGTGCTGCGGTGATGTTGTCTCCTTACTACACCCATCGGCATCCGTGGTTTTGGCCCGATCCAGATGTGTTTGATCCGACGCGCTGGACGCGGGAAAAAGAGTCGGAGCGAAATGGCTACGCCTATCATCCGTTTGCGCAAGGGCAGCGCATCTGCATCGGCAACAACTTTTCGCTTTTGGAAAGTCACTTGCTGCTGGCACTTCTGGCGCAGCGGTTTACGCCGCGGCTGCGACCGGGCTACGCACCACAGTGGACGATGCAGGGGACGCTGGGACTTGTCAGCGGACTTCCGATGACGATTGCGCTGCGAAGATGACGACTGCGCTGCGAAGTGGATAAGGTATCCGCATGCGCAAAACAAAGACCGTCACTTTGTTCGGGTTGTCCCTTCTGGGAATGTCTGTTCTGGGCTGTGCTTCCGCTGACGCGCCTGTCCCGGCGACCCATGCGGCACCGCTGACCGCAAGCTACAGCTGGGATGGCGATCTGCCACGGCTGCGCGATGCGACGGAAGCGGACTGTCACTTTGAATCCGAAAAGCTGGTCCTGCGTGGCGCGACGCTGTATCGGGTCTACAAAGTTCGTTATCGTTCGCTGGAGTCGCGAGGGGGCACGCTCAGTCAAATCGAGATCCGCGGATACGCAGCGCGTCCCGACGGCGGTAGCAAGTCTCCGGCTGTGGTGCTGGCGCACGGACTTGGCGGATCTGCGGATGAAAGCGCGACCATCGGTCTGGCCGAGCGGCTGTCGGCATTTGTCCTTTCCTATACCGGACCGGGCGGGGGAACGAGCCCTGACAACACATCAGAGGGCGCTCCGGCTTTCGACGGCAGCGGCTATCGCATGTTCGACACCCTTGGTGACGTTCGCGGCAGCTGGTTTTGGGGTCACACGGCGGCGGCGCTGCGAGGCATCACTTGTCTGGCCGCGCGTCCGGAAGTCGATGTTCGCAAGCTAGGACTGACCGGATATTCGGCGGGTGGGGTTGCGACGCTGATTGGAACGGGCGCCGATGATCGGATTGCCGCTGGTGTTGCGCTGTCGGGCACACTGGCTTGGGATGTGGCGACCGATTCCGCCGACGCTTGGCAGCATGCGCTGTTGCAAAAGGCGGGACTTTCGACAGCCAGTCGCGAGTGGCAAAAGCTGACGACCGAGCTTATCGACCCGGCGCGTGCGCTCGGGAAGACGGCGGGCAAGCTGCTTTTGATCGATGGCACAACGGACGAATTTTTTCCGCTGACCGCTCTCGTTTCGACGGTGTCCGCGCTGCCGCCGATCACCAAAAGCGAGCAAGCCCGGATTAGCTTGGCCGCCAACTTCGATCACGGCTGCTACAAGCTCAGCGGTGTGGAATCGGCGTCCGCCATCGAAGCCCGTGCACTTCTGCGCAGCGATGGTGGACAGCGCATGTGGTTTGGCAACGCCTTTGGCACCGACAGCCGGTTTCGCAGTCTGCCCGCCACGCCGCAGGTTTCCACAATTCCCGTTGGGGCTGGCACGCTCGTGACTGCAGTGGTGGACGAACCCAGCTCGCTTGCTGTCGACGAAGTTCGGCTCTTTGTCAGCGCGGATCGATCGTATACCTATGCCAACGTGAAGCTCGACCGCGACGGAAGCCGGACCTATCGCAAGCTGCTGCCGCTGTCGCTTGCGGGGAGCGTGACGTTTGTCGATGTGCAGTACAAAACGCGCGATCTGCTTTCGCCAGTCCGCTTTTCGCTGTCATCGCTGCCGAGTCTCCCAAGCGGCATGGTGCCGCACATTCGCAGCCAGACCAGCTGTCTGTGACATTGTGATGGAAGACGGTCGGGCCCAGACGGTCCGCAGTCGGTCTTTGCGGCGTTCTAATTGGTGGGGCTGAAGCGGCGATACAGACCGACGACCGTACCGAGCAGATTGACCGGACGGAACTCATCGCGGCGGACATAGATCGGCTGGAGCCGGCTGTTCGCGGGCTTAAACACGATTCGATCGGGTTCCGGATGGTAGTACTTCACGGTTGCTTCATCGCTTATCATCGCGACCACGATGTCACCGGGATTGGCCATCGGCTGCTTGCGCACAAACACAAAATCCCCGTCGTAGATGCCGGCCTCGATCATCGAGTCGCCTTGCACCCGCAGCGCGAACACCTCGCGATGGTTACCGATCAGCAAGCGATCGACGCGCAGCCTGTCTTCGTGGTGTTCCTGCGCCAAAATCGGCTGGCCGGCGGCGACTCGTCCGAGCACTGGAACTTCAACGGTGTCACCGGAGTGCGTCGGCGGCACATCGGCAGGTTCCGCCGTCACCACCCGCAGCGCGCGCGACTTCAGATCCTGCCGCTCTAGATAGCCTTTTTTCGCCAGCGCCACCAAGTGGTCGTTTACACCGTTGGTCGATCGAATCCCGAGCCGATCACCCAGCTCGCGCACCGTCGGCGGATAGCCGCGCTGTTCGATCGATTCGCTGATCAGAGACAACACTTCTTGTTGGCGTGACGTGAGCGGTCGCCGCGAGTCGGCAGGCGAGGAGGACGGACTGGGCGGCGTTTTGCTGCGGGGCATGAGAACCTCGAAAAGACTGAACGAATGTGAGGCTACTTTCCCAGGCCCAAGTCGTCAATCAAGTCTGCGCATGGCAGGCGTCTGGGTGGGGATTTGCCGACGTGCTTTACGAATCGCGCGCTTCCCGCGAAGATAAAAAGGTCGTGTGTTGTGCAGGCTATCGCCCATGTTGACGCCGCTTTTGCTCGCGCTTGTGCTTTTGCCCGACGTGGTGATGCCACGGCCCACCGAATTGGCGAATCTGGCGGGCGATTCCGTCGAGCTGGAGCGGCAAGCCCATCGCCTGGGCCCGGCGCGGCTTTTGCGTCTTTTGCAGAGGCCGCAGAGCGACAAAGGGCGGCTGGCATTTTTGGCGCTGCGGGGCCTGTCGCTCGTCGCTACACAACATCCTGAAGTCGCCGGTCAGGCTGCGCTGCCACTGCTCGATCTGTTGGAACAAGCGGGGGACGACAAGCTGCGCCATGCGCTGTCGGATACGCTGTTGCGGGTCTGTCAGGTGCTCGGGCGATCGCTGCCGTGTGATGAGCCCGACGATCTGGGCTGTGGCGGCGACTTGGCCAGCTTGCCGCTGCGGCTTGTGCAGCTTGCGGAAAAACCCAGTCAGCCGGTGCTGTCGCGCAGTGTGGCGCTGTCGGCGCTGCAAGCGCTGCCGTTTCAAGTGTGGCAGACCTCGTCACCGCGGCTTTTTGCACTGGCCCAGCGAGAGTCGGGGCCGGTGCGGACGACCGTGCTTGCGGCGCTGTCGGTCTTGCATCAGCAAGCGGGAAAACCGGAGCTGCTTACGCTGGCAACGCTGCCCGATGACAGCTTGGCGGCGGCGGCGTCCCAAGAGCTGTGCTGGCCGCTGCTTGCGCACAAACCGAACGCCAAGCCGTCTGCCGCGCCGGCTGCAGCGGTTGTTCCCGATGCTGTGCTGCGGCGCGCCCGCGAAATTGCTGCGGGTACGCAGCCGATGGCTGTGCGACTTCAGACGATTGAATGTTTGCGGGCGACAGGACTTGCGCAGGACAAGGCGCTGCTTTTGCAGCTTGCGACGGCAGCGAAGGCGGCTAAAAACCGGAAGTGAACAGCCAGCGGTCGCCTTCGTGGACCAGCTCGAGCCGTTTGTCGTTTTGGCGACGTTCCCACTTTTCGCCAATCTCGGTCATCAGCTGAAAGCTTAGGTCATAGCGAAGGTCGACGGTGGCGCGGTCGCCGGTGACACGGATGTCCCGGTAGCGAATCAGGTAGCGCATCCAGCGCACCGATGACAGCCGCGTTTCCAGCACCCGCTTAAGACCAGCATAAGCGTAGTCATCTTGCGCCGACGGTGTGCCCGAGTCTTCGTAGTAGTTCGGGTGCGCCATCGACAAAAGCTTCCCCGCGTCGCGCTGTTCCATCGCAATGCGATATTCCTCGACGCGCTGGAGCAGCTCGCGGTGCAGTGGGGTGTCGGCGATTTTGGTCCCCGGAATGGGCCGCAGCGTCACGCAGCCTGACAGCCCGACAAAACACAGCAGAAAGCCTGCCAGCCAAACAGAGCGACGGCGGAAGGTCTTGGCCAAAGCAGCGGAGTTGCGAAAGTTCATGGGTGATCCTTGCAAAAGCCTGGGCAGCTTACCGCGACCCGTTGGGCTTTCAGTCGGTGAAAGTGCAAAGCAGGTGCCAGATCGTCCCCGTCGAGCAGCGACTTGTGCTGCGTCATCATGTCAGCGTGACACCAGCAAAGATTGTCAGCTTGTCACTTCGGCCATGTCGCGTCTGCGTGGTCGCTTGGGTTAGCTGCGGCGCAAGATCGCCTGCCGGGCCAGCTCGTCGCAGCGTTCATTTTCGGGAATGCCGGCGTGGCCTGCCACCTTGACAAAGCGGACCTGGGGAAATTCGCGCAAGAGCGTGCGGATCTCGGCGACCAGCTCTTGGTTTGCTTTGGCTTTCCAGCCCTGCGACAAAATCCCGATCGAATAGCTGGAGTCGGTGTAGATGACGACCGCCCGATCTCGCGGCGTCAGCGAAAGTCCGCGCAGGATGGCTGTCAGCTCGGCGATGTTGTTGGTGCCCGTGCCCAGGTATTCGCCAAGCTCCCGTCTCTGCGGTTCCCCTTTGGGCCCGGCGGGATCGAGGATGACGACGCCAAGCCCCATCGGTCCCGGATTTCCGGTGCACGCGCCGTCTGTGTAAATGTGTACGGCGTCCGCTTGGGCCTGCGCGCTCAGGTGTGGATGTTTTCCGTGACCCAGTGCGGCTGGCGTTTTGCTCGCACCAGTCTTGGTTTTGGCGGAAGTCGCTGCCGGCGCGGCGGTTTTGCTCGCGTCGTCTTCGGCCCGTCCCGCTGGATGCATTTCTTCATCGCTGCGCAGCGTGGGTTCTTCACCTGCGGTCAGATTGCGGGCTGCGGCCCGATAGATTTTGCCGCCTGCGCGATACAGCATGTCGATCCGACCGTCGGGACCGACGGATGGCTCACCGTTTTTGTCGCAGGCGACGAAGACTTTGGCGTCTCGCAGACGCCGCGCTACCCATGGCACGCTGCGCACCCTAGCCGTCACCGCGTCGCTTGGCAAGAGCCGCCGGCCCTCGCCACGGACCGTTTCGCGCTAGCCAATCTGCGCATCCCTTGATGTACTCTGAGCGTATGCCGCCGCTTCTACAGGAAGGTCAGATTGTCCGCAATCACCGCATCGGGCGGCGCATTGGGCACGGTGGCATGGGCGAAGTCTACGAGGCCGCGCACGTCTCGCTCCAGCGCCGCGTGGCCATCAAAGTCCTGCATCCGGACTGGTGCAAAAATCCCGACTTGGTCAAGCGCTTCTTTAACGAGGCGCTGGCCACCAACCTGATTCGCCATCCGGCGATGGTCGAAATCCACGATCACGGCAAGTTTCCCGATGGGATGCCGTTTCTGATCATGGAGTTTCTTGAAGGTCAGTCGCTGCGGCGCTACCGCGGGACGCTCCAGCCTTTGCAAGTGGTGCGTTTGGCGTGGCAGGTGGCGTCGGGGCTGCGGGCGGCGCATGCCAAAAAAATCGTGCACCGCGATCTGAAGCCCGACAACGTGATGGTGATTCGCGACGACACGGTTCCTGGCGGGCAGCGGGTCAAAATCCTGGACTTTGGGCTGGCCAAGCTGGCGGCGGAACATCAGCAAGAAGGCGCCGAAGCGGTCAAGACGCGCGACGGTGTGGCGCTGGGCACGCCCGAATACATGGCACCCGAGCAGTGGCTTGGCGCGAGCAAAGTCGACGGCAAAGCCGATGTCTATTCGCTCGGGGTGGTGCTGTACGAAACGATTGCCGGGACGCCCCCTTTTCCATCGAGCGAAGGCTCGCGGCTGCGCTCACTTCACCTTTACACGCCGCCGCCGTCACTTGCGGAAAAGTCGCCCGATACGCCCAAAGAGCTGGTCAAGCTGATTGAAGACATGCTGATAAAGACCGCCAGCGAGCGTCCGGCGATGGCCGAAGTCGAGCAGCGGCTCGAGACGATGCTGCGCAGCTTGGATCGCAGCGATCCGCCGCTCAACTTGGAACCGCAGCCGCCTGCCAAGCCCGACCCGCCTCCGTCCCCAGCACCGAGCAGCACCTGGCTGCCGCTCCTGGCAAGTGCCGCCGTCGGTTTCTTCCTGGTCAGCCTGCTCCTCCTCTTCTTCCTGCTGACTCGTCACTAGAACGTTTGGCCAACCGCGCCCGCCAACACGCAAGTGTTCCCGCCCGGCCTACTTCGACTGTCCCGCCGCCGCTCGCTGCGCTTCCCGATCCGCGTACCACTTGTCCCGCGCTTCGATCCAATCGAGGATCAGCTTCCGCGCCTCCCCAATCGTGATCACAATCTGCGGCGGGCGTTCCTTCTCTTCACCTTCAAGCAGCCGCTCCGTCTTGGTGATGACCACCCGCCCATCGGGATACATGTCCGCATCGACATAGTGATTGGTCCAGTACAGCTCCGGCGTCCCTGCCTCTGCTCTGTCCAACGCCGCCAGGTACAGGTCTTCGTTTCGTTCACTGTCCGCGAGAAATCCATTGAGCAGCCTGTGCCGAACGCCATCCCGCTCATCGACCACGGCAGCAAATGCACTGTCAGAACCCGGCATGGCCGTTGCAACGACTCTCATTTCTTCGGTCCTTCGTACTTGGGGCCTTTGTAGACTGGGTACGCACTGTCGATGTCGCCTTTGTGATTGAGCATCATTTCAATCTCGACCCCTTTGGCGTCTTCTCCTCGATATCGGCCCGATTTTTCATCCAGCCGCTTGTTTCTATACGCTTCCCCAATCGCCGTCTCGACCTGCTTTTCCGTCCAGTCTTTGGGGAAAAACGTCGAGCGGGCCTTTTTCTTGAGCCCTTCGATCATCACGTTTCCCTCGTACACGCCGTGCTCGTCCGTCGGGCTGCGAGTGCCTTCGAGAATATACGTTCCTTTCTCTTTGTCGCCGCTCGACTCTAGGTGCCAACCGACCGAATCTCCCTGCTTCGCACGGGTTTCGCCCTCGAAGATGTGCTTGCGGCTCCGCTCGGTCAGGATGTCTGACGCTTCCT
>DAORGN010000152.1:0-12122 GCA_035340095.1 Pseudomonadota bacterium | reverse complement strand
AAGCCCGAAAACATCATGATCATGAACCGGGACGGCGACCCCGACTTCGTGAAAGTGCTCGACTTCGGCTTGGCCAAGATTCGCATCGAAGCGCTCGTTGAAGATGTCAGCCAGCGATCCGAAACGCTGACGAAATACGGAACGATTTTCGGTACGCCAGCGTACATGGCACCCGAGCAAGCTGCCGGCGGTGAGGTCGATGGACGCACCGATCTTTATGCGCTGGGCGTCGTGATGTACGAGCTGCTGACCGGCTGGGTGCCGTTTGATGCCAACGATCCAGCGGTGATTTTGCGACAGCAGATCCTGGCGCCTGTGCCACCAATGGCGCAGAAAGCCCCGTCGGTGAAAGTTCCGGCGACGCTTGAAGCGATGGTGATGAAGCTGCTCGAAAAAAATCCCGACAATCGCCACAAGGATGCGCGTGCACTGCTCGACGCGCTGACGGAGCTGGCGATGGCGGAAGGGCTGCGCTACGAACCGTCGACGCCGCTTGGCCGGCTGAACATTCCGAATTCGGGAATCCGTGACATCGACAGCCGACCGACGGTGATGGGCGACAAAGACTATCCCGCCCAAGCCGCCGCAACGGGTGGCGAATCGGTGGCGCAGATCGAAATTGTCAGCCCGAGCGCTGTGCAGATTCCGGCGGTAGCCGGCGCGGCGGCTTCGGCCAAAGCAACCGGCGGCGTTCCGGCAACCAAAGCCGGGGACAGTGGTGGCAAACATCCGGCGCTCCCCGCAGGAAAAGACAGCGCCCGTGATAAAGACGAAGCCAACCGCGCCGTCGGACACGCTGCAACGGTGCCGGCGCTTTCTGCTTCGAGCAATGAAATTGTGCCGGCGGGTTCGGCGGGCGGACTCCCAGCCAAGCTAGCCCTCGTGTTGTCGACGATCAGTCAAAAGTGGTCGGCTCTTTTGGGCTTTGTCCGCGGCAAGCTGCCCGAAAAACACCGGGGCGTTTCGCAGTGGGCACTGGGAACTGCGGTTGCGGCGGCGCTGCTCTTGCCGACGTTTTTTCTGTTCGGACTGCTGATCGGCAGCGACGAAGACAGCGACTCGGCGGTGGTCGGAATGGTCGGTTTTGCCAGCGATGCCGACATGCAAAAAGCGGTCGAAAAAGGCCCGGCGGCACTGCTCAAGCTACGCAACAAATATCCCAACGACTCGCGCACCCATCGGGCGCTGGTCAAAGCGTATGGGAAAGCGGGCGAGCTGGGATCGGCGTTGCAAGCGATTCCTCCGCTGCTCACCGTCGATCCAGCCGCCGCCTACGATGATCAAATCCTGCGCCTGGTTGCCGATGCAGCGCTGCAGCCGCAGACCTCGGAGCCGGCGGTTCAGCTGCTCGAACAAAAGATGGGCGAATACGGCGTCGACATGCTGATTGAGCTGGCCGACCGCACGACGATGGAGCCCTATCGCGGTCGACTGACGATGAGCCTGAGCAAAGAAGCCGTCCGCAAGCTGGCGTCTCCCGATGGTGTGATGGTGCTCGATCTGCGCAATGCGGCAAGCTGCGAAGCGAAAAAGGCACTGGTCGCCAAAGCGGGCAAGCAAGGCGGCAAACGCACGCTAGAAACGCTGCTGAAGCTGCAAATACCGACGGGATGCGGTCCAGGTGCCCAGACGGACTGCTGGCCGTGTCTGCGCAAAGGCAATGCGCTTCAATCCGCCATCAATGAAATCCGCCAGCGCGGCATCCTGTAACTAAAAATCTGGGATGATGTCTCCGGACCCGTGTGGACGGGGCCGACGGTATGGCGGAATCACCGACTCCACTTGGACCTGCGCGGTACACAGACTGGGTTTGCTCCCGCCATCCCACTTGGCAAGCGGGATCTGAACCTGCACGAGCGCTTTGCGAAAACACTCGTTTTGCGCTTTGCTAAAATGCCCGCTTCTCGACGCCACACTGCACGATTTGACGTGGCCTGACTTGTCAAACGAGCAGTGAAGCACCGTCTTGCCGCGTGCCCGTTCCTCTTTCGCACACGATTCCAGTTCAGCCTCCACCTGTTCGACCGCGTTTTTCAGCGCAGGCATCGGACAGTGGGCGGAATCCAGAACCGCGATCGACACGCGAGGACGCGGCGCCAAATCAGCGAGCGCGCCCCGTTGGGTCAGAAGCGCCACGCCGAAAACCAGCGTAGGGAGAAGGACTCTGCGCGACACCGGCAGCATCTGCATGGGGCGATGGTAACGCAGCATTGCCATGGCCGTCCATGTTCGGTTCCGGAATCGCCAAATAAGAGGAGTTTTATATACCTCTTATTTGCGCTTGTGTACCGAAACCGCCGGCTGCGCGGATCGACAGCTCTTGAGCTGTTTTTCCAAGTCATCGAGCCGTTTCTGGAGATCACTGACTTGCTGCTGCTGCACTTTCAGGGCCGCCACCGTCATGCTGGTGTATCCGTACAGATCCACCATGTCGCGTTCTGGGTCGACACTCTTGCTCTGCGGATTGTCGTCGATCATAAAACCAAGCCGCACAGGTCCACCGCTGCGATATTTGAACGTCGCCAGCTTCATCTGCATCACTTCATCGGCGTACTTGTGCAGCTCGGTGTCGCCAAGATACTGAATGTCTGTCTTTGCCGAGCGACGTGAAATGGGGCAGCCACCCGTCTGTTGGGTTGGGTCGCTGGTCGCGCAGCGCAGCTTGCGGTTACACGAGTCCTGCGGATCGCACTCGACACCTTCCATCGTGCAGGATGCGCCCGCTTTTTCGGTGGTGCACTTGGCGACGCCCGCCGTCCCGGTATAGCCGCGACAGACCGGATCACCGCAGGTGTAATACCACTGCGGAGGCGAAGCGGGCGTTCCGCCACAACCGAGGAGGAAAGAGAGAGGGAGCAGCCAACGGGAGAGCGATCGTTTCATCTTGGTTTGCCATTTCTCCCCCCATCGGTTTCCGCCAAAGTGTGCGCTTTTTTGCGTTACATGCAGGTTGCAGAATCTGCAATTTTGCAGATGCCGGCTCGACAGTTTGCCGGGGCCTGGCACTTGGGTCCCGTGGCGTCGCTACAAGCCATGCCATCCGGCGCGGGTGCCATGCACTTTTTGGATGTCGAATCACACCAGGATCCGCCCGCACACAGGATGTACGTCGACCCCTGCTGGCCGCACGCGCCACCCAGCTGCGCCGTCGCATAGCCCACACATTTGAGCGCCAGCGGACAAGTCAAACCGGCGAGTTTGTCGCAGTCCTGGGTCGTCGCTGAGCAGCTTTCTCCGAGCTTGGCCGGAGTGGCACAAACACCATTTCGACAAGCCAGCGTCGGATGACAAGACGGACTGTTTGCCGCGGTGCTACAGCTTGCGCCCATCGTCAGATATGCGGTGCACTGCTTGGCCCCGGCAGCCCCCACACACGCAAGTCCTTTGTCACAGTCGCTATTGGTGACGCACACGCTGCCGGACTTGCCAAGCGCGGTGCATTTTCCACAGTCCATCGTGGAGTCTTTTTTGCAATACAGACTCTGGCACTGGACGCCTTCGCCGCAAGCGCTACCGTCGGTGAGCTTGCCTGGCTTAAAGTCACAGACCTGCACCGGATTGCTGAGCGAAAGGTAGTCGTAACAAGAGATGCTCGAAAATTTTGCGCTACAAGCTTGCAAATCATCGCCTGTCACCGACGTACCCATCGCTTTTGCAAGCTGTGGACAAGTCAGGTTCAGGCGCGCTTCACAGGTTGCAGCATCGGGGAATCCGAGGGCCTGATTAAACGGCATACACTCCGTGGCTTTCGCACAGTACGCCTTGATGAGCGCAGGACACGCCTGTTCCGGACTCACCACCGATCCCCCCCCCGACATGTCTGGGCCCCCCTTCGGCGGCGATTCACAGCCAGCGAGCGAGGAACACACAGCGAGCGAAGCAGCAAACAGCAGATGGTCAAACCTCATGATCTCTCCCCTCCTAGGGTTTCTGTTCGGCGAGCACTCGGCATGATCTTTAGGCGATACGGTGCGGCTGTCCACCTGGGAAGTTGGCCAAAAAGAAGCCGCGGAGGATCGCGACGGAAGCCGCCACGGTGCTCGCGATCGCGACAAGCGCTTGCGGTGGGGTGCCGCTCGATCCGAAAATACGTTTGGGATGGGATTCGTATGCCCAGTCAAATTGAGCTTGCTCAAAAGTGCAGTGCGCAGTTTGAAGCCAAAGGAACCGTGTGGAACGGTCGGGTCAAGGCGCTTTCGCGACACTGCTCGTTGTCCGAAGTCCGCGCGCTGCTGTCCGATCCCGCGCGAAAACTGCTAGACGAACCACCCCCGGCGTCCAACTGGATTGCCGGCAGCGCGCTGGTTGAACTGGACGCCGCGATTTACGATCTGCGTGGCAGTGATGTGCTCGCTCGCTGCAGCCGAGAGACATCCGAGACCGCCGGCACGACGGTGCTGCGCACGATGGCAGAAGGCATGCTGCGACTGTTCGGAACGTCCCCGGCCACGCTGTTTGAACGCATGGGCCAAGTCGCCGCCACATCGGTACGAGGCGTCGACTACCAGTACACCGCGACGGGACCGAAGTCGGGCGTGATGACCATCTGCTACCGTCACAGCGCCAACATTCCGTACTGCGTGTTTGTCGCCGTGGCCGGCGGAATGGGGGCGATTTTTGCGTTCCTCCATGTCAAAGGCCAAGTCTCGGCGCCCGAAGTCAGCACCCAAGCCCCCCGCAACAGCGCCACCATCACCGTGCGCTGGTAGTCACGCGCACGTTACAGAATCGACCGACCGAATCACAGTCGTGTTCGATTTCTTAACGACGAGCCGCTGCCGACATCGCCGGCATTCCTACTTCGCAAAACTCTCGACGGAAACGACCAAACAATAAACCGCGCGCGGTTGGCACAGCGCTGGCAATGGCTCAGGCCGGATCACTTTTGGACTTCCAGAGGATGCCGCGATGAGCCGCACAGCCGTATACAAACCCGACCTCAAGGCCGACTTGGTCTCGGGGTTTCTTGTCTTTCTGATCGCCCTGCCCTTGTGTCTGGGCATTGCGATGGCGAGCAACTTCCCACCCATTGCCGGCATCGTCACGGCGGTCGTCGGTGGAATCATCGCCACATTCGTTGGCAGCGCCGAGCTCACCATCAAAGGTCCAGCCGCCGGTTTGATCGTGATCGCGCTCGGTGCCGTTCAAGAACTTGGAAATGGCGATCCGGTGGCTGGCTATCACCGCGCGTTGGCGGTCATCGTCGTCGCTGGTGTGATTCAAGTGGTGCTAGCGAGGCTGCGCGCAGGCGTGCTGGGTGATGCGTTTCCCGCTGCCGTGGTGCACGGCATGCTCGCCGCCATCGGAATCATCATCGTATCGAAACAAGCGCACACCGTGCTGGGTGTGGCACCGACGGCGCGTGAGCCGCTGCATCTGTTGGCCGAAGTTCCGCACAGCTTGATGACGATGAATCCCGAGGTCGCGCTCATCGGTGGTCTGAGCCTGCTGCTGCTGTTTGGCATTCCCAAGCTGCCGTTTCCGTGGGCCAAAAAAGTCCCGGCACCGATGGTGGTGCTGCTCATCGCGATTCCGCTCGGGATGTTCCTCGACCTCGGCCACGAACACACCTATACGTTTCATCTGCACGAATACAAAGTCGGTCCCAAATACCTTGTGCAGCTTCCCGGCAGCCTCGCCAAAGCGTACTCGCCGCCGGATTTTTCCTATCTGCTCAACTGGGATTCGATCAAGTACATCGTCATGTTCACGCTGGTGGGTTCGCTGGAATCGCTGCTCAGCGCCAAAGCGGTGGACTCGCTTGATGAAGAGCGCCGGCACTGCGACCTAAACCGCGACCTGCAAGCCACGGGCGTCGGCAACGTCATCGCAGGAATGCTCGGGGGTCTGCCGATGATTTCGGAAATTGTCCGCTCATCGGCCAACATAAACAGTGGCGCCAAGAGCCGCTACGCGAACTTCTTCCACGGTCTGTTTCTGCTCGGAATGGTCGCGCTCCTGCCGGGTCTGCTGCAGCGGATTCCGCTCGCGGCGCTCGGTGCGATGCTGATTTATACCGGCGTGCGGCTCGCGTCGCCGTCGGAATTTGTCAAAGTCTTCCGCATCGGCCCAGAACAGCTGCTGCTGTTTGTAACGACCCTTGTCACCACCCTGGCGACCGATCTGCTGGTCGGTGTCGGCGCGGGCGTTTTGCTGAAACTGGTTCTGCATCTGCGTCATGGCGCGCCGCTGCGCGGACTGTTTTCCACGCGAATTGAAGAAGAGGTCATCGACGAATCGACGCTGCGGTTCAAGGTGTATGACGCTGCAATTTTCAGCAACTACCTGTCTCTCAAAAAGCGCATTGATGCGGTGCCAGCCACGATCAAAACCCTCCAGCTCGATCTGGAAGGAACGCGGCTCGTCGACCACACCGTGATCGAAAAACTGCATCACATGGCCGAAGACTGGCAGCGACAGGGACGCTCGCTCGATCTGCTCGGACTGGACGAGCACGAGCCGCTGGCAAACCACCAACTGTCAGCCCGCCGCAAAACCGTTTCCGCTACGGCCTAGTCCAAGCGACGGATTCTCCCGTCGTTCCTTGGCACTAGACGCCGCCAACATTTTCGCTGGTCTGTTTGCGTATGATCGGACTTTCCGATAAGGGGGAGTTCTATGTCATCGCTACAGCACCTGCTTGTCCAAAATCGCCGCTGGGCGGAAGAAATGGTCGAGCGGGACCCGGATTGCTTTTCGCGACTGGCCGAGCAGCAGACACCAAACTATCTGTGGATTGGCTGCGCCGACAGCCGTGTGCCGGCAAACCAGATCACCGGACTTGCACCGGGCGAGGTGTTTGTCCATCGCAACGTCGCCAACTTGGTGATCCACACCGACCTCAACATGTTGTCGGTGCTGCAATACGCCGTCGATGTGCTCGAAGTCCGCGACATCATCGTCTGCGGACACTATGGCTGCGGGGGTGTACGTGCCGCGCTGGAGGGCAAGCAGATTGGCCTTATCGAAAACTGGCTGCGCCACATTCAAGACACCGCGCGTCATCACAAGATCGAGCTGGCGTCGATGCCGACCGACGATGCACGCGCCGCGCGGCTCTGTGAACTGAACGTCATCGAGCAGGTGTTAAACGTCGCAGAAACCACAGTGCTCGAAGCGGCGTGGGAGCGCGGGCAGCGCGTGTCGGTGCACGGCTGGATCTACGACATCCACGACGGCAGACTGCGCGATTTGGACATTGAACTGCACAGTGCCGAAGACCTGGCCCGTCGGCGCGCGCTCGAATAGTTCCCGCATTCACACAGGCCGCGGTTACGACACCGCACCTTCCTCCAGCTTGCGCGACAGCGTCTGCCGCGTCACCCCAAGGTGCTGCGCAGCGACGGTACGATTTCCCCCGCACAGCTCCAATACCCGCCGAATGTGGGCCAGTTCGATCTCCGCCAGCGTTGGAATCGGACCATCAGGACCGGCCCCCGCAGGACGATCGGGCGAAAGTTCTGCCGGCTGCGTTGTCTCACGCCGCACCGGCGGACCCGATTGAACAAGCTCGACGGGCAAATGCACAGGACGCAGCTCGGGTTCGTCGTACAAAAGCGCGGCGCGTGAAATCACCGCTTTGAGCTCGCGCACGTTGCCGGGCCAGCCGTAGCTCGTCAGCAAGTCCTTGGTTTCCGTCGACAATCGCTGCCAGTTTTTGTGGTACTCCTGACTCGCCTGGTGCAAAAAATGCTCAGCAAGCAGCCCGATGTCATCGGGTCGCTCACGCAGCGGCGGCAGCTCGACGGTGATCGCATTTAAGCGAAACAGCAGATCGCCGCGAAATTCCTTGCCCTGGGCCATCGCTTTCAAGTCGCGGTTCGTCGCTGCGATCACCCGCACATCGACTTTGCGCAGCGCCGTCGCCCCAACGCGCCGAAACGTCCGCTGTTCCAAAAACGTCAAGAGCTTGGCTTGGGCGCTCAGGCTTAAGTCGCCAATCTCATCGAGAAACAGCGTCCCACCATCGGCAATTTCGACGAGCCCCAGCTTGCGTTCGCGCGCATCGGAAAACGCGCCCCGTTCATGACCAAACAGCTCGCTTTCCACCAGGGTTTCGGGCAGCGTCGAGCAGTTGAGTTCCACAAATGGTCCGCTGCGCCGCGTCGATCGTTCGTGCAGAAGCTGCGCGACGAGCTGCTTGCCGGTGCCGCTTTCCCCTCGAATCAGCACCGTCTGCACGGGACTGCGCGCGATGACATCAATTTCCCGCAGCTTGTTTGCCATCTGCGTCGACGCATACAAAAGTCCGCCCGAATCCGCTTGCTGCCGGGTCAGACGCGCCAGGTAATCGACTCGCCCTTCCAGCTCGCTGGTCCGCGCCGCGTTGCGAACGGTGGTGACAATCTCTTCCAGCTCGAACGGCTTGCGAATGAAGTCGTAGCCACCGAGCTTCATCGCCTCGACGGCTTGTTCCAGCGTCGCGTGGGCGCTGATCAGAATCACTTTGGTTTCCGGCGAAAGCTGCCGAATCCGCCGCAGCACATCGATCCCGGTGATGTCCCCGAGCACCAGATCGAGCAGCACGACATCCGGCCTGGTCGCCACAAACGTCTGCCACGCCTGCTCGCCCGAGCTGGCCGCCGTCACCTCGAAACCCTCTTGCAGAAGCACACCCCGCAGCGATTGCAGGATCAGCGCTTCATCATCCGCCACCAGCACATGCGCAGACATGCTCTTTTCCTATCACGGCACGCGGCTGCTGTCGCCCGCTCGGCACGCAGCCACGCGAAAACCTGCGATGATTGACCCAGATTGCGGCATCCTAGCGTCTATGCCGGTTTCCTTTGGGGTGGTGACGCTGTGTGCCTGGATGGCGGTCGTCGGTTTGGCTGTGCTTGTGCGAGGTCGTCCGTTTGGCACCTTTGCGGGCATCATCGTCGGACTGCATTCGCTGATCGCGGCGGAATTGGCCCCCATGTTTCAGCCGATCTGGCCGCTGTTTGTGGCACTGCACATCACGGTGTATCTGAACTTTTTGCTGCTGCTTCGTCCGGCGCTGCGACCGTGGCCGGTTCGTGTGCTCATCAACTGGCCGGGTTCGTTTTTTTGGGGCGGAACGCTGCTCGCAATGCCGTGGGCCGTGGTTCGTGCGCTCGGGTTTACACCGTGGGGCGTGGCGATTCCCTACGGACTTGCGGTGATCGGTTTTTTGCAGTCACACGCCACATTTCCTGAAGAACTGGATCTGGTGGTCGGAGACGGAGATTCAGCGCACCCGATGCCACGACCACACCGCCGCGGCACGTTTCGACAAGACCGTCCGCTGCGAATTGTCCAGATCACCGATCCCCACCTCGGTCCGTTTATGTCGGTCGGCAAGCTGCGACGGATTGCCGAAGATGCGGTGAAACGGAATCCGGACTTGGTGCTCCTAACCGGAGACTTTTTGACGATGGAATCGCAGCGCAGTCCGGAACCGCTGCGACGGGCGCTGGAGCCGCTCAAAGCGCTGCGCGGACGGGTCTTTGCCTGCCATGGGAATCACGATCATGAAGCGCCCCAGCTTGTGCGGCAGGCGCTGGAAGCAAACGAAATTCATCTGCTCGTGGATGAAGCAGCGATTGTAGATACCGAAGCGGGTCGCGTTCACATTCTGGGAATGGACTTCGCGTGGGATCGTCGGGCCGAACGCATGCAGAAAGTCTGTGATGCACACCCACGGATTCCCAACACCACGCGCATTGTGCTTTTGCACGATCCCGGTGCATTCAAGCATCTTCCCGAAGGGCAAGCTGACTTGGTGCTGTCTGGACATACGCACGGCGGACAAGTCGGACTGCTGAGCTTGGGACTCCCGTGGACGTTTCTTCGACTGTTTGGGATTCGGATTCCTGATCACGGATTTTGGGCGCGCGGTCGCGACAGAATGTACGTTCACCGCGGCACCGGACACTATGGATTCCCGCTCCGTGTAGGAGTGCCTGCGGAAGAAAGTCTGCTCCGCGTTCACCGCGCCGCTTAGATCGATTTTTTTCGTCGAAGCATCAGCACACCGGCCAGTCCGCCCAGCACTGCAAACCACAGCGCAGGGGGGGTCTTTTTGGCCATTCCGACTTCGCAGGAACAGCCCGAAGAAGCCATCGCAGCCGGATCGACACAGACTTTGGGATCGCTCACCAGCGGTGACACCGCAACAATGCCCGCGACATCGTCCGATTTGGGAGTCCGCTTTTCGATGTCTTTGGGCGGTGCAATCGCAAACATCGAAGTCTTGTAAATCGTGTCATACGTTGGGTTTAGGAATCGCCCCTTATCGATCGTGTCACAGGTCTGTCTCGGCTGGCCTTTGTCGTCGGCAAGACACGCAGGATCGGTCGACAACCGGCACGTATGATCAAGTCCGAGCAGATGTCCCAATTCATGGGTCAGCGTGTTTTCCAAATCGGTCTGGTTGCGACTGTCCGCAGCAGGAAGATTTCCGCCGATTTCGACAAACTGGTTGTTGACTGCGTTGAGCTCGATGTCTGCATCCACAATCAGACCATCATCGGGATCGCCCTTTTTGTTGATGTATGAAACCGTGGTCACAGCCGCAGCCGAAGCGTCGTAACAGACTTGGCTGTTTCCGTCGGTAGCTGGCCGACAGAAATGACTTCCGGTACGAAACACAACCACCGAAAGATGGTCTTTGTACGTCACATCTTTGTGACCATCGGCAGCGCGGTAATTCAGCTTCACAAACGATCCCGAAGCGCGCGTCATCCAGTTTCCGATCGACTTCTGGATGATGCGTTCGACATCAGCGCCCGCCATGTCCGAAACGAAGCCGGAATCGGGCTGAATGTAGACACAGCTTTGCCGCCAAAAAATCGGCAGACAACTGTCTTGGGTTCGCGAACGAACATAGGCCGATGCCGACGGCACGATCGACAGCGCAAGTGCCGCTGCGACCACGGATAGGAATCGTCCTTTGTTCATGGTTTCTGCCCCGCTTTCGCACCGTCGCTTCCACCTGTCGCCGACTTGATCCGCGCAGATGGAGCCGGAATCCGCTGCGCAAGCTCTGCAAGCTGACCCAAGAGTGCATCCAGCGCAATTCCCTGCGCAGTCGGAAGCGCGTCATTTCCCGTCGGTGCGATCAGCTCTGCACCACCGAGATCCACAGACACGCGCGCGTTTCCGTTCGATCGATCAACGTGCATTTTTCCCTGCGCCATTCCCACTGCATACAGCGCGCCTTCACGGGGTTCCAAAAACAGAACCACTTCTTCACCGACTTGATAGGACGCTTCGCCGAACACTTTTTGCCCAAGCTCACCGACGGAACCACCCAAGTGACGGACTTGCACAAGTGCGCCTTCTTTTTGGCCGCGAATGCTGCGCGTACAGCGAATCTGCACTTCGGTAACGATCAAGCCATCGTGTCCTGGCAGCATTCGAGAGCGTATCTGCTCGACGCGACCCAGCAGCACATGTTCTGCCCGCGCGGTCATGTCTGCAAGCGACAGCTTGGTCATCACCGTTGCCGAAGCGTTTGATGGAATCACAGCCACCGCCCCCCACAGAAGACCACAACAGAGCGCGATCTCACGCATTCCCAAGCGCCTCATCCCAAGGACTCCTTTTCCCTTTCGGGTCTTTATCTTCATCATGCCTAGGCAAGCAAAATTGGCGAGCAAAGCTTGATCTTCGACGGGGTTTCGGCAAGCTACTTTGACAGATACTGCATGTGGCGTGCTGCGTGACGAACAAACGCCCCCTTACGACCGAACTCCTGGCCGCTCTGACTGCCGCAAAGGTGGCCGATGCAGAGCTTGCCGACTTGCCGCTCATCGAGGAATACCGGCTTGTGCGCGGGCTTGGACACGGCGCCATGGGCTGCGTGTATCTGGCGCAAGACACGTTGCTTGATCGCAAAGTCGCGCTGAAGTTTCTGCGATCGCTGCGTCACGACGAAGCAGCACGTCAGCGTTTTTTCATCGAAGCGCGCGCGATTGCCCGGCTGTCACACCACAACGTCGTCGGGATTTACCGCATAAGTGAAGTGCTGGGTCAGCCGTTTCTGGTGTCGGAGTTTGTCGCGGGGCGCAGTCTCGACAAGCTGCCGCTGCCGCTGTCTGCCGCGGAGGTCCGCACGCTCGGGATTGGACTATCGCACGGTCTTTCCGCAGCGCACCGGC
>DAORGN010000151.1:0-12141 GCA_035340095.1 Pseudomonadota bacterium | reverse complement strand
GCTGGTGATCGAGCACAATCTCGATGTCATCAAGTGCGCCGACTGGGTGATCGATCTGGGACCCGAGGGTGGCGAGCGCGGCGGCCTTATCATCGCCGAAGGTCCGCCCGAACAGGTCGCCGAGTCTGCATCTAGCTTCACGGGTCAGTATCTGCGAACGCTGCTCGCGGGAAACTGAAAGGACTGGGCCGTGCGCATCGGAATCATCGTCAATCCGCATGCCCGACGCGCCCAAGATCCGTCGCTGGTCGCCGGGCTGGAAGCGATCTGTCGCGAATTTCCTGCACTCCACTGCCAGCTCACTGTGACGGAACATCCGACGGCGCTGCGGGAAGCGATTGGTCGCTTTGCCGATCAGCGCATCGACGTGCTCGCTACGTATGGCGGCGACGGAACACTGACGGCGACCCTGACGGAAGCACAGCGCGTCTTTGGCAGCGAGCTACCGCTGTGGTTGCCGCTCGCCGGTGGCACCATCAACACCATCGCCAAAAACCTAGGAGCCAGCGGAACACCGACGACGCGCTTACGTGGTGCGCTTTCGCTGCTGGCCAAGTCGGGAGACCTGCCCTTCCGACCCCAAGCGACGTTGCGCATCACGAGCAGCGACGAAGTACCGCTCGATTTTGCGACGCTGCGACCACAGCAAAGCGTCGCCAAGACGAGCGGCGAGCGAACCGGATTTTTGGCCAGCGCCGCGATGGGAGCACGCTTTCTCGCGGCATACACGTCGTCACCCAATCGGGGTCTTTTGTCGGCGTCGCTGCTGGGGCTGCGGACGATTGGATCATCGCTGATTCCCGGTGGCGGTCGCTTTGCGCGGTGGCTGTTTGCGCCGTTACAAACCCAGCTCACCGTCGATGGAATCACGCAGCCCGATCCAAGCTATCGACTGCTCATCGCATCCACCATCCCCGATGTCGGTCTGGGCATGCGGGTTCCGTGGCAAGCCGGTCGCAGCCTCGATCGCTTTCAGCTCATCGCGTCGAGTCTGCCGGTGACCGCCAATGCGCTCCAGATCCACCGGATGCTGCTCGGCAAACCGCTCGTCGGTCAGCCCCACCTCGATGCGCTCGCGCAGCAGGTTACGATGACGTTTCCGCAGCCTGAGCCGATTGTGCTCGACGGAGAGCTGTTCTGCGCGGCCCGGCTCCATCTTTCGATGGGACCGACGCTCCGCATCCTGTCCCCCGCTGTGGCACCTCAGGGAATCGAACCCCGAACCTTGCGCGTATGAAGCGCCTGCTCTAACCAGTTGAGCTAAGGTGCCAAAAGTCCGTCTCAAAAAGACGTGACAAAGCTTCTATCAAAGCCCCAGCGCTTCTGTCAATCGCGAAGCTGCGCTTTTTCGCCTTAGATCGGTCGCTCGTTGATGACTGCGCGAACAATCGAGGTCAGACCGTCGAGCCCCAGGCTCTTTTGCACCACCGCGCGCACGCCAAACTGTCGCAAGAGTGCCCGATCGCCACGGCTCGATCGCGTAGACAGCACCACCACCGGCAGATTCTGCGTCGCTGGCATCCCGCGTAGCGTCGCGCAGACCTCAACCGCGTTGAGCCGCGGCAGCGACAGATCCATGATCACCAGTCCAACCGACAGCTTTTCGGCTTCCTGAATGACTTGTTCACCGTCGCTGACCATCACGACTTCGGCATCGGGCGCCGCCGCTTCGACACAGCTGCGCAGCTGATCGAGCACCAGCGGATCTTCATCGGCCACGAGCACCCGCTGCGGCGCTTTGCGCAACGTCTGCCGGTGCGCCGCAATGAGCGCCGCCATCAGCTCGTCGCAAGTCTGAAACCGAAGGTTCGGATCGCGCGCGATGCCTTTGAGAATCGCCCGATCCAGTACTTCCGGCAGGTCTGGCCGAAACACCGACGGAGGCATCGGATCCTCTTCTTGGTGTTTGCGCAGCACATCGGCCACTTCACCGCTTGGAAACGGCAGTTTCCCGGCGATCAGCTCGTAAATGCTCATGCCCAGCGCGTACACGTCACAGCGACGGGCTTCTTCGGGTGTACGCGGACGCTGCCTTATCTGCTCCGGCGCCAAATAATCCGGCGTACCGATGATGTGCGTCCCTGAACCGCGCGAGTCGGTGCTCTTGGCCAGTCCAAAGTCCATCAGGATCGCCCGCGGCCCCGGCGCCACCATCACGTTCGCAGGCTTAATGTCTCGGTGGATAATTCCAGCGGCGTGAACCACCTGCACCGCCCGACAGAGCTGCAGCGCCAGGCTGATCGCCAGATCGAGCGGGATCGCATCGTGCACCCGCACCGCCTGCACAAGGTAGTACGCCAGCGTCGGGCCGACGATGTACTCCATCACCATGTACGGGATGCTGCGGTGCTCACCGAGCGTGTGCACATGGACGACGTTTTCATGCCGGACAGCCGCCAAAAGCCGCGCTTCCCGACGAAACAACGCAGCTTGACCGGGATGCACTGCGTGCTCGGGCAGCAGCACTTTGACCGCCACCTGACGCTCTAGCGCCAGGTCTTCGGCCAAATAGACCGCGCCCATCGCACCGCGGCCAATTTCACGGACCAGGCGGTAGTTATCGGCGAGCACCTCGCCAATGCGTGGCGCGCGATCCTGGGCTTTGCCTGCGGCACCTTCTGCCGTCTTGGCCGGCGGCTGCTTGGGATTCGAGGGCGGCATGGTCTCCGAGGGCGCTGCTAGGCAAGTCGCATCAGCGACGGGCCCCAACAGTCTAGCCAAGCTTGCCCTGTATGCACAACAAAAACATGTTAATGAAAATTACCTTTTAATTACGCATCCATGACATCAGACGATGCGATCAGCGGCATCTCAATCAATCTTCGACGGTGATTATTCTTTTTCATCGTTTTAGAATGAGATCGCATCTTGTATTTTTTCTAACCGAAAATTGATCAGTAAAATTTGTCGTGACATGCCAATGCAGCCAACCACAGACGAGCAGATTGGCCTGCGCACGACTCCTGGGAGCGACCCAATGACACGAGTATTCCCGTCGAGAACATTACCAAGCGATAACCTCGGTCTGCCGCGCCTGGCGATGCTGGGTGCGCTTGGCCTAGCCCTCGGCTGTGCCCCTCCCATCATCACCAAAGACACCGGCAACTCGAACAACACCTCCGACGAAGTGCTCGATGGCCGTGGTCTTTTCGAATACCGCGTCAAGTCGGAGCTCGTTGCCAGCTGTTCCTGTCACTCGGCGGGCGTAAACGGATTTTCGCCCTTTTTGGCGACAGGATCGGAATACGCATCGATCACGGGCTATCGGGGCGGACTGTTTGTCCCGTCCGAAGCTTCGACCAGCCCGCTTTTGACCAAAGGTGCCCACGCAGGACCGGCGCTGACCGTCGATCAGACCAACATCGTCAAGGGTTGGCTCGACGTCGAAGCCACCGAGCGCGGCGCGTCAGGCAACAGCCCAACCACTCCTGCTGTGCCTTTTATCGTCGGTGACTACTACATCAGCCTGCGTGCCCTGACCCAAGATCCACTCGCGCGCATCACGTTTTCGATGCAGCTCATCTCGGGCCGCACGTTCCGTCTGACCAACCTGCAACTGACCGCAGGCCCCGGCGGCGGCATCAAGATCAAGCACCCGCGCCTCGTTTATATTACTGCCGGTGGGGCGACTCTTGAGCCGAGCGACGCGCTCTCGACGGTCGACGTAACCGCAGATGCGGGCAAGACCGTCACGATCGGTTCGGGTGCCATCCTGCTGCCCAACGTTCCGGCATCCAGCTCGCTTGTCGCGTTTATCTTCGAGCAGATAAACGTCGTCAACCCGATGCCCGTGAACGTCGCGTGTAAGAGTCTGAATCTCTTTACACCGCCGGTCACCAATACGCTCGCGATCTGTGCCAGCCAGTGTCACAGCGCCGTCGGAACCCGCGCAGAAGCCAGCCGTGCGACGCGCGCCTTCCCGATGGACGCAGCACTGAAGACAGATCAAACCGCACTGGCAAGTCTCTGTGTCGACGCGCTCGGACGCATCAACGTCACCACGCCCGACAAGAGCATTCTGGTGCAGTACGTGCAACCTCCGACGCAAGGAGGCATCGCCAGTCACGTCTTCAAGCTGGATGATGCAACGTTTACCAGCTTTAAGGCCGCGGTGTCTGCGTGGGCCGCGGCAGAGAAGTAGGTGCTTGAAAGTAACCCTAACCTGCTCTGATTCGGGGTTCGGAGCGAGGGGAACGGCAGAACTCCCGCCGTGCCCCCCAGCAGACAACGGATCGGACCGAAAGAATCGAGAGGGATCATGACAGTGAGCTCCATGAAGAAACACATTGTGCCTCTGCTCTTGGCCGCCCTTCCCGCGTGCAGCGGCGGCGCAACGTCCACTGATACCGCAGCGGACCCAACCGGCGGTTTCCGCGCCACGCTGCCACCGAGCGTCGCGGACACCGACAAGCTGGCCCTGCAAGACGGCAAACTGGACTACAATCTTGCGCTCCGCTCGGCAGCACTCAAGCTGACGGGAAACTACCCAACGCTGGCAGAAATCAAGCAGCTACAAACTGCGACCGATCAGACGACGGCCTACAGTCAGATCATTGATACGTATATCAGTCGCCCGACCTTCAATCAGCAGATCCTGAAATTCTGGAAAGACACCTTCAAGATGGGCGGCATGCTCCCTGTCACGCTGCCCACGGGTGTGGTCAACGTCAACCTCGACTTCGCGCCGACCTACGCGACGTTTCTGGTTGCCAAGGGTCAGCCGTTTACCAATCTGCTGACGGCGGACACCGGCACTTGCCAGACGTACAACGCCGGCACCGACAGCTTCACGCAGAGCACCTGCACCAACCCGGCGGCGGTGGGCATTCTCACCGACCAGGGTGTGCAGGCGCAGTTCTATTCCGCAATGGCCTTCCGCCGCGTCCGCTGGTTTCAAGAAGCCCTGCTGTGCTCGCGCTTCCCGGCTGAAACCAACGGCCCCAAGGTTCAGTTCGCGGGCGGCGTCTACAACTCGCCGTGGGACATCAAGACCGTGACCGGTCTTGGCACCGATCCGAAAGCGCTGGTCGACTTCCAGGACACCAGCTCGCTCATCTGCGCCAACTGCCACAGCACGATCAATCACCAGTCGCCGCTGTTCGCCAACTTCGGAGCCGACGGCATCATGAAGGCGACCATCCAGGTCGTCACCCCGGTCGCCGGCAACCCGACCAGCAAGCTGAGCGACTGGCTCGCAGCTGGTGAACCGCTGTCCTATCGGTTCGGTCAGCCGACGCCCGACATCAAGTCGTTCGGTGCGGCGATGGCTGCTGACCCGGCATTCAAGGCCTGCATGGCCACCCGCGTCTGGAACTGGGCCATGTCGCGTGGTGACGTCGTTGTCGATCAAGCGATCCTGACCCCGGACTTCGAGGCGCAGCTTACGCAGCAGATCGACAACAACAAGTGGAACCTCAAAGAGTTCATCCGTGGCGTCTACAAGAGCGCGTACTTCATTCGCTACTAGGACCAGAACGAAAGGGAGAAGCAACATGAAGCGCAAGTCTGGTTTCTTCGTCCGTCTGGGCCTGGTCTCGATGCTGGGCCTCATTGGATGCCAAAATGCGGCGTCTACCCCCGATCCGACCATGGATCCAACGCAGCCGACCGACGTCACGCAGCCGCCGGTTTCGCCAAACACCAGCACCAAGTCGTTCGATCACGACGACATCCTGGGCAACATCGGCAACCCGTTTGCGGATGGACGCCAGGTGCTGCCGTCTGATGGCCAGCGGATGCACGTCTGCGGCAAGATCATGTATCAGGCGCTCGGCACCATCCTCACCACCCGTGGTATCAACATCGCAAACCCCGCGGCTGACTCGGCGGGTGTTCTGTACCAGGGCGGCGCCAACATCATGGGCGTTGCCAACTACCCGGCCCGCGTCGCAGAGGCGGATCGCAACTCGACCGGCGGCCTGACCCGCATGTTCGACATGATGCTGGCAGTTGCAGAGGAGCTGATCCCGACGGCAACGACGGATCGCATCGGCACTGGCACCGCTTGCCCCGGCGCCACGCTGTTCAATGCCGACAACACCTGCAACGCTGATGGCTTTGCGTGCCTCCTTGGCTCACCGCTTACCACGGTGCAGCTCACCGAGTGCAGCAACGGCGTCAAGCGGATCGCATCGCTCACCAGCAACGACATCATGCGCGCCAAGCGAATGACCGTCGCAACCATCGCTTCGTCTGCCTATCTTTGTGATTAAGGAGGGAGGAACTACATGAAACGCGATTTTCCGTTGCGGGGAGCCTCCCGCCGAGACTTCATCAAAGGTGTTATGGCTGCCAGCGCTGCACTGGGCCTTGGCCCAACCCGCGCGCTCGAGCTTCTCGATGACATTGGCGGTAGCGCGCTCGCTGCTGGTGCCATCAATGCAAACCGCACCGTCCACATCCTCGGTGGCACTGGTGGCTTGGCTTGGTTCTCGATGGTTTGGCCGGTTCCCGGCACCATCACCGAGTTCCAGACCAACCCGAGTGTTCCCTGGGACGACATGGCCAAGGCCGGCAAGATCACCTCGGGCGCGCTCGAGGATCGGACGCTGTATCACCGCAAGGTCAACGGCCAGCCGCTGTGGTCGAGCTACGGTGACAAGAAGCTCGTGACCGCGATGCTCTGCGGCACCAACACCGGTCACGAAGTGGCGCCGAAGAACGCCGGCAATAGCAACACCATTCCGACGGGCACCATCGGATCGTTTGCGGCCTGCGCGTCGATCCAGACCACGGTCCAGTCGCTGGTTCCGGTCATCGGCATCAACAAAGATGCGGTCACGATGCCATACGGAACGGCCACCGGTTCGCCTTCGCCAGCGTCGGTGCCTGACTACATGTCGATGATCAACCTGTTCTCCAGCTCGGCGTCGAAGCTGGCAGCGCGTCTGTCGGATCCGAACAACGCCAAGCTCTACGAGGAGTATTACAAAGCATTCCTCGGCCTGGTGAAGACCGTCGACCGCGCCACCTATCAGCGCGCATACGAGGACTCGCGCGTCGCCATCTCGCTTGTGTCACAGAACCTCGGCAGCGTGCTCGCCCCGGTGGCTGGTCAGGCAGACGCATGGTGCGGCCCGGCAAGCATTGATGCCAACGTGAAGGCCATTGCCAACAACCTCATCGTTGCGGCCAATGCCTTCAAGAAGGGTCTGTGCTCGCAGGTCATGATGCCAGCATTCAACGACGACCCGCACTTTGTGTGGAGCGACCAGGCCCGTGTCACCCGCATCTCGGACGGTCTTGCGCTGGTGTTCCAGTCCTTCATGGACTACCTAAACGGCATTCCCGACCCGGTCGACCCGTCGAAAAAGCTGTCCGACAACCTGGTCATGACCGTCTCGGGCGACCTGCCCAAAGGTCCGTTCAGCAACAAGGCAGCCGACTGGACCGACTCGACCCCAGGTGCGTCGAACTGGATGTACGTCATGTCGAACGGCTACATGAAGCCGGGCTGGTTCGGTCAGGTCTCGCGCACCGGCAAGATGAACTACGATCCGGACAGCGGCAAGCTGTACACCCCGGCGCAGTTCCCGGACAGCATGGTCACGCCGGGCGCGCTCGGAGCCATGCTCTACGCTGTCAGCCGTGGCAACGACCGCCGCGTCCGCGACTTCACCACCGCGCCGTATCGCGCGATGATGAACGTCGTCCTGTAGTCCGACTCGACCCACACCTTCCCCGACGCCCCCTGCCCTAGCTCGGACGTCGGAACAGCGGCCCAATGATGTCTGGTATCGGGGTCGCTTCCGACGGAGCATCACCTTGCGCAGCCTGCGCACTCACCACTTTCGCTGTTAGCTGCGGCACCGTCGGCGGAGCAAACAGGCAGCGCACAAGCTTGCCTTTCTTTAACACCTCACGCCCCTTGCCGCCGCGCGCCGTCACATCTGCGGCAGATCCACCCAGTTCGTGCGTCGCGCCTTTGTCGGTCTCGACTTTGAGCGTCTCACCGACTGCAAAACCGATCATGCGGTCGCCTTCGCCGAGCTTCAGCATCTGAACGCCCTTGCCTGGACCCTGTAACACCGGGATCTCATCGACCCGGCAGGTCAGCGAACGGCCAAGCGACGTCGCTACCGTCAGCAGCGCATCGCCGCGCGCCACCCGCACCCCCAGCACGCCATCCCCGTCTGAAACTTTGGCAAACAAGCGACCGTTGCGCGTCGACACCTCGGCGTGCGCATCCAAGGCAAATCGCACCGCCAGGCCGCCTCGGGTCACGGCAACCAAATGGGTGTCCGCCGCCGGGCGCACCCGCGGATCAAGCGACAGCGCTGCCACCACCGTCTCGCCATCGTCGAACTTAAACTGCTTGGTCAGCGGCTCGCCGTAACCACTGCTCGCGGGGATGTCGAGGATGCGGCAAACATACGCCGAACCTCGACTCGAAAAGAACACCGCCAGCTCTTTGGTCGAGCCGCCCAGGACCACCTGCACTTCGTCGCCCTCGCGCACTCGCGTCGAGCTGACGTCCCGAAGCTGCCCTACCCGCTTGACCCAGCCATCGCGCGTCAGCACCACCAGGCAGTCCTCGTGCGCGATAAAGGCCGTTTCATCGAAAGCCGGTTCCTCGGCGGGAACGCCAATCCGCGTCCGCCGCTTGTCCGCCAGCTCATCACGAAGCGTCCCAAGCTCACGCCGAACAAGTTCCCAGCGCTTGCCATCCGACTGGAGCAGCGACTCCAGCTGCGCCCGCTCTTTGCGCTTTTGCGAAAGCTCTTCCTGAATGACCAGGATCTCCAGCTTGGCCAGTCGATACAGCTTCAGCTCAAGGATGGCTTCGGCCTGATCGTCATCGAGCTTGAAGCGACTTATCAGCTTCTCTTTGGCGTCGGCCTTCCCCTCGCTGCGACGAATCATCGCAAGGATTTCGTCGAGCGCATCGTAGACCGTGGCAAAGCCGTCGAGCACATGGATGCGCTTGTTCAGCTCCGCAAGCTGATGCGACAAGCGACGCCGCACCACTTGGAAGCGGAAGTCCAAAAAGTGACGCAACATCTCGCGCAGGCCGAGCTGTTTGGGCGTCCCAATCTCGGGATTTTCCGTCGGCACCAGGCAGGTCATGTTGAACTGCACGGTGGTGGCGAGCGCTGTGTTCTTAAACAGAAACGCCATGACAAGCTGCGGGTCGGCGCCGCGCTTTAGCTCAATCACGATCCGCACGTCGGTGGTCGACTCATCCCGGCAGTCCACCACCATCGGCAGCTTCTTTTCCTCGAACAGCTCGCCGATCTTTTCCATGATCGCCGAGCGCACCACCCCATACGGGATCGCATTGACGATGATGCGCCGACCTTCGCGCCGGTCGGCTGGCTCCTCGACGTGATAGGTGGCCCGTAGCTTCAGCGTTCCGTGCCCGGTCTCATAGACCTCTTGCAGCTCTTGCTTGCTCGTCAAAAGCTCGCCAGCGGTTGGGAAGTCCGGTCCGCGCACGTAGCGCAGCAGCGACTTGCTATCGAGCTCCGGTTCGTCGATAAGCGCAAGGCAAGCGTCGATGACCTCACCCGCGTTGTGCGGTGGGATAGACGTCGCCATACCGACGGCAATGCCCTGCACGCCGTTGACCAGCAGGTTCGGCAGCTGCGAAGGCAGAACGATCGGCTCGCTGCGCACACCGTCGAACGTCGGTCGCCAGTCGATCGTGCTCTGTCCCAGCTCTTTTAGCAGCAGCAGTGCCGTCGCACGCAGCCGGCACTCGGTGTACCGATACGCTGCTGGTGCGTCGCCATCCTGCGATCCAAAGTTGCCGTGGCCGTCGACCAGGGGATAGCGCAGCGAAAAGTCCTGCGCCATCCGGACCAGGGCTTCGTACACCGAGGCATCGCCATGCGGGTGATACTTACCGAGCACATCGCCGACGACCGCCGCACACTTGCGAAACTTGGCGTCGGGCAGAAGCCGTTGGTCGTGATACATCGCGTACAGGATGCGCCGCTGAACTGGCTTGAGTCCGTCGCGGACATCGGGCAGAGCACGGGACGTGATGACCGACAGAGCGTAGCTTAGGTAGCGCTTCTGGGTCTCCGCATCGAGGGAAACAGGGATCTCTTGCAGGCTCGTCATGGCAGAGGTTTTGGCCCACTTGGGCGGGCGCACAAGGTAGCGGCTCTTTTTCGCTTGGGCAAACTTTGCGTCGCGATGGCCTCACTCGCAGACCATCAGGTGGGCCCAAGCAAACGAACGCCGTTGAGCTTTTCTCTACGCCTCGTTAACATTGCAAACTATGGCGCTAATCGACAAACCCGAGCGTGCTCGCCAGCTGGCGCGAGCCATTTCGTCTGACCTCACCCTCTATCACGAGAAAGAGATCATCGAAGGCATCGAAAACGACACCCTCTTCAACGTGATGCACGATCACATCGAAGAAGGCCGCACGCTGTTCAAGAGCCGTGTGACGCCCGATATCTATGAACTGGGACTGTTCGACCGGGCGATCGTTGATGTGATGCTCAAGTCCAAAGGACATGTAAAGTCGCGGATCTGGTGACCGAATCCCAAGATCCGATCGTTTTTACAGTTCCGCCGTCCGCTGCTGGCCTGCGCCTCGATGTCTATTTGGCGCAGCAGGAGCTGCCGTTTTCGCGTTCTCAGCTCGCGCGGCGCATCGAAGCCGGAGAGGTGACTCTCGATGGTCGAGCCTGCCGTCCTGGGCAAAAGCTGCGATCCGGGCAGACCTTGCGTTTTGTCCCCTCACCGCCGGCCCCGACCCACGATGAGCCCGAGGACATCCCCCTTACGGTACTTTACGAAGACCGTCACTTGATCGTCATCGACAAGCCAGCCGGGATGGTCGTCCACCCCGCACCCGGTCACGAGACTGGAACACTCGTCAACGCCCTGCTTCACCACTGCGGATCACTGCCCAAACCACTTGGGCGACCGCTTGCGGATGAAGACGGCGACGAAGACGAAGTCGATGCCGAGACGGACGAACCCAGCACGGACCGAAAAGCGGGAGCGGGCGCAGCCACGGCCATCCAGCACGCGCCACTTTCGATCGGTGGTGAACGGCGTCCCGGCATTGTTCACCGACTCGATTCCGGGACTTCGGGGGTGCTGGTCTGCGCCAAAGACGAACCGACGCTGGTCGGTTTGCAAGTTCAGTTTCAAGCCCACTCGATCGAGCGACGTTATGTCGCCCTTGTCGACGGCGTGATTAGCGAACGTGGCACCCTGTCGACCCGCTATGGCCGCCATCCCCGCGATCGCAAGCGCTTCACATCCCGCGGGGGCAGCAAAAAGGCCGTCACCCACTACCAAGTGCTGGAACGACTACCCGGTGCAACGCTCGTCGAGCTGCGACTGGAAACCGGGCGAACCCACCAGATTCGCGTCCACCTGAGCGAACAGGGTTTCCCGATCCTGGGCGATCCCCTGTACGGTCGCCCGTCGCGCCAGCGCAATGTGCAGATCGTCTCTGCCCAGCTTACCCACCAGGCGCTGCATGCCCGGCTGCTCGGCTTTGTCCATCCGATCACGGGGGAAAGGCTCAGCTTTGCATCGGCACCGCCGGCAGACTTCCTGTCGGCGCTGACCAGTCTCCGAGGGCGCGCCGATAGTCCGCTACTGCCGTGGAATGCGGTCGGCAGTCGGCCTGCTTCGGTACACCCGTGATAGAGTCGCCGGCCATGCACCTGGCATCTACAGGACAGCCGAGCGAGACGATGTCGCAGCACAGCCCAAACGACTGTTGGGTCCCTGCGAATGACCAGCCGAGCGTGCTGCTGTCGCCTCTGCTCTCCTCTCTTTCTGTCCGGCACGGCTTCACCACGCGCCAGGGTGGCTTTTCGCAAGGGCGGTTTGCCTCGCTAAACCTCGGGCGGAACTGGGGCGATGAACCTGGCTGCGTAAGCCGCAACTTCGCCCGCGTTGCCACAATCGGTGGTTTTGATCTCGCGCGGCTTTCGCAAGTGCGGCAGGTTCACGGTGCCAAGGTGCTCCATCTTGACAGTCCGGAGCTTGCGCGGCGTGAAGCAGACGGAATGGTCACGACACACGACCTGGTGCTGGGCGTGCTTTCCGCCGACTGCGTGTCGCTGCTTGTTGCCGATGACGAAGGACGGGTCGCCGCCGCCCATGCCGGCTGGCGCGGGACGGTTTCTGGCATCGCCACAGAAGTCGTCGCTACGATGGCAACCC
>DAORGN010000150.1:7429-12147 GCA_035340095.1 Pseudomonadota bacterium | reverse complement strand
CGCTGCTCTTGCCGCTCGATCTGTCGATGCTGGCGTATGTGGCGATGATGGCGCCGCGGCTTGTGGAGCTGCACCGGGTGCTAAAGCCAAGCGGCAGCCTGTACCTGCACTGCGACACGTCGGCGGGGGCGTATCTGAAGCTTCTGTGCGACGCGATCTTCGGCGGGGAGTGCTTTTTGAACGAAATCGTCTGGAGCTATCGACGCTGGCCGAGCCGGACGCGCTATTTTCAGCGGATGCACGACGTGATCTATTTGTACGCGCGGCAGCCGGGGCCGGGGCGGACGTTTCACGTCGAATACGAACCGCTGAGCGACAGCTATCGCAAGCGCTTTGGCGGATCGACGCAGGTGCTCGACCCGGCGCATCCTTCGCGCAAGCGCAAGCTGGACGAAAAAAGCAAAGGCATGCCGCAGCGCGATGTCTGGGACATTCCGATTCTGTCGGGATCGAGCCATGAGCGGGTCGGCTATCCGACGCAAAAACCGATTCAACTTATCGAGCGAATCATCCGCGCATCGAGCAATCCCGGCGACGTGGTGCTCGATCCGTTCTGTGGTTCGGGGACCACGCTGGTCTGCGCCGAAGCGCTGGGACGGCGCTGGATCGGCATCGACATCGCCCCGTTTGGCATCGCGCACACCCGACGGCGGCTTCTGCATCGTTTCGAGCTTTTGCTGTCCCCGTATGACTTTGTGGCGCACCCCGAATCACTTCCGCACGTCGATGCGCTTTCACAAAAGCTTGGACCGCTGCGCAGCCCAGCGCGGACGACCACCACACGACGACGCAGCAGCAGCAAGGAAAGCAAATGACCGCGATGGACCTGTCCAAAAAGCGCATTGTCGTCACGGGTGGCGCCGGTTTTTTGGGATCGTTTGTCGTCGAAGCCCTGACCGCCCGTGGCTGCCAGAATGTGTTTGTGCCGCGCTCACGCGAGTACGACTTGGTCGATATGTCAGCCGTGCGGCGGCTGCTTGACGATGCGCGGCCCGACGTGATCATCCACCTGGCGGCGCGCGTCGGCGGGATTTTGGCGAACCAGCAAAACCCCGGACGATTTTTTTACGACAACCTGATGATGGGCGTGCAGCTTCTCGACGAATCGCGTCGCTTTGGGGTCGAAAAGTTTGTCGCCACCGGGACGATTTGCGCGTATCCAAAGCACACGCCGGTGCCGTTTCGCGAAGACGATCTGTGGAACGGCTACCCCGAGGAAACCAATGCGCCTTACGGGCTGGCGAAAAAAATGCTGCTCGTGCAGTCGCAGGCCTACCGCGCCCAGTACGGTTTTTCGTCGGTGGTTTTGTTCCCAGTCAACCTGTATGGGCCACGCGACAACTTCGATCTGACGACATCGCACGTCATTCCGGCGCTGATCCGCAAAGTGGTCGAAGCGATGCGCGCAGGCCGCGACGAAGTGCCGATCTGGGGGGACGGCACACCCACGCGCGAGTTTTTGTACGTGGCAGACTGCGCCGAAGGCATCGTCCTTGCGACCGAGCGCTTCGACGACAGCCAGCCGGTCAACCTCGGATCGGGTCAGGAAATCTCGATCGCGACCCTGGCGCAGCAGATCGGAAACATCCTGGGTTTCCGGGGCCGCTTCGTCTATGACCAAAGCCGGCCAAACGGTCAGCCGCGTCGCGCGCTCGACTGTAGCCGCGCCGAAAAGCTGTTTGGCTTTCGCGCTACGACGGGCTTCGAAACCGGGCTGCGCCGCACCATCGACTTCTATCTTCGCGAGCTATCGACATGAGCACCCGCCGCGCACTCATCACCGGCATCACTGGGCAAGACGGCTCTTATCTGGCGGAGTTTTTGCTCCGCAAAGGCTACGAAGTCCACGGCATCGTCCGTCGCTCATCGTCGTTCAATACCGGGCGGCTCGAAGCGATGTACCAAGACCCACACGTTGCCGATTACCGGCTGAAGCTGCACTACGGCGACATGGTGGACTCGTCGGTGCTTGGGCGGATTTTGCATTCGGTGCGTCCCGACGAAGTCTACAACCTGGCAGCCCAGAGCCACGTCCGGGTGTCGTTCGACATGCCGGAATACACAAGCGATGTCGTCGCGCAGGGCACGACCCGGCTTCTGGAAGTGCTGCGCGAGCTGGGACCAAACACCCGTTTTTATCAGGCGTCATCGTCGGAAATGTTCGGAGCATCCGCGCCGCCGCAGTCGGAAACCACGCCGTTTCGTCCGTGTTCACCGTATGCGATTGCCAAAGTCGCGGCACACCAAACCACCGGCCTGTATCGCGAAGCCTATGGTCTGTTTGCCGCCTGCGGGATCCTTTTTAACCACGAAAGTCCGCGTCGCGGCGAAACCTTCGTGACCCGCAAAGTGACCCGCGCTGCCGCCAAGATCAAGCTGGGGATGCAGGACAAGCTGTTTTTGGGCAACCTGGAAGCGCGGCGCGACTGGGGTTTTGCCGGCGATTACGTCGAGGCGATGTGGCTGATGCTCCAGATCGACAAGCCCGAAGACTTGGTGATCTGTACCGGCGAAAGCCATTCGGTCCGCGAGCTTCTGGAAGTGGCCTTCGGTCGACTCGACCTCGACTGGGAACGCTATGTCGAAATCGATCCGCGCTACTTTCGCCCAAGCGAAGTCGACGATCTGCGCGGCGACATGACGCGGGCCCGCAAGGTGCTGCGATGGGAACCCAAGGTCCGCTTCCGTCAGCTTGTCGAGATGATGGTCGACCACGATCTGGCGGATCTTTTGCGCCACCGAAAGAGCCGCTAAAAGCTGCGATGTCGACGAGCGCCCAAGTATCGGCGCTGCCACTGTGGTTCGCCCAGGTTGCTTTCGTGAACGGTGGGCCGGTCGCTCGTCGTCGCGTGGAAAAAACGACCTTCGCCGACAAAAATGCCGACGTGGGCGACGTTCATCGAACTGGCGTTTGCCGGCTCACCGCTGCGGAAAAACACCAAATCACCGGGCTTTAGCGTGCTCTGTGATTCGACGGGCAACATGTCGGCCCAGGTCATCTGCGGCCCGGCGTCACGCGGCGCGCTCACGCCACACGCCAAAAACGCGCTGGCGACAAGCCCCGAACAGTCAATCCCCAGCGTCGAGCGCCCACCCCACAAATACGGCGTCCCTTCGTACTTGCGCGCTTCTTGCAGAAAGCAAGACACCGGCGGCCTTGTTTCCTGCGTGATCACATCGACGTCACCGCGCTGCACAAAGCCAGCCGTGCCGTCGGGCAACGCCACTTTCAGCCAGCGCGGCGACTGCGCTTCGACAAGCCGAAGCTCGGTGTGCAGCGGCAGCACAAAGCGAGGATTGGCCAGCGTCACGTCGGGACTGCGGAACAAGTTGGCCAGGCGCGACGACACCCGCAGCCGCGTGCCCGCAGCCAGCGTCGTGCCCGCTTGGGCCGGCGCCGCCGACGCCGCAAGCTGGTCTTTTTGCCACGGCACAAGCTGGGACAAAAGCACGTAGCCTCGATACGCCGCCGTCGTTTCCACCAAGACGAGCTGATCGCTTTTTTGTGCGCAAGCTTCCGGCTGGGGGACCAGCGTCACAAGCTCGCCAAGCCGCGCCTGATCCGCGACCGGGCCATTTTGATCCGCACGCTCATACAGATCGACGACCGGGGCCGACACCACCGCCCGACCTGCCGAAATCACCGCCCGCCGCGCCGCTGCGACCTCCGGGCTGCAGCCAGGATCCTTGGCCCAGGCCGCGGTCGTCAGCAAAACCAGCAGGCCCGCACAAAAAAGACGCCCCCGACCACTCCATTTCCGCAAGCAGACGCGATGTGTCACGCCCGGAAGCTAGCACGGGCACTTGGGTTTCATGTCATGAAGACTCCGGAAAATATGCGAACTGACAGGGCTTTTTTGCCTTTCTTTCTTCGGGTATAGTGAGAACCGATCGTCGAGTCGTGTCACTGCAGATGTCTAGAGCTTGGGGACGGCGGCGGCCCGCTTCTGCCCACCCCGTAAGGTCAAACACAGAATCGCTCGCGTCGGGAGCCCCCGGACCATGAAGTTCTCCTGCGAACAGTGCCAAACCAAATACAACCTTCCCGACGAGCGCGTTCGCGGCAAGGTTCTGAAAATTCGCTGCAAGAAGTGTGGTTGCCAGATCACCGTCAGCCAAGGCGGCGTGCGGACGTCTCGCAACGACGGCGACGGCGAAGACGCCACGATGGTTGGCTCGCGCGCGTCGGTCGCGGCGATGACCGGCGGCAAAGTCCCCGCGGGCGGTGGGGGCGGCGGCGGCCACGACGACGGTGGTGAGGGCGGCGACTCGACGATGATTGGCGGAATGAACGACTTTTTCGCCAACCTCGCCGGGGCAGGCAGCCAGGCCCAAGTTCCGGATGAGTGGCACTTGTCGATCGACGGCAATGTGGTCGATCCGATGCCGCTTGCCGATCTGGCACAGCGCGTGGTCGTGGAATTGGCGACGCCGGGCCGTGACATGTACGTCTGGCGCGAAGGCCAGCCCGAGTGGTTGCCGCCCGATTCGATTCCGGAAGTCCAAGCGGCGGTCGAAAAAGCCAAGCGAAATCCCGCGCCACCCAAAGCTGCCGCAAAGCCGGCGCCGGCAGCCGCAGCAGGACTCGGTGACGAGGACGAAGACGAAGGCGGCGACAAAACCCAGATGGGATCGCTCGACTTTGCGGCGCTCGGCCTGGAAGCCAAAGCGCCGTGGGAAGAAGCCGCGGCCAAGTCAGAGCCCGCCAAAGCGGACGC
>DAORGN010000150.1:0-7329 GCA_035340095.1 Pseudomonadota bacterium | reverse complement strand
GCGAAAGCCGGAGCCAAGGGCGCACTGGCATCAGCCGCCAAGGACGCCGGCGCCAAAGTCGATGCGGTCAAGTCGGCAGCAAAAGATGCGGTCGGTTCGCTCAAGTCCGCCGCAAAAGACGCGGTCGGTTCGCTCAAGTCCGCGGCAAAAGATGCAGCCAAAGACACGGCCAAGCCGGCAGCAAAAGACGCGGCCAAAGAGGTTCCGGCAGCCAAAGCAGCACCAAAGGCTGATGCGGACGACCTGCTGGAAGACGATGCGCTCGAATCGGTCGATGCGATCGAGGAAGACATCGCGATGCCGGCTCCGCCGCCCAAAGGCAGCAAGCCGCCACCGCCGAAGCCTCCCGCGATGAAGGCACCGCCGTCGCTGCCCAAGCCACCGGCACCAGCTCCGGCCCTGGCGGCCCCGGCCCCGACGCCTGTGGCACCGCCCGCGCCCGCGCCGATTCCGGCTGCCGCGCCAGCGCCCGCCCTGGCGGAACCACCGGCGCCGATTGCGCCGCCGATTGCGCCGCCTGTCGCACCATCCTTTGATCCCGCGCCAGCAGAAGCCCCCGTCCCAGCGCCCGGACCCCAAGGCCTGGCCCCCGGCGAGTGGCCGCCCGAGCTATCAGGGCTGCCGCAGCCGACATCCACCGATGGTGGCTATAGCGGACCAGGACTGAGCGGCATGGGTGGACAGCCAAGCGGTTACGACGCGGGTGGCAATCCCTACGGCGGCAATCCGTATGGCGGCAACCCCTATGGCGGAAGTCCTTACGGCGGCAGTGGCGATCCCAATGCAGCGATGGGCGCGGCCCCCGATTCTGCCAGCGCGTCACCGCCAGCCAAGTCGAAAGTTCCGCTGTTTGCGGCGGCGGCGGCCCTTGTCGCCTTGCTCGCTGGCGGTGGGTATTTCCTGCTGGTCAAACCGCCTGCTGGCAACGCGGGTGCTCTTGCGGATGCCGGAACCGATGCGGGAACGGCCAAGCCAAAAGAAGAACCCAAGCCAGCGCCCAAGCCGGAGCCGCCGAAGATCACTGGCATCACCAAGGCCGAGTTCGACGAGCTGTGGTCGGCAGGATCGGCCCCGGTTTTGGCCTGCTTTGAAAAAGCGATCAAGAAGCAGGGCGATCTGGAAGGCAAAGAGCTGACGATTTCCGTCGAAGTGTCCGACAAAGGCAAGACCGGCGAGCTGACATTTGCCGGCCCCGATCTGGATGAAAAGACCAAAAAGTGCATCGCAAAGGCGATGAAAAAGTGGAAGTTCCCGGCCAAAGACAAGTCCGCTTACACCGCGAAGTTCCCTGTCAAAATCGCAAAGTAAAGCTTCCCTTGTGAGAGATTCGGTCCGCCTGTCCTATGATGGACTGGTTATGCCTTGGTCACTTCACTCTCTGGGGGAGGACAGACGTGAAGAAGCTAGCTTGGCTTATTTTTGGCCTGTTTGGTGTAGCTGGGTGCGACTACACACCGCTGGGAATGCCCTCGATGCCGGCGGATTTGCGACCAGCGGGCGACTTGGCCGGTGCGGACCTGTCAGCACCGAGTTACAAGGCCACCCTGCCGACCTGCACGCCAGTCACCGTCACCGCGGGCCAGGTCTATTCCGGCGTCGTCTCGGGATCGTGTATTAGCTGTCACAAAACGACAGCGCCGAAGATGGCCACCGCGCAGGATCTGGTCAACAACCTGGTCGGCAAGATGCCGCGCGCGGCGCAGATGCCGCTCGTCACAGCGGGCGATCCCAACAAGTCGTATCTGATCTTCCGTCTGACTGGCGAAGGCGATCTGATTACCGGTGGCAGCTCCGGCTGGATGCCGTCAGGCAGTTCGATGCTGGGACAGAGCGCGATGTGCCTGTGGGTCAACTGGGTTCGCAGCGGCGCACCGCCATAACGCGCGCTCTAGAAGCGCCACAGCCACAGCACCACGGCGGCGAGCACGACGCGATAAAGCGCCAAGAGTCCAAGTCCGTGGCCGCGCAGGTAACGCAAAAACGCCGCGATCACCAGCCATCCCACGGCAAATGAGACGGCGAGACCAACGCTCATGTGGAACAGCCCAACCTCGGCGAGCAGGGTGTGGCGCTCTTTGAGCAGTTCGTAGACGGTTGCGGTGCCCAGCGTCGGGATCGCCAGCAGAAACGCATAATCTGCGGCGGCTTTCGTCGGCAGCCCGGCGATAAGCGCCCCGCTCATGCTGGCAAGCGACCGCGACGTGCCCGGCCACAGCGCAAAAAGGTGACACAGCCCGACGGTCAGCGCTTGTTTTGGCGGCAGAGCCGACGCGCTTTCAAACGTCGCCGCGTGGCGTCTGCGATGGCGTTCGATAAGCAGCATCAAAAGCCCGCCCACCCCAAGTGCAAGCGCGACGGGCAGTGGTGCAAAAAGCTGCGCTTTGATCCGCTTACCGAGCAGATATCCGACGGCCAAAAGCGGAAGCGACCCCAAAATCAGGTTGCGAAACAAAAGCAGCGCAGCGGGCCGTTTTTGGACGATTCCGACGATGGTTTCTCCGATCGTTTTTCGGTAATAGACCACCGCGGCAAGCAGCGCGCCGAGCTGGACGACGACCAAAAACGCATCGACCGCCGGCCCTTTGAGCCCCAACAGGCGGCTCAAAAGGATCAGGTGCCCCGTCGATGACACCGGCACAAACTCGGTCAGACCCTCGACGACCGATAGAAGAACAACTTGCCACAGCTCCATGGCTTAGGCTGCGCCGGTGCGGCACCAGGCAATGACGTCGCCCAGGATTTGATCGAGCGAGATCGTCGGTTTCCAGCCGATAAGCTGGCCGATCTTGCTGACGTCGGGAATGCGGCGGTTCATGTCCTCGAAGCCGGGTTCGTAGGCGCGCTCATACGGGACAAACTGAATTTCGCTGCGGCTGCCCGACTGAGAAATGACGCGCTGGGCCAGGTTGAAGATGCTGACTTCTTCGGTGTTGCCGATGTTGAAGACTTGGCCGTAGGCGTCGGGACGTTCCATAAGACCAATCAGCGCCCGCACCGCATCTGCGACGTGGGTAAAACAGCGCGACTGCTGCCCGTCGCCAAACACCGTCACAGGTTGCCCGGCGAGCGCTTGCTTTACAAATGTCGGAACGACCATGCCGTACTGGCCAGTCTGGCGCGGTCCGACGGTGTTAAACAATCGTCCAACGACGGTAGGCAGGCCACGCTCGCGGTGGTACGCGATGGCCAAAAATTCGTCGATCAGCTTGCTGCAGGCATACGACCAGCGGCCTTTCGACGACGGACCGAGCACCAGATCGCCTTCCTCGCGAAACGGAAAGTCGGTGCTTTTGCCGTAACATTCCGACGTCGAAGCGATGAAGACCGGGCGCTTTTTCTTCTGCGCCATTTCAAGCACCAGCTCGGTCAGCTTGATGTTCGTCTCGATGGTGCGGACCGGGCTTTCGACGATCAGCTTGACACCGACGGCAGCGGCCAAGTGATAGATCACATCGGCATCGTCGACAAGTTCCGCCAAAAGCGTGCGATTGGCGACGGTGTCGATGACGTAACGAAAGCGCTTGTTGTCGGTTAAGTGGCGGATGTTGCGGATCGTTCCCGTCGACAAATCGTCGATGACGATCACTTCATGGCCGCGCCGCAAAAGCTCTTCCGATAGATGCGAGCCGACAAAGCCGGCGCCGCCAGTTACCAAGTAACGCATTTTCGCGACGTTAGCGCAGCCGCAGCAGCAAGACAATCCGCGATTGGTCCGTCGGAAAACCCAGCCTATTCTTTGTTCACTCGGGCTTCCGACGAAGCCGCCGGTGGGGCCGCTTCAACCTGGGCCACCGGCTGTCCCAGCTTGGCCGGATCGAGTCCAAAGCCTTTGGCCACATGCAGCACTTGTTCTATCGCTTGGCCCACCATTGCCATCGGGTTTCCGTCGGGAGACCCCGAATATTGGGTGTAGTTGATCGTGCCAAACGACTGCTTGAACGCCTGCGCGATGTGCGGCAGCCCCGTCACCACCAAGTCACGCATCACCCGTCCTTGGCTTAGCAAAAGCTCGATCTCTGCCTCGGCCCGCTGCTTGGCCAAAACCGCTTCGTTTTCGAGTCGCACCGTCTCGGACTCTCGCTTGCGCTGTTCCTGCTCGAAGTGCGCTTTTTCGGCGTGCAGCGCAAGTTCCTGTTTCTGCCGAAGCTGCCGTCGCGCCTGTTCGAGTTCCAGCTTGCGCAGCTCCAGCTTGTGGGCTTTTTCGGCCAGCTCCGCGTCGGTCGCGAGCGTCGCCATTTCAGCTTGTGCCGATGCCACGCGCTTCTGCTCTTGCAGCTTGAGCTGCGCCAGCTCGGATTCCTGCCGAATCTGCTGGCTCTTGCCGTCGAGCGATGCCTTGCTGTCAGCCTGCCGCAGCGCGATGCCTTCTTCGACTTCAATGCGTTTGCGGGCCAGCGCTTCTTTGCGCAAAAGCTCCTCGGCAGCGCCTTTGGCCTTCGCCTGCTCGGCGCGCATCGCTTCTTGCGCTTCCCGCTCGGCAGCTTCCGCCTCGGCTTTCGCTTTCGAGATCCGCGTTTCACGCTGGCTGGTGATCGCCGCTTCCTGGGTCTGCCGTTCCGCCGTCGCGCGCGTCTCGGACACCTGGCGCTGCCGCTCCAGCTCGGCCTGCTCGGCGCGCATCGCAATTTCGGCCCGATACGGGGCCTGCAAGTGCTTGAACACCGCGTCAGACAGGATTTTCACGTCCTGAATTTCGATGGTGTCGATGATGACGCCCCAGCCTTGGTCCGTGGTGTCATCGGGACGCCCGCTGCCCGATACCACCGGCGAGATTTCTTGCATCAAAAACGCCGCGATCGCCTCTTTGCGATGCTCCAGACACTGGTTGAGCGAAAGGTTCGCAATCAGCCGTCGTGCCGCACCGATGAACATGTCGCGCAGCGTCTGTCCCAGCTTTTCACTGGCCCGCTCGGCGTAGCTGAAGTTGAGCATGCGGTACGCGATTTCGGGCTGGGCGATGCGATAGACCGCCATGCCGGTGACGCTGACGCCGACGCGCTCTTTGGTGATCTGGTCGGCGACAAACTCGATCTGCTGAAGCGTCGTCGGTATCGTCGCCACCGCGGTCCATGGCCACTTCCACACCCGCATGCCCTGGCCCGATCGGCGGCTGTCGATTTTTCCGTTGTGGACGACGACCAGGTATTCGCTCGGCTTGGCGGTGATGAAGCCCCAGCGCTTCATTTTGGCGGGGTCTTCGACGGGCTTACCCTGCCGCCAGCCATCCTCGTAGCGCCCCCCAGGAACGTTTTGGGGGGCAAGCGTAAGACCTTCGGGCACTTTGATGTTGGCCATGATGCGAAAGCTCCTTTCCTTCTGCCAACAAGGAGAATGCAGCCGCCGTACCAACCACAATGGCCGACGAAAAAGTCCGCGAAACGGCTGCGCTTTCTGCCGCTTTGGGGTCGCTTCGCCCGGTGGCCTGTGCTCGGCCTGCGCCATCCCCTGTTCCAAAATGGATCACCTGCCCAGCACCTGCGCCAAAATGGATCACCTTGAGTCGACGCCAAGGGTTTGACTTCACCGCCCGTCAGGGGGTACATGGATGAGTCAATCTTTCAGACAGCAAGTGGAGTAGAAGACAGATGTCGGGACAGCTTCGCTTCGACGGAAAAGTCGTCATCATCACCGGCGCTGGGCAGGGCCTGGGCCGCAGTCATGCACTCGCGTTTGCCAGCCGCGGCGCCAAAGTCGTCGTCAATGACCTCGGCGGAGCGGCAACCGGCGGCGGCAAGTCGTCCGCCGCAGCCGACAAAGTCGTCGCTGAAATCAAAGCGGCAGGCGGCGAGGCCGTCGCAAACTACGACTCTGTCGAAGACGGCGCCGCGATCGTCAAGACCGCGATCGATGCCTTTGGTCGCATCGACGTCGTCGTCAACAACGCCGGCATCCTGCGCGATACCAGCTTCCCCAAGATGACGGACCAAGACTGGGAGCTGATCTTCAAAGTCCACATGCTCGGTGCCTTCCGCGTCACCCACGCGGCGTGGCCGTACATGCGCGATCAGGGCTATGGCCGCATCATCTTTACGTCGTCGGCAGCCGGCATTTACGGCAACTTCGGCCAGGCCAACTACGGCGCAGCAAAGCTCGGGCTCGTCGGTTTTGCCAACACCCTCGCCGTCGAAGGTGCCAAAAAGAACATCCGCGTCAACACCATCGCGCCGCTTGCCGGCTCGCGCCTGACCGAAACGGTCATGCCCAAAGAAGTCGTCGACGCGCTCAAGCCCGAATACGTAAGCCCGGTCGTGCTGTTCCTGGGCCACGAGGAATGCCAGGAAACCGGCGCGCTGTTCGAAGTCGGTGGCGGCTTCTGCGCCAAGCTCCGCTGGGAACGCACCAAGGGCAAAATCTGGAAGCTGGGCCGCAACATCACCATCGAAAACGTCCGCAAAGCGTGGGGCGAGATCACAAACTTCGACGGTGCCACCCATCCGGAAAACATCACCGCGTCGATGCAGCCGGTGATGTCCAACCTTCAGTCGAAAAGCCAGGGTGGCAACGATCTGATCGACGTCGACGAAGCGCTCGGTTTCGAGCTGCCCGAACAGAAGAGCAGCTACGACGAGCGCGACCTGGCCATCTACGCACTCGGCGTCGGTGCCGGTAAGAACTCGACCGACGACAAAGACCTGCGCTTTGTCTACGAAAACAATTCTGCCGGCTTCTATCCGCTGCCGACGTTCGCGGTGGTGCCTGCGCTCAAGATGCTCTTCAAGCTGGCCGCCGAGGGCACGACCGCGCCGGGCCTGCACTACGGACTCGATCGCGTGCTCCACGGCGAGCAGTACACCGAAGTCGTCCGTCCGTGGCCGGCCAAAGCAAAGCTGAGCCACCGCGCCCGGATTTCCGAAATCTACGACAAAGGCAAGAACGCCGTCGTCGTCACCCACATCGACACCTACGACGCGGACAGCGGTGATCTCATCGCCAAAAACGACATCAGCACGTTCGTGCGCGGCGGTGGCGGCTTTGGTGGCGAGCGTGGCCCGTCGAGCGATGTCAACAACCCGCCCGACCGTCCCGCCGACTACGTTGCCACCGACAAGCTCGGCGATGAACAAGCGCTCATCTATCGGCTCAGCGGCGACTGGAACCCGCTGCACGTCGACCCGACGTTTGCGACGGCGTTTGGCTTCCCCAAACCGATCCTGCACGGCCTGTGCTCATTTGGATATCTGGGCCGCCACGTCGTCAACCACATCTGCGGCGGTGACCCTCGGTACTTTAAGAGCATCAAGGTGCGCTTTGCCGACATCGTATTCCCCGGCGAAACGCTCAAGATCGAGCTGTGGAAAGAGTCCGACACCCGCGTCATCGCCCGCGTCA
>DAORGN010000149.1:0-12417 GCA_035340095.1 Pseudomonadota bacterium | reverse complement strand
TTTCTCCTCGAGCGGGAGGGGAGACAGGATGTGGTGAAGATTGTCGACTTTGGACTGGCGAAGCTCGACGAGGGGCAGCGACTGACGCAGGATGGCACCGTCGTCGGCACGGCGGAATATATTTCGCCCGAGCAAGTCACGGGACGCGACACCGACGCACGAAGCGATCAGTATGCGCTGGGCTGCATTTTGTATGAAATGCTGACGTCGATTCTGCCCTTCGACGGGCCGACGACGACCGACGTGGTGTACAAGCACGTCTACAAACAGCCGATTCCGCCGCGCAAAGTTCGTCCCGAAGCCCACATCCCCGAAGCGCTGGAGCAGGTGATTGCGCGCTGCATGGCAAAAAAGCCGGCAGACCGCTTCGAAAAAATGTCAGACGTCGAGCACGCGCTGAGTGCGATAGAGCAAGTGCTGCTGGGGAGCAGCAACGCCAAAGTGGTGCTGCCGCCGCCCGCGTCCCGTCTGCCGCGCATTTTGTTGGCGGTGGGTGGGATCGCGATTTTGGGTACGCTCGCCGCGACGATCTTCTTTGTGCTGCGCAGCGATGGTCCGACGCCGCCACCGACACTGGTGCTGGACCTATCGACGACACGACCCAAGTCCGAAGCTGCCGTCGATCTGGGACATGCGCCATCGCCGAAAGACGCCGGAAGCCTCGCCGATGATCCAAACGCCGGCAAGTCTGGACAGGCGATCGATCCGACCGTGAAGTCGCCGCCCGTCGTCACGCCGCCGGTCAGCAAGCCGCCCATCCGGGTCAAGCTGTCGATGTCGCCCAAGAAAGCGCTTGCGACAGTGACATGCGGTAGCGAAACGCTGGGATGCAGCCCAACCTGCACGGTGAATATCCCCGGCGATGGAGAGTGCGAGGTCAGCGCCCCCGGTTTCAAGCCCAAGTCGCTCGCCGCAAGCCAAGCCAAGCGAAAAGGCACCTGGCGCATCGTCTTGTCAAAAGCAAAGCGCTAGAGTGAAGCGTGTCGGCCCAAGCAGATCGCGCAAATGTCTTTGCGCCTTGGATCGTCGAACCTCGCATGAAAAACTCGTCAGCCAGTCTGCTTTCCGCTGTGGGCTTCGCATTGCTTTCGCTGGTCGCGGCTCCGGCACAAGTGAACGCAGCCGGCGCGACGCCAAAGACCCGGCCACAGCGCCAAGGCGAAGCGTATACGTTCAACCTGCGTTTCCTGGGTTCTGTCGACGCGGGTCGGGCTCGGCTGGCGATTGCGCCGCCTGTGCAGCAAGGGGACTTGTCGGTCATCCAGATCGTCGCAGAAGCCGAAGCGCTGGGGCTGGCCAAGGCGATTTCGGGACTGCACGAACACTATCGGTTGGTGCTGGATGCGGCGACACTTTTGCCGCGGAGCATCCAGCTCGAAGAAAGCGGCTGGCGGGTACGCACCGCAAAAATCACCCTCGATGGAAAAACCGTCGATCTGGCGATCACCCGTCCGCAGGGGGAACAGCGAGCCAAGGTGGCGATGCCGTCGGAACCGCTCGATCCACTGGCCGCGCTGCTTTTGCTGCGGGCGATGCGACTCCACGACGGTGACAAGCTGGATTTGATCGTGCTCGACGGGTCCGCTTTCTATCAGGGCACGATGGAAGTTGTCGCCCACGAAGAGCTGACGACACCAAACGGTCCGCAGAAAGCCATCAAGATCCTGTGTCGCGGCGAGCGAATCGCCAACGGCGGACACAAGATCGGCAAGCCACCGCGCTTCGGCATGGTCTGGGTCAGCGACGATGCGGCCCGAATACCGCTGCGCATCGAAGGCGACACCGAACTCGGCAAAGCGGAATTTGTGCTGACCAGTTTCGAACCTGGACGCCGCCCCTTGCCGATACCCAAAAAAGTTGTGGGCGTGACCGAGCGCCGTCAGGAATCAGCGCCCAAGAGTCCACCCACCGCAGCGGTCGAAACAGCCACCGCCACGGTTCAAAAAAGCAGCGAAACGCCCGCTTCGGGCACTGCCACGTCGAACTAACCGCGGCTGCTGTCGGCGAGCTTGGCGGTCTTGTTGCCGGTGTTCGCTTTCGCCGTTTCCGTCGGTCGCTTTTCGATAAGCCACTGCGCAGCGCGACCAAAGTCGGCAAACCGGCTCATCTTGCCATCTTCCCCGAGGAACGCCATCGCGACTTCCCGGCCCTTGCCCGCCGGATCGGCCAGCTTGGCCGCGACGACCAGACAATAGCCAGCGCGGTCGTTGTATCCGGTTTTGCCCCCAAGCACTTCATGCCGCGACGCCAGCAGCACATCGGTGTTGCTGTAATCAATCGTCCGTTTTTTCGGCCCCAGCACCTTGGCGACATACGCGCGCGTTTTGCAGGCCTTGGCAATCAGCGGATTTTTCAGCGCCGCAAGCAGCATCGTCACCGTCTCTCGCGGCGACGACACATTGCCGTAATCGAGCCCTGTCGGATCGTGAAATTCCGTCTTGTGAAGACCCAGGCTGCGCGCTTTGCTGGTCATTTCCTGGGCGTACTGTGCCGGCGACAGCCCGACTGCACGCCCGAGCGCCAGCACTGCCCGGTTGTCCGATGCCATCAGCGCCGCATGCAGCAGATCCCGGTTCGCAAGCTTCATCCCCACCATAAGCCGCGACTTGGCCCCGCGGGTCGTCCGCCGCGCGTCGTCCTGCGAGATCGTCGTCTCTCCATCCAGATCGAGCTTGTGATCCAGCACGACCATCATTGCCATCAGCTTGGAGATCGACGCGATGGGCCGCACTTCGTCGGGATTCTTCTGATAAATCGGATTTCCCGTCGACAAATCAAGAACGACCGCCGCGTGCGCCTGGATGTTGGGCAGACCCGCGCGCGTATAAGTCGGCACCGCGCGCTGCCGGACACGCCGCTGAGGTTTCTTTTTGACCAGCCGGTTCGGCTTGGCGTGCGCCACAGTCGGTTTGCGATGGTGTTTGCTTGCTGCCTGCGCCGAGCCACTCGCAAGCGCGATGGCAACCGCGAAAGCAACATTGAGAATTCGTCGCCACGATGCGAGAGATCGCATGAGCGGGAGTATCCACTTTATCGGTGGATGGAAGCAAAATTTTTCGTCGAGAAACCGGTCTGGTCAGACCAAATGGCGCGCGAGGTAGTCGGGGTAGCTCGCCGCGTCGGGCAAGCGCAAATCGATGACAAGCTGCGGCTGTTTGCCATCTTCTTGCGACATGTAGACCGCGGAACCGTGACGCTGCCACGCCGGCAGGGCGGAATATTCGACGCCGTGCTGACGCAAAATCGCAATCCGCTGCTCTGATCCGGTGCCGCCCAAGATCGCCTGTATCGTCTGCGGCGCCGTCTTGGCCCCTTCGAGAACATGAGTCAGATACCGCTCAATCGCTGCCGATTCGGCTCGCTGCCGTCGCCACTGGAAATACGTGCGCGCCAACTCGACGCTTGGTACTTCAAACAGACGAACGTCGAACGTGAACACCTCGTTCACCATCAGCGACAACTTCGCCGACGATTCACCCGCAATCCGTGCCAAAAGCCGCCGCGCATCGCTGCCTTGCGAAATCGCGAACAGAAGAAGGTCGGTCCGATCGGCATAGCCAAAGCTACAACCCAGCACCGCGCACAGATGCGACAAGGTCTTGAGCAGCGCTTTTTGCATGTCGCTGTCAAACACCTGGTCTGTTCGTTCATTGAGCCGCTGTTCGAATCTCCGCCCCAAGAGATGCGCCACCAGCGGCGTGCCGCTAATCAGTGGACAGTCGGCAAAGACCTCATACGGGGCCACCTGCTCTGGGACCACAGAGGTTGTCATTGTTCGTGATTATACCAATTTTTGCTTTTTGCCGAGATAGTTTGCGCAATTTGGGGCTGGCATTTTTGCCCGCGCGCAGAGCCATGTAGGACAGCAGGTGCGGCGCGACAAGTTTTCGAAGCGGGCGACCTTTCGTCGAGAAGCTACCTGCCTCTATACTGGTAACATGTCGACAATCGAACATCCGCTCGCCAACGGGTCCGATCTGGTGGTTTTGCTCTGTACGTTTCCGTCGGGAAACGAGTGGGGTGAAATTGCACAAACGCTGCTCAGTGAGCGGCTCTGTGCCTGTGTCAACCAAGTGCGCGAGGTCACTTCGGTGTATCGCTGGCAGGGCGAGATCGTCACCAACCGCGAGGTGGTCTGTCTGTTCAAGACGCGGTCCGATCGCTATGCCGAGCTGGTCGCTCGACTTACCGAGCTGCACCCGTATGACGTGCCGGAAATCGTTCGGCTGTCCGTCGAGTCAGTGAATCAGGCGTATCTCGATTGGGTGATGACGGAATGTGATGAAACCGCCGCATCCAGCCGAACCGATGGCGAAGCGTCCACGCACGAGCTAGACGAAGTGTAGTCGGCGCGACGCCAGCTTGTTGCAAGCTCGCCGTCCGAAAGAGACCTACGGCGACGGCGGCAGTTTGAGACTGGGAATGCGTCCTGCGTGATACACACCGTCGGCGTTTGGGATGTACATCGCGCCCGGATCGCTGTCGTTGGGCAGCGCCACGATCCGCAGAACCAGCTTGTCGCCCGCCTGCGCATCGGATGCCTGGCCATCGGCAGCGGCTTCAAACTGCACCGCGTTATATGGATTGGCGGCATCGCGGTGGAAGACATTTTCCACCCCGACGAGCACCTGATCGGCCCGATCGTCGACGGCAGAAGCGGCGCGCGTGCGAACTTCAAAACGAACACGCACATTGTTTGCGCCGGTCCCCAGGACCATCCCATCCCCGATCACGCCCCACGTCCCCGCGGGCAGCTTGTCACGAAGCGTAAACGCCGCTTCCAGCGTTGAAGGAGAGCCACCGGCCCTCACGCCAGGGGCTCAAAAAGGCGGCGGTTCGTGGTCGGTAAGCACCAAATTCAGTTCGCTTTGGTAATAGTCGATCCACACCTGCGAAGGATTTTTCGTCGACGACTGGCAGCCCGTTCCGACCGCCAGCAGCGCAAGGAGCGCCCCGCCTAAAAAACGACGCATCGCCTACTGCTGCTCCGTCAGCTCAAGCGGAACCTGGACATCGCCCAGCACTTGCTGCCCGCTGCTGTCGTGAATCCGCCACGCCAGCACCAGCGACGTACCTTCTCCGCCGGGCAGCTTCGGGAAATAGAGGAAGCCGCCGGTCCGTCCCCCAGCCGGGAGTCGGCCCGCAGGAAGTGCCATCTGCGCCGCATCGGCCCGGCTCCACGTCGAATAGCCCTGGTTTTGCCACCACCACGGGCTGCCGTACCACGAAAGACCCCAACCAGCCCCCCACAGCCACGGATAGTTCCAGCCCCACCACGGACGAACATAGACGCCAGGCCGTCCGTAGAATCCAGGCCGTCCGTACACACCGGGCCGCCCGTAATAGCTCGGGTGGCTGTAGACGCCACCACCGGGACGAAACGACGGTGCCGGAGAACGCACCACCGTGCCACCGCTGGGACCGCGATAGACCGGTGCCGAACGGACGCCCGATACGCCGCCTCCTATGTGAACGCCACCACCGCCGCGCCAGGCCAGCAGAACCTGCCCCTCGACGGGATTTTTGTCTTTCGCCGGTTCGTCTTTGAGCGCCAGTTGTTCGGGTCGCAGCGGCGAATACTGCATGCCGCCGGGCGCTGCCAGCACAAAACCGTCCGGATTGATCAAGATTTCCGACGATGAGCGGTTCTCGATCACCACCAGAACCGGCGTCATCACGTCGAGTACGTCGTTTGGATAGTCGTTTGGATCGAGCCTCGGCACATGGACCGAAACCCCAGCCACCTGCGCCGACGCCAAAGGCTGCGCGGCCACCGGCACCGGGCGAGGAATCGTCGCACAGCCCGACGAAAGCCAAAGACCCAAAAGCGAAAGACCCAACCGAAGGGAAGAGAGGGCAGTCATGGGTTTCCTCTAGTTTGCTTTCGTTTCGATGCCGACTAAAACCGGCTCCGTTTCCACTTAAGCTAGCGCCGACGACGACCTTTCGCCACTATCGCAAATTGTCACCGCGGCGTTTGGTTTACGGATGCCCGGCTGGTTTTGCGCCCGTTGCTTTCGGAAGCGCTTTGTCGTCCGCAGCTTGGGTTGGTTTGGCCACCGGAACCGGAATGTGTCCGGGGGGCAGCTCTCCTTGCGCAGAAGGAATGGGCACATGTCCCGGCGGCAGCGACCCATGCTCTGGCGGCATCGCGCCATGACCGAACGTCGAATCGGCAGGCGGACCCGAACCTTCCTTGCGCACGGTTTCGAGCACCACCGTCAGCGATCGCGCCGGCAAGGTCAGCGGCCCAAGCTGTCCTTCGACATCGCCCGGCTGTTTGGTGCTGGCGTCTTCGTCCTGATCGACGCGGCCTTGCAATAGCACGGGCCCCGTCGGCGCCCCGCCCATTCCCATCAGATCGTCGCTGGTAAGCTGAAACGCGATTTCGCTACTCGTCACCATCAGCTTTTTCGCGAGCAGCACCATGCCCGGCGCCCCACCCTGCCCAACGCTGCGGCCCGACAGAAACAGCACCGCGCCCATTTTCACTTTGTCTTTTACCGCGTCGGCGATTTTGATCGTTCCGCTGGCCAGCACCGTCGCGGTTTCAGCCCCAGCTTGCGGCACTGGCATCGCACCTTGCAGGACCGGCATGTGATTCGACGGCATCTGCGGCGGCAGCGCCTTTTTGCTCGGTTCGGCTGGAGCTTTGCCCGCGGCCAACGGCGGCAGGCTCGGCGGCGCCGGAGGAACCGCTCGATCACGTTTTTCACAGCCGCCCTGCCAGATCCAAAGCACAGCAAGCGCAGCCAAGGCTCGACGAGATTTCAACATAGCGCTACGTTACCACCCGTGGAAAACAGAATCCATCACGCGCGGTTGCGTTCCTTTCGTCCGCTGGCCAACCAAACCGTTGAATACATTTTTTCCCACGCCGAGCCGGAGCTTGCTTTTCGGCCCGGCCAGTTTCTGTCGCTGCGTGTCGGCATAGATGCCCTGGAAAATCCGGTGTTGCGCAGCTATTCGATTGCGTCGTCGCCGGAACAGCGCGGCGAGCTGCGGCTTGTGCTCCGCATCTTGGAAGACGGCATCGGATCGCGCTTTTTTTCCGCACTGTCCCCTGGCGACGAAGTGACGTTTACCGGCCCGATGGGTTTTTTCGTAAACGATCTGTCCCATCCCGGTGATGTCGTCTACGTCGCGACGGGCACTGGCATGGCGCCGATTCTGCCGATGCTGCACGAAACGCTCGCGCGACCCGAAACAGGCCGTGTCACGCTGTTTTGGGGTCTGCGAACCGAAGAGGATCTGTTCTGGCAAGACGAGCTGGCGTCGCTCGGCAGCAAACATCCGCGCTTTACACCACACGTCTTTCTGTCGCAGCCCAAAGGCTTTTGGCGCGAGCGCGGTCGTGTCGTTCCCCCAGTTGTCGATCTGCTACCGACGCTGCAACGTCCGATTTTTTACCTGTGCGGCAACGGGCAGATGATCGAGGAGTGCAAAGCGGCGCTGATGGCCCGTGGCGTCGAGCGCAAAAAACAGATCCGCACCGAAGCATTTTTTGACTGATTGCCCATGCGACACATCGCCATCACCGATTTTTCCGGCGAGATTTGCCAAGGCGAGATCCACAAGGAACCGATCCCGCGCAAGGAGCTCACAGCCCGTTTCCGCTTGCCGGTCTATCCATCTTTGGGAACCGACTCAAGGCCGCAGATTCGCTGGCGCTGTGCGCGCTGCGGCAAAATCTGGGATCGTGAACCGCTGCCGCAAGAAGCGCTGTAACCGCGCCCAGGCCGTCTACAAATCGACGAGTTCAACCTGCGGCAACGGTCGACCCAGAAAGCGCGCCGCCACATCTGCCACCCGCGCTTCGTCGGTGACACAGCAGCGCAAACGATCGGTGGGATGCAGATCGACCGATTCATCACCCGTCGCTAGCAGATCCTGATCAGAAAGCAGTTTTTCCGTCGCCACCGCCATCGCTTCCGCCGAATCGACCAGCGTTACCGGATGGCCCCACAGCTCACTCGCCACCGACTGGAGCGTTGGACGCAGCAGCGGATAGTGCGTACAGCCGAGCACCAAGGTGTCAAGCCGCGGCGCCCGTTCGCGCAGATCGTGCAAATAGCGACGAACGACAAGCTGGCTGACCGGATCGCTTTCGTCATTCCAGCCTTCTTCGACGATCGGAACCAAAAGCGGACAGGGCTGGACGTGGATGCGCAGCGACGGCGAAAGCGCCAGAAGCGCCCGTTCATAAGCCCCAGATCGAATGGTCGCCAGCGTTCCCAACACCCCGACTTCACCGCTGCGCGTCACATGGGCCGCCGCTTGCGCGCCTGGCTCAACGGCACCCAGTACCCCGACCGGCAGCTCGGCACGCAGCCCTGGCAGCGCCGCCGCCGACGCCGTGTTGCAGGCAATCAGCAGCAACTTGACGTCGTGGCGCAAAAGAAAACGCGCCGCATTGCGCGAATATTTGAGCACCGTACCGGCGCTGCGTGTCCCATACGGAACCCGCGCGGTGTCGCCCAAATAGACGATGTGTTCGTGCGGCAGCCGAGACAGCACCGCCGAAACCACCGTCAGTCCGCCGACGCCAGAGTCAAACACACCGATCGGTCGGCTGCGTCGATGGGGCATCAGTTCACCGCGTGGGGCAGCGCGAGCAGAAACGGAGCAATCTCAGCATCGAAGCGCGTGCCGTCGGGGCGCACCATCTGATAGCTGCCTTCCATGGTGCCAAACTCGGTGCGGAGCATGCAGCCCGACGAATAGGTGTAGCTTTGGCCTGGCTGCAAAAAGGGATGATCTCCGACGACACCGGGGCCGCGGACTTCTTCGACTTTCTGCGTCGCGTCGGTGATGATCCAGTGACGACTGACAAGCTGCGCCGGCGTGTCGCCTACGTTGCTGATTGTGATGGTGTAGACGAAAAAGTAATTGCGCGCCTCGGGCTGCGAGCGATCGGGAGAGTAGCGCGTCTTGACCTGCACGCGAATGCCGTGCGTCGTCGTGTCGGACATCGTGACCTCGGGAAAACTAGGCGAGCCGCAGATACTAGCGATTTTTGCGCTTAGCGGGGACTTGCTTGCGCGGGGGATTGTGCGGGTTCGTTTTTGGCCGGAGCCGCTTGCGTCACCTTTTCGATGCGCACGCGCTTGCCGTCTTGAAAGTGCTCGATCAGATCGATTTTCCCGTCGGAATCGCTGTCGAGTTCATCGCGCACAAGCACGCCGGCTTCGTAATGGCTTTTCTGATCGGCGACGCCGTCTTTGTCGTGATCAAACTCCTCGCGGAGCTTGCGACCAAACTTGTCGAGATAGACGAGCATGTCCTTGCGTCCATCGCCGTTTAGGTCGACTTCCTTGCAGGACATGTAAAGCGGCGGGCTGCCGTCGGGATTCTTGTGGAATACCTTGACGACATCGGGTTCCTTGCCGCCGCGAAAGTTGGCCGTCTCGATCCGCTCGGCGCCCTGACGCTGACAGATCAGCTCGGGACGCGGCGGTGCCGACGGACTTGCGCTCGGCGTCGGGCTCGTGCTCGCCAGACAGCCCGACCACATCGCGAGCGGCACAAGCCAGCTCGCACCTGCAAACAAACAGCGACTTTCGCGACGCAGGATCATCTTCGTCACGATAGCTGTGCGCCCGCGCGCCGTAAACAGGGATAAAAAAGCACGCGCACGCTAGCGGGGTGGCGCCGGCTTGTCGGGACGCGGACGACCACCCTGCTGCGGTGCAGCGGCGGCTTCCAGTTCCTTGCGACGCTTGTACTTTTCGATGGCAGTGACGAACTCTTCAAATGGAATCATGTAAGGAATATTACGAAACGACTTTTGCGGCAGTAAAGCACTCGCGGTTTCCCGAGGAGACGCGGCTAGCGACGGCGCAGACAGTACGCAACGCCCGCTTTTAGATCGGGCAGTGTGGCAACCATCGCCAGATCACGCAGATCGGCATCGCTTCGAGTGAGCGTGACCGCCACTTGGGGGTTGATTCCGGTCAAGATGGGCCGCGAGCCTAGCATCTCAATCGCGGTCAGCATCCGCCGCAGCGCCGACGCACTTTCTCGATCCAGCGAATCGACCGCGGTCAAATCTAGGAGCACCAGCTTGGCGCGATGGGACACCACGGCACAAAGCAGCCGTTCGGTGATCGCCCGCGCCCGCGCATCGTCGAGCGATCCGATCAGCGGCAAAAGCAGCACGCCTTCGAACACATCCAAAATCGGCGCCGACAAGTCGAGAATTTGCTGATGCTGCCGTTCGATGAGCGCCAGCTTGTCGGAAAGCTGCGCATTGAGCTGATTCTTGCTTTCGGCCTCGCGCTGAAGCTCCATCGCCCGCTCGACCAGTTCCAGCTGCTTTTCTTTGCGCTCGGAAATGTCCATGACAGAGCCGACGATGAACCGCCGGCCTTCGTCGCGCAAAAGCACGCTCGCGGCGACCGCGCCATCGAACAGCGAGCCATCTTTGCGACGGAAGCGCAGCTCGATGGACTGCGAACCCGCCGACTTGCCGTGCCCGGCCAAAAGCTCCGAAAACAGCGCCTGCGCTCGCTCCACTTCTTCGGTGGCCAGCACCTTGGCAAGTGGCCGCCCGACCAGCTCTTCAGGACGAAAGCCGGCCTGCTCGCAAAATGCGCGATTTAGGCTCACGAAGCGATGGCGGTGGTCCCACAGGCACAGGCCAACACCGCAGGTTTCCAAAATCGCCCCGAGCAGCGACTCGCTTTCGCGCTGCGCCCGTTCGCGCCAAACCCGCTCGCTGACATCGCGGGCGAACAGCAAAAGCCACGGCTCGGCGGTAAGATGCAGCGGCTTTATCGACAGCTCGCAGGTGCGTGGCGCCATGCCCGAAATCGACTGCTCATACAGCAGCGAGCCTTGCGCGGCACCACCGAGCACCCGCGACATCGCGGCGGACAGCTCGCTTGGCAACCGCCCGTTTTGCAGCTGCACAAGCAGATCGGGGAGCTTGGCGGCAAAAAGCGGGCTGTGGTAGCGCAGCGTGAGCGCGCCATCGAGGACAGCCACGCCATCGGGCAAGGCCATGAAAACCGCCGCCACAGAAGGGTCTGGCCAGTCGGTTGGGACGGTTTTTTGCCCCTCTACTATCGGCTGAGCTTCGTCGGACACGATGTAAGCGCTCGATTAGACTCTGGGTAATTTTAGGAAATCACCAAGTCTAAAGAGCTGTCAATTGCCCTTTTTGTCGTCGCACGGTAGAACTGCGGCGTTTTTCATGCTCGTCTCGCTGCAAACTGGCCGACCCACCCAATCGCCGTCGTTTTTGCCGACGACGATTGAAGACGTGCGGTCGCGCGGTTTTTCCGAACTGGATGTTGTGATGGTCACTGGCGATGCCTACGTCGACCATCCGGCGTTTGGTCCGGTGCTGATTGCGCGGCTCCTCGAAGCACGCGGGCTGCGGGTGGCGATTTTGGCCCAGCCGGACTGGCGCAGCGTCACCGATTTTCGTCGTTTTGGTCGTCCGCGGCTGTTTTTCGGCGTGTCGGCGGGCAACGTCGATTCGATGCTCAACCGGCTGACGGCGCAAAAACAGAACCGCAGCGACGATCCGTACAGCCCTGGTGGTCGTCCTGGTCAGCGCCCCGATCGCGCCACCATCGTCTATGCGCAGCGCTGTCGGCAGGCCTATCCCGATGTGCCGATTGTGCTCGGAGGAATTGAAGCGTCGCTGCGTCGGCTGTCGCACTACGACTACTGGTCGGACGCGGTGCGGAGACCGATTCTCGTCGATGCAAAGGCCGATCTGCTGGTCTTTGGCATGGGCGAACGTCCGATTTTGGAAATCAGCGAACGGCTTTTGCGCGGCGAGCCCATCGATCAAATTCGCAACGTCCGCGGCACCGCGCATCTTCTGTCGCAAGACGAAACGCAAAAGCTGGCGGCGGCGGGCGCATCGAATGGGCAACCTGTCGTCGAGCTGCCAAGCTTTGAAGACGTTGCGGGCAGTGATGAACCAAGCCGGCTGCGCTTTGCCAAGATGTCGCGGCTTTATCACGAGGAATCGAATCCGCTGTCGGGTCGGCCCCTGCTGCAGCGCTGCGGCAACCGCGCGGTTTTTTTGAATCCGCCGGCGCTGCCACTCGATTCAAACGAACTCGATGCGGTGTATTCGCTGCCGTTTGTGCGCAGGCCCCATCCGGGTTACACGCAGCCGATTCCAGCATATGAGACGGTCAAGCACTCGCTGCGGCTTTTGCGTGGCTGTTTCGGCGGTTGTTCGTTTTGCAGCGTGTCCGAACACGAAGGTCGCGTCGTCCAAAGCCGCAGTCCCGCCAGCGTTGTCGACGAGCTGCGCGCCCTGCAACAGCTCGACGATTTCAGCGGCGTGGTCAGCGATCTGGGCGGACCGACCGCCAACATGTACGGCATGGCATGCAGCGACGAAACCCAGGCGCGAAGCTGTCGCCGGTTGTCGTGTGTCGCGCCGGATATCTG
>DAORGN010000148.1:0-12470 GCA_035340095.1 Pseudomonadota bacterium | reverse complement strand
CCGGCGCCACACCAAGCTGCGCAAGCTGGAGCTGCTCGAGCGGCTTGTCTTTGGCGGCCCGAATGCCCTTGAGCGTCGCGTAGCGCGGACCTTCGGCATAGGCAAACGTCGGTGCGGTGCGACCATTTTTGACCGCGTGCGGCGACACGATGCGCAGATCGACCGTCACCACTGCGGGCAGACGGACTTTCTTCAGCTCGACGCCGGCATCGACTTCGCGACCGACGATCACGGCCTTGCCGCCGTCCGTCACTTGAATGCTGCAAGCGAACGTCGCCTGCGGCCAGCCGAGGATTGCGGCCAGTCGCTGTCCGACATCGTTGCCTTCATTGTCGGCGGCGAGCTTGCCCATCAGCACCAGGTCGGGCTGGTCGCGCTGGACAATCTTGGCAAGCGCTTTGGCGACGACGCTGGCATCCAGTTCTTCGTCTTTGGCTTCGATGCGAATCGCCTTGTCGGCGCCCATCGCAAGCGCTGATCGAAGCTGCGTCGCCACATCCGCCGGCCCGAGCGACGCCACGGTCACTTGCCCCTGACGGACCGCTTGGTTTGCGCCATCTTCGGTCAGACGGAGCGCTGCCTCAACGGCGTACTCATCAAACTGGTTTAGCTGCCAGTTTGCGCCGGACAGGTCGAGCGCGTTGTCCTTGAGTTTCAGTTTCTGGGTTGGATCGGGAATCCGCTTGGCGGTGACGAGGATCTTCACGGCCACTCCTTTTGAATGTTCAAGCGAGTTGGAACTGGGTCCACTAGATAGCACTAGATAGCGCTAGATACCAGCACTATCTAGTGCGCCGCCAAAACCGAGCAGTTGCCCGACTTTCCGTGCCTGGGCTGCCCATGCTGGCGCCTGACCATTGGATGCTGCGTGTTGGCCCAAATGACAGCCAAGATGTGTGGGTTTAGGGCGCACGCGGCTTCTTGGCTAGGCAGCGGCGTTCTCGACGGTGTATAATGAACGCGGGCTGTTTTGGGATTTTGTTTACGCCACGTACTCCGAGGGAGATGTAGATGACACGCAAGCTGTGGTCTTGGTCGCTTCTTACGCTGCTGCTGTCGGCTGCGCCGGCTGTGGCCTCGCCACCAACGGTGCCGCCTGCGCTCAAGGTCAAGTCGCGCTACATGGGCGCGCATCCGATTGCCACGGTGGTAAACGGCTACTGCCAAATTGATGTGCCGCACACTCACGACTACGCGCCGGACAAGCCGAACTTGTACCAGCGCGTCGGGGATGACTACGTGTTCGCCGGCGATCCCGTACCGTTCGGCTACGATGGACAAAAGAACGTATATTACGGTCATCATCCGGTGCCAGTGCACAGTGAAAACCTGCCGGGCTCGGTGCCGCCGCCGCCGACGTTCTGTTTTATCAAAGGTCCGCACTACCACGAGTACCCGGTGCAGCACGAAGCGCCCGGTTACAAAGTCCAAAACGACGTGATTTTTTACGTCGGACCGATTCCTCCGGAAGTCGCGCGCGTCCGTCCGCAGGTGGAAAAAGCCATCGAGGTCGAGTACCGGCCTTACGTTGCGCAGCGTCCGAAAGTCGTGGTGACGCCGCCGCCCGAATGGCAAGGCACTGTCTATGTCGAGCCGCCGCCGACAGTCGTGGTCGCGCCGCAGAATCCGACGGTGGTGGTTGCGCCGCAAAATCCGACGGTGGTGGTCGCGCCGCAAAATCCGACGGTGGTGGTTGCTCCGCCGACGCCGGCAGTGGTGGTTGCTCCGGCTGTTCCCGTCGTTGTTGGGGTTCCTGGGGCGGTGATTTTGCATGGGCACGGCCACGGTCACGGCAAAGGCCACTTCTTCCATCCCGGCAAGGGCAAGGGCCACTGGAAGCGCTGGTAGCGATCAAGTTCGTTGACGCTCCGCAGGCTCGGCGTACCATCGCGACGTGACGTGTTCTGTTCTGCGGGGCGCAGCGCTGCTGTCCCTCCCTTTTTTTCTATCGACCGCGACGACCGATGCCCATGCGGGCAAAGCCAAAGCGCCTGCCCACGCCAAGCCAGCAGCGCCGCCGGCCCCGAAACCACCCAAGCCGCCAGCACCAAAGCCAGCCGCGTATGAACTTCTGCTGACGTTCGACGACGGACCGCGCGTGGATACCACGCCGAAAGTGCTCGAAGCGCTCGACCAGTACGGCATAAAGACCGTGTTTTTCGTCAACGGCGTCCGCTTCATGGGCAAAGGCGCGCAAAACGAAAAAGCCAAAGAGCTGATGCGTGAGTCGATAAAGCGCGGTCACATCGTCGGAAACCACACCGTCCATCACTATTTTCTGTGTGGAAAGCGTGGGCCGGTCGTCGGTGAGCGCGAAATCCTCGACAATGCGCAGCTTATCCAGGATGCCACCGGGGTGCCGCCGCCGCTGTTTCGCACGCCGTTTGGTTCGCACTGCGCGTCGCTGTCGGCCACGCTGCACAAGCTCGGGATTCGGCCCATCGGCTGGGACATCGATCCGCAGGACTGGAAACTGCAAGATCCCGACAAAATCCTCGCGTTTATGAAAGACGAGCTATCGCGGGTGCGGCGGGCACGTTCGATTGTTCTGTTCCACGATGTGCAGCCAGCGACGGTCGAAATGTTGCCGAAGCTGCTCAAGTGGATTGCCGATGAAAGCGAAGCGCGACGGGCCAAAGGCGAGCCGCCATTTAAGTATGTCGACGCAACCTATCTGCTGTCGGCGCCACCCTCGCAGCTTGGACAGGTGGGGGCGCGAAGTGCACTGACCGCGCCGGGGGCACCGCCTCCTGCCGCAGTGACGCCTGCTCCACCTGCCGCGGCTCCGACGGCAAGTCCGGCTGTACCGGCAGCGAAACCGTAACGCATGCGGGCTAGCGTTTGCCGTTTTTGACCGCCGGTTTTTTGTCTTTTTCCGGTGGTTCGTCTTGGTTCGCCAGTCGGTCACCCGTCAGTGGCTGGACGCGCGTTTCGGGGACGCCTTGGCGAACGACGCGGACAAACTGCGCCGGCAAGCTGGCGGCCAGGCTCAGCGTCGGGCTGTCGGAAAGCTGAAAGTGCAGGTGCGGCGCCGTCGAGTTGCCGCTGTTGCCGCAGCGCGCAATGACTTGTCCGCGTGATACGCGATCTCCGACGCGGACTTTGGCGCTGCCTGGGAGCAAGTGACCCAGCACTGCATATTCCCCGTTGCCGATGGAGAGCGTGATGGCATTGCCAAAGCGGTAATAAATGTCGGTAACGCCGGGCGGATTTTCGGGCACTCCATCGACGACAGTGACAACGGTTCCATCGGCAGGGGCCAAAATGTCCTGGCCATAGGCGTAGTAGTCGCTGTTTTTGCTGCCGTCGTTTTGGTGGTTGCTGCGCTGTCCAGGGCCGACGTCGACGGAAATTTGGAAATCAATCGCGAAGCGCTGGTTCGGATTCAGGTAGTGGCCATTGCCAGCGCCCGGTGTGGCGTTCGTCGCAGTCCAGGTTCCCCGAAACGGCAGGGTCAGTTCGGTTTTGGTCTGGTAGTTGTCGTAGCGGTCGTAGCGTTTTTTGGACGCCGGAACCACTTCTCCACCAACGGCAGCCCCGACGACATGGCCGTAGTGATCTACCGTGACGCGCGCGCCAATCTCGGCGCCGTCTTTGTACGTCGCGGTAAAGTAAAACGTCTGCACTTCAGCACCGACGGAGGTCGTCAGGTATTGGGTCAGTTCTTTCGGCTGTCCGTGCTCGGCGGTGAATGCCTCAACCTGCTGGGTGAGCTGCGGCCACTCGAGGCGCCGACCTCCCACTTCATCGTGCAGATGGTTGGCCTCGTCGTAGTGTTCGGACAAAAGAAGCTGGACGTACTTGCGCGCGATGGCCTGGCTGCGATTCTGCATCTCGAGGACAAAGTCGACGAGCGCGTTCCGGGTCGGTTTGGTCACCAGCGTGCGTGCGCGCGGCGGCAGTGCTTCGTCGTGGATGGGCGGCAGCTTGGCGGTTTTTTCCGCTTTGTCGGTCTTGTCCGCAGCGCCCGGTTGAGCAGCCGGCTTCTCGACTGGAGGTGCGGCTTTTTCGCCGCCAGCTGCAATGGTGCCGCCGTCGCTCCGCTGGGCGTTGGCGACGCTGAATGTGCTAGCAAGTAACGCGCACAGGCCGACCCGCAAAACCCCTGCACCCTTGTGGGCCTTGTGCCCAATCCCCCACGCGATCGGTTTCGACAAACTGGACATCGTTTGCAGACTACCACGACGGGGGCACCGGCGACTGCGGCCTTTGCGCAGGAACTGCAAAAACTTCGGCGCGGCCACATCGCCATGGGTGGTAAGATTTACAATCGTGCCAGCCTTTTTTTCTTCTTCGCGTCGGACCCACGGGATTCATTGCGGACTCATCGCAGCGTTTCACCTCGGTTTTTTCCTCGTGGTGCAGCCGGTTGCGGGGGCGAGCGAGCCTCCGAGTCAGCCGGGGCTTCCGAGCCTTTCCCCGACGGTAGGCCATCCTAGCCAAGCCGATCCAGCGACGGACGCTGAATTTGTGCGCGCGGTTTCGACGCCAGGCGATGAGCCATCCGGCGGTGTTCGTCGCCATTACATGTGGTCAAACGAACGAAAGCACGACATCTACTTCGAAGACTTCAAGGGTCTTGGCGGTGGATATCTGGGCGTCGGCGGCGATCAAAACTACACGATGGCAGCAGCGGCTGGTTCGCAGGTGCTGTGGCTCGTCGACATCGATCTCGAAGTGGTCAAGCTGCACAAACTGTATTCGGCGCTTTTGCGAGCAACGGACACCCCGCAAGCGTTTGTCGCTCTGTTTGAACGAAAGGGCGTTCCGCTGGTCGATGCTGCGCTCGCTGCGACGGAGCCACGCCTGCGCAAACAACTTCTGGTGCTGTATACGCAGTATCGCGAAGACTTGCTGGCCCATCTGCGCGACGAGATTTCCCAGTCGCACACCTGGCTTGGCGACGCAGAAAAGTACAATTACATCCGCAAAATGGCGCAAAAGGGGCTCATCGTGCCGCGGCTTGGGGATCTCAATGGTCCGCGCACCATGATGCAGATTGCCGACGCTGCCAAGGCTGCAAAAGTAACGATCCGGGTCGTGTATCTGTCGAATGCGGAGTCGTGGTTTTCCTATGGCGTCGGTTTTCGGCGAAACTTCGCAGCGCTGCCTCTCGATGAGCAGTCGTGTGTGGTGCGGACGATCAAGTCAAACCTTTTGCCGTATGTGCGCGGCGACGTGTGGCATTACACGATGCAGCGCGGAACCCATTTTGTCCGCAAGCTCAGCGAGAGCGGTTATTCGTCGATCGATCAGGTGATGCTGGATGCGGTCGAAGCGAAACAGAAAGGGCTGTCGCACGTCGGTGTTGTGCCGCCGGCCCAGCCTCCTGCCGATCCAAGCGCTGCCGCCAAGTGGCGTTTTTCCGAACGTCAGCGACGGCAAAAACTGCTCGCCGATGGACTTGTGACGCGGCCCGCGGGAAACCGTGAGTGCGCCAGTGAGTTTGATCAGGATCGCAAACAGAAAGCCGAGCAGGATCTCAAAGCGCTCGACAAGCGGATTCAGACGACGCAGCCGTAGCCCCAGCTACTTTGTCTGCGCCAGCCTGAAGACCGCTTGCGCCGATCGCCGAAACAGGTTGAGCGCGCGCGGATAGGGACGCAGCGCGTCGTAAATTCGGTTCTTCAGCCGCAGCACATCGTCGTCACTCAGCGGCGGTGCATCCGTCAGCACAGGCTGTCCACCCGACGGTGCACGCAGCTCTAGGTGCTGTCCCAGATACCCAAGCAGGATCTGCCGCAGCCACAGCGGCTGTCCGTGCAAATACGGCGTCGCACTGCGCAATAGATTGGCGCGCTGCTTGGAACTGCTGAGCATGCTACCGGGCAGCACCCGATAGTAAAACAGCGACTCGGGAACGACGTCGAGCCGATGTCCTTGCAGACACGCTTTGGCGAAAAATTCCCAGTCTTCATGTCCGACTCCGCGCAGCTCGGTAAAACCACCGATGGCATCGAAGCTGCGCTTGCGGATGAGCGCATTGGCGTCGCCAAAGACGTTTTCCGTAAGCCCAACTGAAAGCGCGGCACCAAGCGGTCCCCAGCGCTCGGTTTTCATCGGCTTGGTGAGCGGTGATTCGGTCGATGAAAACCTATCCAGGTGGCACGTTACGATGTCTGCTTCGGTGTATTCAGCGACGGAAACCAGCGTGCGGACTTCATGCGGTTTGGCGACATTGTCGTCATCCATGAACAGCAGGTATTTTCCACGCGCCATATGGGCGGCTGCATTCCGTGCCGCACCCAGATAACGATTGGTTTGCCGCAGAATCTGCCAGCCGCGGTTTGCAAAAATCGGTGCAAGTTCATCAAGCGCAGCGACGGCATCCGGATCACTTGAGCCATCGTCCACCAAGATCACTTCCAGTTGCGGATAGTCCTGCGCGCACAAAGAATCGACCGCTTGGCGCAAAAGCTGCGGACGATTGAAGGTCACAAGTCCCACGCTCACAAGGGGTGGAGCGCTCTGCTCTGCCAGTGCAGCGAGCGCGGATTTTCGAAGCGGAATCGGCGTCTCTGTGAGCGCTGCAAGCCACGCGGTTTGGGTCGATTCTGTCCGCAGCTCCGACAGCGATCCTGCGACGCAGACAGCGCTTGGGAGTTTGTACTGCTGATCCGCAAGTGCTGCCAGCGTCGTTTCATCTTGCGCGATCAGGACATCCACCTGCGCGGCCAAACTGCGCTGCATAAAGTCAATCCGGAACGCTGCATGCCCCGTCGGAAATTGCTGTGAATTGCCGATCCATTTTTGCGATGGAGTCTGCGCGACAAGACAAAACAGCGTGTTTGGGAATGCGATTCCCTGTGTCTTGGCCGCGAGTGTATGAAAGCCAATTCCGTCGCCAAACGACATCACGATGACGTCAAAACATGTCTCGCGGAGCCATTCATACAGCGCATAGGAATCACGTTCCTGCGAGCAAGGAGTCGCAAGCGACCGAATCGGTGGCAAACAGATGTGCTGCAGATTTGGATTGAGTCCAAACAGACTGTGCGTCGCTTCTCGATCGGAAACAGCATTCACATCCAGCACCGTAACTACGTGTCCAGCCTCGCAAAGCAGCGCCGCCAGATCGACCCATGCGACGGTTGGCGAGGCCAGATCGTGGGGATGTCGAACCAGACAGATGCGGCGGCTGACGCGCGTGGGCTGATGGGAATCGGACGGCTGGTCTGTTTGCGGCGGCATGCGTGATTTTGCTGGGTGGAAGCGTTTGGCAAAGAAAAGTTGGCACGCGGCCACACGGGTCGCGGCGACGAAAAGAAGAGTCCACAGCCCACACCAACCTGTCAATTGCGAATGCCGCGGAACCAGAACGGCATGGCAGCAATTCGTAGCTGCGCTAGACTGCGGTTCCTCATGATTGCGGAAGCGGAGTTCTCAAGCCGAGTCTGGCAGGACGTCATCCAGCTTCTGTCTCACTTGCTGTTGCTGTTGCCGCTGTTTCTGTCTGCGGGTTTTTTTTCTGGGACAGAAACAGCGCTGCTGTCTTTGTCGCGCACCCGTCGAGAAGTCTTTCGGCAAAATGCGGCGACCGATCCAGCGAGTGCACGGGTGGTCTGGCTTCTATCGGACCCGCGACGGCTGATCACCACGATCATCATCGGCAACGAGCTGACCAACATCTTGCTATCGGAAGTGATGACCGACTCGGTGGCACAGGTGTTTCGGCTGGTGCCAAGGCTCCAGTTTGGTCTTACGGCGGCGTCACTCGACGTGCTCGTGGCGATGACAGCGACGGTGCTGACGGTTCCCTTGCTCGTCACCTTCGGCGAGCTGATTCCGAAGACCGTCGGCATCAAGCTGGCCGATCGCTGGGCCCGGCTGGTGTCGTGGCTGCTCAAAGTACTGACCTGGGTGCTGTGGGTTCCGCGGGTGGCGATCAGTGCAATCTCGGATTTGCTGTTGCTGGTGTTCGTCGGGCCAAAGAGCCGTCATACCGAAGCCGCGCCGGTTCTGTCAGAACGTGAGATCCGCACACTGGTCGATCTGGGGCAGCAAGAAGGCGAAATCCGCGGGGCCGAGCGCAAGCTCATCCACAACGTGCTCGATTTTGGCGATCTCACCGTCGGCAATTTGATGACGACGGAAAAGAAAGTATTTGCGCTGCCGGTGACGATGCCGCTGTCGCGAATCGTCGAGGCGGTGTCGAAACAGCGCTATTCACGGGTGCCGGTCTATCGCGGGCGGCGTGACAACATCGTCGGGATTTTGCTCGCCAAAGACCTTGTCGGGTATAGCTACGGCGACCTGGAAGGACAGCCTCTCGTCGATCTCCTCCATCCGCCGCTGTTTGTTCCACGTCGCGCAAAATGCGAACGGCTGCTGCGCGAGTTTCAGAAACGCAAGACGCACATGGCGATGGTGGTCGACGAGTACGGGCGGCTCGCGGGGCTTGTGACGATGGAAGATTTGCTAAGGCCGCTGTTTGCCGATCTGGCACGGACCCCGACGCTACAGCCAGCGACGAGCGGCGAAGTTCCGCCAGTCGGAAAGGGGGAGGGCTGACATGTGGCTGCCGCTCCTTTTAAGCTGCATCTGTCTTGTCGTCGAAGCGTTCTTTTCCAGCGCCGAAATTGCCATCGTCAGTGCCGATCGCGCGCACATTCGCGATCTGGCAGCAGCGGGAAATCGTGGCGCCCGCCTGGTGGAAGATTTCTTGATTGCGCCCCACCAGCTGCTGTCGGCGACGCTGCTTGGGACGCAGATGGCGGTGGTGTTGCAGACGGTCGTCTGGACGCTGTGGCTGCATGCGCATCATCCCCGCCACGTCGAGCTGTGGCTTCTTGTTGGACTGACTCCAGCAGTGGTCATTTTGGGCGAGATCGTGCCAAAAGCGATCGTCCGTCAGCATGCCAATCGACTTGCGCCGCTGCAGGCCCGGCTCTTGGCGGTGCTGATGCGGGTCTTGGCGCCGGGCGTCTATCTGCTGGAGCGAATTTCGAAGCTGGCGGCGTCGCGACTGGGGATCGATGTCCATCACAAGCTGGTGACGCGCGAAGAGATCGAAAGCCTGGTCAGTGCCCAAGCCGAACCGACGGGGGACAGCGCGGTGTCGCTATCGGATGTGACGGAAGGCGAGCGTTCGATGATCGCTCGCATTTTTGATTTTCCGTCGCTGCGGGCCGATGACGTGATGAAACCGCTGTCAGATGTCGTTGCCCAGGCAGAAACAGCGTCGGTGGCTGATCTGGCCCGCGAAATTGGCGACAAAAAGTACAGCCGAATTCCGATTTATCGCGAACGGCTCGATCAGATCGTCGGTGTGGTCCACGCTTTCGATGTTCTAAAAAGCGGACGTAGCGACGGAAAAGCCAAGGATCTGATGCGCGAACCGATCTATGCGCCCGAAGCGTGTCCGGCGCTCGATCTGCTGGTCCGTCTGGAGCGAGCGCACCAGGGCATGGCGATCATCGTCGATGAATATGGTGGCGCGGTTGGACTTGTAACCGTCGAGGATCTGCTGGAACAAGTCGTCGGTGACATTGAAGACGAGTACGACGAGGAACCGCCGGCTCTTAGCAAACAGCGCGACGGTTCGTATCGTGTGCAGGCACGGATTTCGCTCGAACAGCTCAATCGCGAGCTAAAGCTTGAGCTACCCGAGGCTGAAGATCACGAATACGAATCGCTCGGCGGACTTTTGCTCGATCGGCTGAAGCGGATTCCTCGCGTCGGTGAGGTCATCAAAATCCACGGGGTCAGCTTCGAAATCGCGTCCGCCAATGAGCGCCGCGTCGACGAAGTCATCCTTCGTCTTGTCCGCAAGTAGCCGTGCCGGTGTTTTCGCTGCGTCCTCGGGTTTTCTTTGGGCTGGTCGCGCTTTTGTGGGTCGCCGTGTTTTTCGTCTGCGTTTGGAACGATCAGGCGGTGCAGCCGCTGTTTCGTTTGTCGACGCCAGCGCTGGTCCGCGCGGGGGCGCTTGCGCTGCCACTCCATTCGCCGCTTGGGCTTGTTCGACTGGCTTTTTCTTGGCTGGTTCACGTCGACAGCATCCATTTGCTGAGCAACCTGCTGGCGCTAAGCTGTGTTGCGCACGCCTGGCCTCAAACTGATCGTGTCGTCGGGCCGCTCGGGCTGGGCGTGGCTGTATCGGGCGCGGCTTCGATCCTGGCTCATCGTGGCGCGGCGACGATCTGTTGTGGCGGATCAGGGGTCTTGCTGGCGCTTTTACCGACGGCAGTTGTGTCTGCACCGAGTCGTTTGCGGGCGGCGATTTGCCTCATCGCGGGCGTGCTTTTGTTTGGATCAGGCTTTTTTCCGGCGGGCGACTGGGCGGCTCACGTTGGCGGACTGGCGGCGGGGATTTTGTGGCTTGTGCGTCGTCGGGCTACAGGGTAGCGCGGGTCTTGTTGTCTTTCGGTGCTGGACGGCTTGGCGTTTTGGGCGCTTCTCCCGGTGCGCTCGGCGCCGGGTTGTCGAGCCCCGACAGCAGCTTGTCGAGCTCGCCGAGCTGTTCCGTTGAGCGCTCGACCCAGCCGTTTTTTACGCCGACGCGCTCGGCCATCTTGACGTTGCTTTCCAGCACATCTTTGGCCTTCGTCAGCAGGTGGCGAAGCTGCTCACGTAGCAGCAAATCGTAAAATACTTTGCTGTCGGTCTTGGCGACTTCCGTCGGCACTGGTGCCGCGATCATTGCGTCGTAGAGCTCCCGATATAGCGTCCCGACGTGAAAACCGGCTGCCGTCGCCCAGGTCGGATTTTTCAGCTTGATCGTCTCGACGTATTTGGTGTTCGCCAAAAGAAACGTCTTGGCCTTGCTGTCGAGATCAAGCGCCAGCTGTTTTTGTGGCAGACGCAGCGGCAGGTCGCGGAATCGCTGATGGGCAATGTGGGCCACGTAAAACTGCGACATCGCGAGGAAGAAGTTGTTCTGCGGCTGCTCTTCGGCTTTGTGCGCGTCATAAAGGGCCAGCGACTGTGCGAATTTGGCCTCGGCACCGCTCAGATCCTTGAGCTCAAACAGCGCCAGTCCGTGACGGGCCATGGTTTCCAAGCGATCGGAAAGCGTCAGATCATCACGCTTTTCGACGAGAGCCAGCGCTTCTGCCGACTGCACCCACTTGCCCACTTCGGCCAAACAAGCGGCCTGGCGGAGCGCGGCGTCCTTGGCGTTTTTGCTCGACGGAAACAGCGCGACCACTTGTTTGTAGCGATCCGACGCTTCGCCATAGCGACCCAGCGCTTCGAGACTCAGCGCCGCGTTGAACAGCGCCGGTGGAGCGAATGGACTGTCAGAAAACTCGACCACCAGTTTTTCGTACTTTTGCGCAGCGTCGGCAAATTTGTCGGCTTCAAACAGCGCGTCCGCTTCCCGAAACAGCGTCGGCGCATCGTAGGCTTCGAAGTCTTCGTCGCCATTTTTGGCGTTTTTCCCGACGGTGATGTGCAGGTCTTCCATCTCGATCGACTGCACTTGCTGCGTCCCTTGCGTCGGTAGATTGTCTCCACGCTGGTTGCGACCGCTGCATCCGGAAGCAAAGATCCCAATCGACAGACAGGCCCAGATGATCAGTTTGCGTGCGTTTCGGCGACGAGGCTGCTGGCGCTTCATGATATGAACTCCTGGCAAGAGTCTCACAAATCGGACCACTTTCAGCTCCTATGCGAACCGTGCCTTCTTTGCCGCAGACACCACCGTTTCGACTGATCGACCGCATCGTCGAATATGATGCAGTCGTTGGATCTCTCGTCGCAGAGAAGCAACTGACCGAGGGAGATGCGCTGTGGCCTGCTGGCCTTGCGCTTTCCGCGTCGGTAGACAGAAGCTATCCGCAGACGTTGCTTGTCGAGGCGTTATGTCAGGCGGCGGCGGCGTTTAACATGCTCTCGGCGGGGGAATCGTCCGAGTCAGCGAGCGCGCCGGCAGCGGAGCATCGTGGCTATTTAGTGGGCGTGTCTGACCTCAGGTTCCCAAATTTTGTTCGAATTGGCGAAACCCTGCGACTTTCCGTCAAAAAACAGCAAACGATGGGATCTCTGGTGTCGTTTCTGGCCGAAGCGACTGCGATCGCGCTTGTACAAGCGGATACATCGGCTTTGGCTCCTCGGCAGGTTGTCCATGGACGCCTGCTTTTTTCGGTGATGGCGGCGTGATATGCTGGAACCTCTCGAAATGAGCGACGTGACTCGGCGAAGTGGCCCAGTGGTGCTGGTCCCCGCGTACAATGCTGGCTCGACGGTCGGCGACGTGGTGGCCGGGATTTTGGCCAAAGGTCTGCCGGTGCTGGTGGTCGACGACGGTAGCAGTGATGATACCGGCGACAAGGCCCAAGCCGCTGGTGCGACCGTGCTTCGTCATCCGCAAAACCGTGGCAAAGGCGCGGCGATCCAGACCGGCTTTGCTTACGCGCAGAAGCTGGGCGCATCGGCGCTGCTGACGATGGATGCCGATGGGCAGCACGACACGGCAGAACTGGAAAACCTGCTTGCCGCGCACAAGAAACAGCCTGACGCGCTGATCATCG
>DAORGN010000147.1:0-12525 GCA_035340095.1 Pseudomonadota bacterium | reverse complement strand
CTGCGTCAGGATCTCAAGCAGCTCAAAGAGCAGTTTGACAAGACCAAGGCGCAGGCCGACGAGCTCAAAACGCAGTCGGAAGCCAAAGATCGCGAGCTGGCGGCAGCGAAAGAAGATGTCCGTCGCAGCAAGCAGGCCGCCGACAACCTGACGCAGAAGCTGCAAGAGATGGCGCGCTCTCGTGATGAGCAGATGCGCGCGATCAATTCGCAGATCGGCGACGTCGACAAGCTGCGTGACATCCTGAAAGAACGCGAGCGGCTTATCGAGGAGCAGCGCGTCGGTCTGGTCAATCAGGAATCGCAGCTCAAAGACCTGCGCAAGCGCAGTGAGGAGCAAGAGCGCGAGCTGTCGTCGATTCGCGGCGAGCGTGACAATCTGCGCGAGCGGCAAAATCGTGCCCAGGTGCAGGTCGAGGAGCTTCGCTCGGAGCTGGATCGCCTGCACAACATGCTGTCAAACCAAGTCGAGGGCGGCGAGCAGATTGCCAACCTGACCCGCGACATGGCCGCGCTGCGTGAAAACCTGGCCGACGCCAACAACGAAGTCGGGCGGCTCCACGACGAGCTGACCAAGGTATCCGGCGATCTGGCAGCGGTGATCAAGCAGCGCGATCAGCTTGCCGAGGAACGCAAAGGCAGCCAGGCCAAGATTCAGTCTGCCGTCGAGCAAGCCGTCAATCAGGCTGTCACGGAACTGCGCGCCAAAGCCGAAAAAGAAAAACAAGAAATCATCGACAAGCACAACGCCAAGGCGCAAGAAGTCGCCGAGCTGAAAAACCGGCTGGCCAGTGCGACGCCGTCCGAATCGGTGACGCAAGAGCTGTCGTCGACCAAGAGCGAACGCGATCAGTACCGCGCCCGCGTCGCCGAGCTGGAAGCGATGTGCAAAGAGCTGCAAAAAGCGGCGGCACATCCGGCCCCGGCGGCGTCGCAAGGAAACAGCGATGCCGAGCGCGTGCTGGCCGAGATGAAGGGCGTCGCGACGACCGCTTACGACGGAATCAATGACGCACTGTCGGAACTGCGTCTCGCCATCGTGATGGCGCAAGAGATGTGGAACAAGATGGAACGCTCGTATGCCGATCGTGACGCGGGTCGCAAGCTCCGCGATGCCATCGACGACACCATGAATCGGGCCGATGAAGCCAAAGGCCATGTCCGCTCGCTCCGTAGCCTGATTGAGTAGGCACAGCGACGCCAAATCCCGCACAGGTGAACCCATGACGCAAGAGCAAGCGGCTGCACCCCCGACCGACAGCGAGGAGCTAAACCGCAGCGAGAAGGAGATCCTTGATCTTATCCGCGCGCGCTATTCGCTTATGTACATCATCTCGTCAGAAGAACAGCGCGTCGAGGACTCGCTGCTCAAGCTGGCGCGACGCCGCGACATGAAGCTGGGATCGTGGTCGATCACCCGCGGCTTTGTGCAAAAGTTTGGCACCCTCAAAGGTGGCGACGCCAAAGATCCGATCAAGGCGCTCGATTACATTGCCGCGGCGGAAGGTCGCGGTCTGTTTGTGCTGCGCGACTTCCACGCATTTGTGAACGACCCGACGGTGGTTCGCAAGCTGCGCGATCTGGCACATGATCTGCGCAAAACCCAGAAGAACGTCTTCATTTTGTCGGCGGTGACCAAGATTCCGCCTGAGCTGGAAAAAGACCTCTGCATCGTCGACTGGGATCTGCCAAACCGTCCCGAGCTCAACAAAGTCGTCGAAAGCCTGCTGCATCAGCTTCCGCAAGGCTGTGAGCCGGGCATTGCCAAAGAAGCCGAAGGTCGCGAGCAGATCGTCGACGCGGCGCTTGGTCTGACTTTGACCGAAGCCGAAAACGTCATCGCCAAGTCGATTGTCCGTCACAAGACGTTCGATTTGCCGACGATTCTCGCCGAGAAAAAACACATCATCCGCAAGAGCGGCATCCTCGAATACTTCGAAGCGGAAGAAAAGCTCGACGGCGTCGGTGGTCTGGAAGTACTCAAGCAGTGGCTGGTCAAGCGTCGGCATGCGTTTTCGTCGGAAGCCCGCGACTTCGGTCTGCCGCTTCCGAAAGGCATTCTGCTGCTGGGCGTGCCGGGCTGTGGTAAGTCGCTGACTGCCAAGGCCGTCGGTGCTGCGTGGCAGATGCCGCTATTGCGACTCGATGTTGGTAAGATTTTCGGCGGTCTCGTCGGTGCGTCGGAAGAAAACATGCGCAAGGCGCTCAAGACCGCGGAAGCTGTCGCGCCGGCGATTTTGTGGCTCGACGAAATCGAAAAAGGTCTTTCGGGAACTGGTTCGTCGAACATGTCCGACGGCGGCACGACTTCGCGCGTGTTCGGCACGTTTGTGACCTGGATGCAGGAAAAGACCGCGCCGGTGTTCGTCATTGCGACGGCGAACGACGTGCGCAGCCTGCCGCCCGAGCTTTTGCGCAAAGGCCGTTTCGACGAAATCTTCTTTGTCGATCTGCCGACGCAGGAAGAGCGCGGCGAGATCATCAAGATTCACCTGAAGAAAAAAGGTCGCAGCATCCAGCACCTCGATCTGCCGAAGCTCATCGACGCGATGGCCGAATTTTCCGGCAGCGAGGTCGAGCAAGTGGTGGTCTCGGCGCTCTACGAGGCATTCGACGCCGATCCGCACAACCGCGAGCTTTCGAGTGATCTGCTCTTGCACTCGGCGCGCGAGATTGTGCCGCTGGCGGTGACGATGGCCGAAAAGATCGCCGACATGCGTGAGTGGTCCAGAACCCGTGCGCGGACCGCATCGCTGCCCGCGTCGCAGCAGCCGCAGCGCAAGACCAAAGATCGTTTTGCCGTGCCGAGCGAGCCGGGCGGACGGATTGAGCTGTAACGGAAGGCAGAGCCGATGAGTCACTTCACGACGGTCGCAACCAAGATCAACAACATTGCTTGCCTGCTAAAAGCGCTCGACAAGCTCAAGCTCAAGTACACCCACTCGGAGCAGGGCGTCGAAGTGCGCGGCTGGCGCGGCCAGAAAAGCACCGCCGAAGTTTCTATCAACATGGGTCGATACGACATCGGCGTCGTGAAAAACGAAGACGGCACCTACGGTCTGCAAGCCGACTGGTGGGGCGTGGAAACCACCGTCGGCAAAACGGAACAGGAAGTCGTCGACGAGATAAACCGCGAGTACGCCTACCAAACGGTCGTGGTGGCTTGCGAAGCGCAGGGTTACAAAATCGAGGAGCAGAACGTCGCCGAGGACGGTACGATCAAGCTCTCTGTGTCGAAGTGGGGCTAGTGGCTTTGCAAAAGGGCCAGCAAGGAGCAAATCATGGCGCAGCGCAAAGAGCTTGAAATCACGATTTCTCCGTCGGGAGAAGTGTCCGTCCAGGTGAAGTGCATTCCCGGTCAGTCGTGCGTCGAAGAAACCAAGTTTCTCGAAGACGCACTCGGAAACGAAGTCAAAGACCGTCAGCTCACCTCTGATTACTATCAGCAGGGCAACACCGGCTCGACGGGAATTTACAACCGAGGGTAAGCCAAGCTGTGGGCCAGCGCGGGCATCGCCGAGCGCTTTGGGGGCAATCGGATGGGGGATATCTATGAAGCGATTGAGCAGCTAAGCGTCGTGCTCTCGCTGCGGCTTGAAAATACGGTGCGCAAGCGCGGCTGGGCTGGACGGCCCATCGTCGAGCGATTCGAGGTACGCGGGCCCGAGCGGTCGGTGTTTCCGGTGCGAATTGCGGTGACGGCGCCGCTCAGCCACTCGATCACGTTTGTGCCCGCCGACCAGCCGAGCGAAGACGGCCAGAGCTGGGCCATTGCGGTAAAGCGCAGCGATGGTGTCATCCGGCGCAGCTTTTCCGACGGTCTGACGGTTCGCAAAGTCGAAAACGGCCATCAGATGTTCGTTCGCCACGAGGTGCTGAGCGAGCCGAAGTTCCGGCAAGTGATCGAAGACCTCGCGGGGCCGTCGCTGGCTGGGCATGCGGTGACGATCGCCAAAGCGTTCAAGTCGCGCTTTGGTTCGCTTTCCGCCGATGTCTACGAAATCCTGTTTACCGCCCAGCACCAAGAGCAGCGCGAGCTGATGCACGAAGCGGTGCTGACGGGAATCAATCAGCTCGACGTCGAGACCGAGCTGGGTCGGCTGTCGAAGTGGCAGCCCGACGACGCCAAGTGACCGGCCTTATCCAGGCCGGCTAGCGCTTTTTCCATTCGGTGTGCCACTTCCGCTCGAAGTAGCGGCGGTTGTGAAAAAACAGCCGCAGGTACTTGCGCGGTGGCAGCTTGCCAAACGCCGCGCCGCCGAAGTGATGGACATAGGCGTCCTCGCACAGCAGCACTTTGTGGCCGCATCGCCGGACCGCCATCGTCAAGTCGTCGTCTTCGAACATGCCCAGCCCATAGCCTTCGTCGAGCCCGCCGACCTCTTGCCACACGCTGGTCCGAATCGCCGTACAAAACAGCGTCAGCATGTCGGGTTCTTTGCGGCCCCCGCGATGGGCATCGGTGTAGCGTTTTGCAAACGCGAACATGTCCGCGACGGTGGCATACGGCGTCCCGAGCGCCGCTTCATTGCCGCACGAGTTGGTCCGCGGCCCCACCATCGCCACCTGCGGATCTTCGTCGAGCACCGCGAGAAGTCGCGGCAGCCAGTCTTCCGTCACGATGGTGTCGTTGTTTAGCAAAACCAGCACATCGCCGCGTGCGAGCCGGGCGGCTTGGTTGTTGGCCGCCGCAAAGCCCAAGTTGTGTCGATTGAGGACGACGCGCATGGGCAGAAGCGCCGATTGTTCCAGCTCTTTGAGCCGCTGCGGCGTGTCATCGGGACTGCTGTTGTCGACGACGATTAGCTCAAACGGGATCGATCCCGCCAGCCGTTGCAGACTCGCCAGACACAGCGCCGTCAGATCCCAGTTGCCATAGGTGACCATCAGGATCGACACCCGCGGCGGATCGACAAAGTGCAGCGGTTTTTGCGGATCGAGCTGCGCCGGAATCCCCCACGGTGGATGCTCGCGCGCACAGATGACCGCCAGCGGATCACTGACCCGCGCTGGATACAGTCCAAAACGCAGGCGCTCGCGCAGCGCTTTGGGCAAAAGGTCGCGCAGCTTTTCCAGCGGCAGATGCCTTCCGGCGAGCTGCACCGTTTCCCGCGGGATCAAGAAGCGCCAAAAATCCAGCTCATCGCGCAGGGTTTGCCAGCGGTTCGGCGGTTCCATCTGCACCGGACTATCCATGGCCACCCTCGGAGTGTTTTGGACTTACTTCAGGCGCCGCCTGTCCGCGCGAGCAGGCACCGGGTTTTTGATACGGAATCCCGCGCAGTCGCTGCATCGCTTGGCTGGCTCGCCACGCCAGGTAGTTTTTCTGGAACGGCACCGCGTGTTCCATGTCCAGATAGGGATTGTTGACATCCGATAGCGCTACGACGGCGAGCACTTGTTCACAGACGCTGACCGGACAGCCGCGCAGCCTGATGTGCGACGTGCCTTCGTTCCACAGCATCTTCATCGACACCGCTGCCATTTTGGCGAACACGTCGTCGTGGCTCGCCTGGTAGGGATCGCGCTTGCGTCCGTCTTCGTAGACGCTGCGAATCTGCACAAGCTGGCCTTGCAATTCACCTTCCCAGTCGGCGCAGTCCCCGATGAAGATGACTTTTTCGCCCGGCTGGGCGGGAATCGGTCCGCGGTAGGCGCCAAACACGACATGCAGCCGCGGCAGTTTGTGGTCGCACTGCTCATCGTAGAGCCGCAACACCTCAATCGCTTCTTGCAGCGCCCCCGGACAGCCGCCCCAGCAGTAGTCGCTGTGCTCTGGTTCCGGTGGTGGCCCGGCGTAGGCGGTGATGCGGCTGCCCTCGAAGTATTTTTCGATCCGAATCAGTCCGACTTGGAAACCACTCGCGCGGCGCTTCGCTTCATCGAGCGTCACGTCGCCAATGACATCAATTTGCGACAAATCGGTGGTGCCAAAGCCGCGATCTTCGGCAAGCTGCAAATGCGCCACGCTGCGCGGATTGAGCGAAACGATATGGCAGCACACCGCGTCGAGCGCAAGCTGGCTGTTTGCCATGATCAAAAGCCCGAGCGGAAAGGGCTTCGGCGTGAGCATTCGACCTTCTCCGCCAATGATGGCGTCGATGGCGCAGAACTGCGGCTGCACGATGAACTGCAGGTCGGCAATCTTTTCGTTTAAGCGGTGATCATGGTCAATCAGTCGGTGCCGGTCATCCTGAATGCCGATGTAATTTTTCAAACAGAACGTCACCGTCGTCCACGGATGCGCTTTGAACTTCGGTAAGTTGATAAAGAAGTCCGCTTTTGCGATCGGCTCGGGGGTAAAGACGTAGTCGCGCAGACGACCTTCGTGGCTGTAACGGACTTCGACCTGCGGCACTTCATCAAACAGATAGCGTTTGGCGCCGGTCCTTTCGAGCATGTCGTCGAAACCGGATTCCTGAAAAGCCGCGCGCGAAGGGATGGTGATTCCGCAGCGTTCTCCGACGGCGATTTCGGTCACGCTGTCATCGGCCATCGCTTGCAGCGCCAAAATCAGTCCCTCGGCGACTTCGGGGCGGGTGTGCGCATTCGCAAACAGTGGGCCCGCAGCGACGATGTTCGGCTTGATCAGGGTGCGACCCGTAGGCCGTAGCCCGAGCGTTTTTAGCCCTTCGTCAAAGAGCTGCTTGATTCGCTGAACGTCGTAGTCGGGACAGTGCCGGATGATGACCGTGGGACGAGTGGGAATCCGCATGCGCGGGAGCATGGCGAAAAAGCACCGGACCGGCAAGTTCAGCGGTCGGACCTACCGTTTACAGCCAATGAAAGCGCTGGACGTCGAGGAAATCAGTCGCAGAGACATCGGGCGCAAGCGGACACAGCATCGGCAAATCGTCGGCTTCGATTTTGATCCCACCGTCGAGAAAAGGCGAAAGGGCTGCGGTTTCCCAGACTTCGGCAAACGGCAAACCCACCGCGTGGGCCGCGGCAGCAGCGGCGCAAAGAACGTGCTCGACGTGGACAGAGGGCTTTTCCGCAGCAACGAGCAGCACCCGCACTCGACGGCAATCGGGACGATGATCAACATCCCAAATCGCCACCGCGTCGGCGGATCGTGCTCCAATTTCTGTCGGTAGCTCGCCTTGGGCAAGCCCGGCGTAAAACTGACCGCGGGCAAAATGCCAGTCGAGCTGTTCGCGGTTTGCGGGAATGTAAAGCGGACTGCGCGGCGGCGGCAGGCGCGGAATCAGCGTCGCCAGCTCATCGGCGTGGATCGGTTCTACCCGCAGCCCAGCCGGCAGTGGTGCCGCCGGAAAACGTCGCAGCGAAAGCGGCGTTGTGACATAGCCGAGCCTGGCATACAGCGTCGGGCCGATCTCGCTCATCAGGTACATCATCGCGGCGCCTTGGGCACGGAAGTGGTCGTGAACGTGTTGGATGAGCGTCGCGGCAAACCCATGTCCGCGGAGCGGTTCATCGACAAACACACTCGCGACCCCGAGCCCAAAACCGATTGTGCGACGGCCTGGGACGACCACCGGGACGCGATACGTTTCGCAGCTTGCCAAAATCTGTGCCTGCAAATCGCTTCCGTCATCGTCGAGCAGCGCATGGATGGTCATCCCCGCTGCATAAGGCCGCGTCTTCAAAAAACGCTCGCGCCGGAGGTAATCGTCGACGGAAATCCCTTTGGCCCACGCGCTCGCGGTGCGACGGTCGATGCGCTCTATTTCGGCGGGAACCACGCACTCGCCGGCCAAAATGGGCAAATTTTTACAGGGGTAGTGCACAAGCCGCATGCTGGTGACATCTACCATGGACAGTCGCGGCCACGTCTTGCCCGTGCAAAGGCCCGACAAAAACAGCAAGCAGAAGCAAAGTCCTCGGGTATTGCGTGGCAAAAACCAGGCACTATCATAGGCCGCATTGTGATGAGGTTTGGTAAGCCGGTGCCGACGAGTGGGCAGGGGAATGCGCCACGCGGCAGCGGAAGCCAACGTAAAGAGTGAAGGAGCGTTGGATGCAGAAGCCCAAGGGGGGAACCCCAGATCAGAGCGGCCCAGTCGAGATCCCCGATGTGATCTCGATTTTGCCGCTGCGCAACTCGGTGCTCTTCCCCGGTTCGATCATTCCAATCGACGTGGGCAGGCGGAAGAGCGTCAAGCTCATCGAAGAAGCCATCGCCAAGGAAAAGCCGGTCATCGGCATCCTGACGCAGCGCGATGCACGGACCGAAGATCCCGGCGAAGGTGACATGTATGCCGTCGGGACTGCCGCGCGCATTTTGAAGGTCATCAAGCTGGCCAAGGACAACTTCTCGGTGATTTTGCAGGGCGTGGTCCGCTTCCGCGTCCAGGGCTACGAGGGGTCGGACCCGTTCCTGAACTGCCGCGTCACGTCGATTCCCGATCCGACGGTGGCGGATGTCGAACTCGACGCGCTGGTGATGAACCTAAAAGACATCGCCAAGCGGGTGATCAAGCTCATGCCGGAGCTGCCCAAAGAGGCGTCGTCGCTCGTCGAGAGTGTGACGGAAGCCGGCCAGCTTGCGGATCTGATTACCTCGCAGCTCGACATTCCCGTCGAGGAAAAACAGGATCTGCTGGAGACGTTCGATCTGAAACAGCGGATGCGCAAGGTGCTGCAGTTTCTGACGCGGCAGCTTGAGGTGCTCAAGGTTCGCGAAAAAATAAACACCCAAGTCCAAGAGGAAATGGGTCGCAACCAGCGCGAGTACGTGCTCCGTCAGCAGCTCAAGGCGATCAAGGAAGAGCTTGGTGAACTCGACGAAGGCGGCGGTGATGCCGAGGAGTTTAAGACCAAGATCATCGATGCCAAGATGCCGCCTGACGTCGAAAAAGTGGCGCTCAAGCAGTTTGACCGGCTCAAGCAGATGCAGCCGTCGTCGGCTGAGTACACGGTGACGCGGACCTATCTTGATTGGCTCGTCGATATGCCGTGGTCGGTGTCGACGGAAGACAAAATCGACATTCAGGAAGCGCGCAACATCCTCAACTCGGATCATTACGACCTCGAAAAGGTCAAAAAGCGCATCCTCGAATACCTGGCGGTGCTCAAGCTCAAGAACGACAAAAAAGGGCCGATTTTGTGCCTGGTCGGTCCGCCGGGCGTTGGCAAAACGTCGCTCGGCAAGAGCATCGCCAAAGCGATTGGCCGCAAGTTTGTCCGGGTCAGCCTCGGTGGTGTGCGCGACGAAGCAGAGATTCGCGGTCACCGCCGGACCTACGTGGGATCGCTGCCGGGCCGCATCATCCAGGGGCTCAAGCGCGCGGGCACCAACAACCCGGTCTTCGTGCTCGACGAGCTGGACAAGCTGGGACATGACTTCCGTGGCGATCCGTCGAGCGCGCTTTTGGAAGTGCTCGATCCGGAACAGAACAACACGTTCAGCGATCACTACCTGGAAGTGCCGTTTGATCTGTCAAAGGTGATGTTCATCGCGACGGCGAACGTGCTGGATCCGATTCCGGCGGCGCTGCGCGATCGTCTCGAGGTGCTGGAGATACCGGGCTATACCCGCAGTGAAAAACTCCAGATAGCCAAGAACTTCCTGATTCCGAAGCAGGTCGACGAGCACGGTCTAAACGGCGACAACATCGCATTCGAGGACGCCGCCGTCAGCGAAGTCATCGACAGCTACACGCGCGAAGCCGGTGTTCGGACCCTGGAGCGAGAGCTTGGCAGTGTCTGTCGTGGCGTCGCGGTGAAAGTGGCCGAAGGCGAAGCGAAAGAAAAGACCACCATCGTCGCCGACAAGATTCCCGATTATCTGGGGCCGCAGAAATATCTGTCCGAAGTCGCGGAACGCACCAGCATTCCCGGCGTGGCCACCGGACTTGCGTGGACTCCCGTCGGTGGAGACATCCTGTTTATTGAAGCGACACGGATGCCGGGCAAGAGCAGTCTGACGCTGACCGGGCAGCTTGGCGATGTGATGAAGGAATCGGCGCAGACGGCGACGTCGTATGTGCGCAGCCGGGCCAAGCAGCTTGGCATCGACGAACACTTCCTCGACAAAGCGGATCTGCACATTCACGTTCCCGCGGGGGCCATGCCCAAAGACGGACCGAGTGCAGGCATCACGATGTTTGTTGCGCTGACGTCGATGCTCACGGGAATTCCGGTCCGCAACGATGTCGCAATGACGGGCGAAATCACCCTCCGTGGCAACGTCCTTCCCGTCGGTGGAATCAAGGAAAAATTGCTTGCTGCGCACCGCGCCGGAATCCGTCGTGCCGTATTGCCGGAGCGCAACCGCAAGGACATCTTGGATGTTCCCGACGAAGTGAAGAACGACATGGAGATTTTCTACGCGACGAAGATGGACGAAGTCCTGCCGCTGGTTCTGACTGGACCTGTGCCCACCACCGTCGTGCCGCCGCCGCCCGCTCCTCCCGCTGCCGAAAGCAGCCCGTCGACGAACTAATCCCCCACTTGGGTCACGCCGCTTGATGGCGGTCGGCAAAGCCCGGTCGCTTGTCGCGCAGAAGCTGTAGCGCTTCGTCGAGCAGCTTGCGCGGCAGGACGGCGGGTTTGCGCTCAGTTTCTGGCTTTTCATTTCGCCACGCACTCATCGGAAGCATCCGCGGCGCAGGCTTGCCGGCGATAAGCACCGCCGATAGCTGTCCGGCTTGGCGCAGAAATCGACTGACCAGTTGTTGCAGGCTTTCGCTCGCTTGCCACGACGGCGGCGACGGCAACAGCGGTCGGCTCGACCCCGAAAGCGCAAGTCCTGCCCAGTCGTTGAGTTCGGCAGTCCGTGCTGCAAACGTTTCGTCGCTGGGCAGTGGTGAAAGCAACAGTCCTTTTTCATCCCCGAGCGCCATGACCAGTCGCTGTTCCCACGTCTTGGTCGAACATTCGGCGAGTCGAACTTGGGCTCCGCGACGGCAGCCTTCACGCACCACCAAATCGACGGTTGCATGCAGCAACAGCGACGAAAGACCCGGACCGGCACCGATGTGCTGCCAGCGCTCGCTCGACAGCGGCGTCGACAAAAGCTCACCGATGCACAACGACAGCTCTTTGCCGATGCGGCAAAGTTCGGCGCGCTCGCTCGGTGACAGGGCGGCTTTCCAGCGGGCGCTAAACCGGGTGCCGTGCCCCATCCTCGACAGCTTGGGCCACGCCTGGCCGCGCTCGACGACAGAAAGCGCGAGCCGTAGCACTTTGCTGATGCCGCAGAGCTCGCGCGACTGCAGAACTTCATGCTGCACATCGGGCGACAGCAGAATCGGCATCGCGTCGAGCAAATCCACCATCACACCGCTCGCCACCCGGAACGCCAGCTCACTGCCGGGCAGAAGCAGTCGAACCTGCGTCGGATAGCCTTGCAGGCGAAGTCTATCGAACAGCGCGAACGTTACCGGAGCCAGGCCGGTCTGGTCGGCTGCATCCGAAACAAACAGAGCGCGGGAGGAAGGAACGAAGGCGATCGGGTTCATGGCGAGGACGCTAGCGAAACGGTCTGACAGCGCGGTGAACAGCGACGGAAAATGACACGCTGCGGCGCAACGTGACAAGCGGGCGCGGGTATGCAAAAAAGTGTAGGAACATGAGCGCGGAACTTCCCCATTCGCTGTCCGCACAGCTTCAGGCCGCCACGGTGCGTGAGCTTTTGCGGGCATGGCACCACTTCAACGCGACGCTGTTTCGTCGGGCGCTTATGCCCCCGCAAATTGGACTTACTTCATCGCTTTCGCGGCTTGGGCTGTGGGTGCCAGCGACGCGCTCTTTGCTTTTGTCGGAAGCGTTGGTGCGCGAAAAACCGTGGGGGATTGTGCTCGAAGTGCTAAAGCACGAAATGGCACACCAATATGTGCATGAAATCCTCGGGCGCACCGACGAGACAGCACATGGATCAGCCTTTCAGGCAGTCTGTGCGCGCATGGGAATCGACCACAGCGCGGCGGGACTGCCGACAAGCAACGAGACAGCGCTCGACGGGGAGAGGGCACGGCAGCTTACGCGGATTGCGCGACTTTTGTCGCTGGCCGAAAGCCAAAATGTTCACGAAGCCGAGAGCGCGATGCAGGAAGCGCAGCGGCTTTTGCTCAAGTACAACCTAGAAATCCCGACGGGAGATGTGCGCCGGCAAGCATTTCGCCACCTGGGTGAGCCGCGCGGTCGCATCGACGAACATCTGCGGCTGATTGCCGTGGTGCTGGGCGAGTATTTTTTCGTCGAGACCATCTGGGTGTCGAGCTTCGATGTGCGGACGGGGAAAAGTGGCAGTGTCCTCGAGGTGCTGGGGCGGCCAGAAAATCTCGAAATGTCGGCGTATGTGTATGATTTTTTGCTGCACTCGGCGGAGTCGCTGTGGCAAGCGCACAAAGCCAAGCTGGGAATTTCGAGCAACCGCGAGCGACGGACGTTTCTGTCGGGCGTGATCATCGGTTTTGCCAACCGTCTGCGCGAGCAAAAGCGGACACAGCAGCAGCAGGGACTTGTGTGGGTTGCCGACGCTGAGCTAAGCAAATTTTTGCGGCAGCGCCACCCCAACATCCGTCGCGTCTACAGCCAAGGTCAGCCTCGCAGTGAGACG
>DAORGN010000146.1:0-12629 GCA_035340095.1 Pseudomonadota bacterium | reverse complement strand
GCCAGGGCGCACTGATGGGCGAGACGCCGGAAAAGGCGTTCTTCGTCAAGTGCGATGAGGAAACCAACCCGCCGGAGGTCATCGACGTGGGTCAGCTCATCGTCGAAATCGGCCTCGCACCAGTGAAGCCGGCCGAGTTCGTGATCTTCCGCATCGGCCAGATGCCCGCTGGCGGCGGCGTCCAGGAGTAGTTCTGTAAAGGGCGGGGATGGCCCTGGTTCGAGTGAGCTAGGGCTCCCCGTCGTCAAATTGGGAGGAGTTCGATGGCGATTACAAAGCAGTCTCAGGGACGTGCCTATACCGGTGGCAAATACAACCTCGAGTTCGATCCGGGCCTGAACGCGGGCTGGATTCGTGACGCCGAAGGTGGTCATGCCGTCGCCGACGTCGTGACTGAGAAGATGGGTGCGGACGTCCTGCAGCGCAAGCACTTGGGCAACGTGAAGTACGAGGAAATCTCGTTCAAGTGCGGCACTGGTATGTCGAAGGACTTCTATGACTGGATTGACACGGCCATCAAGTTCACGAACAACACCAACGGCCGCAAGGACGGTGCGATTGTTCACTTTGACTACGATTACAACGAGCTGAGCCGTCTCACCTTCTTTCAGGGTCTGGTGACCGAGTTTGGTATGCCCGCGCTGGATGCCTCGTCGAAGGATCCGGCCCAGATGTCGATCAAGTTCAAGCCCGAGTGGACCCGCAAGACCTTCAGCGGCGGCGGCAAGAAGAGCTCGACCAACGTCAAGCCGGACGTGCAGAAGAAGTGGCTGCCCTCGAACTTCCGCCTGCGCTTCACCAACGACTCGTCGTTTGACACCGTGCTCGCCAAGGTCAACAAGATCGAAGCGCTCACCGTCAAGCAGAAGGTCGTCGAGAACGCGATCGGCGAGCTGCGTGACTACCAGCAGGAGCCGGCTTCGATCGAGTTCCCGAACCTGGTGATCACCTTCGCGGAGTCGCACGCTGATCCGTTCTACCGTTGGCACGAGCAGTTCGTGATCAAGGGCGTCAACGGCGACGATCAGGAAAAGACGGCGCTCCTCGAGTACCTGACGCCGGACCTCAGCACCGTGCTGTTCACCCTGACGCTCGAGCACTGTGGTGTGTTCAAGCTCTCGCCGGACAAGGTCGAAGCCGGTGTCGAGTCGATCCGCCGCGTCAAGGCCGAAATGTACTGCGAAGAGATCAAGTTCAACTACACCGGCGCTGCGATCTGGAAGTAATTCCAGTCGCAATGTCTGCAAGTCGCTAACCGGCAATCGCGCCGGACTTGCAGGTGTTTAGTTGGTTTTGGGTTTGGGACAGGCGGCTGGGGGGACTCAGTCGCCTGTCCCGCTTCAGGGCAAAGACTTTTATATTTGAACGAGGGACTCCAGTGACCGCCAATGCTCGAAGCTACATGAACAGTCGATTCTTCCTGGAGCTGGAACAGCATCCGTCGGGATGGCTGTTTTCTGCTGACGGAGGGCATGTGCAGACCGAGTCCGTCAATGAGCGGATGGCTGGTGGCTATCCGGTTCGCAAGCACGCTGGCAATGTCCATGTCGACGAAGTCACCATTGCGTGCGGAACCGGTATGACCCAGCAGTTTTATAGCTGGATAAAAAAGAGTATGGATTATGAGCATGAACGGCACGATGGTGCAATTGTTCATGCCAATTACGATTTCAAAGAGATTTCGCGACAGACATTTCAACGTGCACTGATCACGGAGGTGGGACTTCCTGCGCTTGATGCCACCAGCAAAGAGCCAGCGAAGATGACCATCAAGTTTTCACCAGAAATGTGCACATTGGAGTACAGCAAGGGTACAAGGTCGATAAATCCCGTACCTCTCGACCCACCCAAACAAAAGCTGTGGACTCCTGCGAACTTCCGCGTGAGAATAGCGGGACTGGAAGATGCGTGTAAGCGCATTTCCAAAGTCGAAGCGATCAGCATCAAGCAAAACGTCGTCGAGAATTCGATTGGCGAAAAGCTAATCTTCGACAAGGAACCGGCGCAGATCGATTTTCCGAACGTGGTCATCACCATTCCCGAAAATGATGCGGAAAAGTGGTACAAGTGGCACAAAGAGTTCGTGGTCGAGGGCAAGAGCTATTCGACGAGTGAAAAGCATGGCTCGATCGAGTATCTCAGCTCGGATCTCGCGTCGACGCTGTTCACCCTTGATCTTGAAAATCTCGGTATCATCAAATACACGCCAGATCGTGCAGAGTCTGGTGGTGAAAAGATTCGCAACATCAAGATCGAGATGTATTGCGAAAAGATGAAGTTCGAATACAAGTCGAACGCAACCTACAAATAGGCACTGAGAGAGACAGCGATGGCATTCAAGACTGAGTTTCCATTCACGCTCCCGAAAGGCTATATCGATAGCGAGGGCAAGCTGCACCGCAATGGTGTGATGCGGCTTGCTACCGCAAAGGACGAGATTGTTCCTCTTCAGGACTATCGCGTTCAGTCAAACCGCGCCTACTTGGTCATCGTGCTTCTGAGCCGCGTGATCTCCAAGCTTGGCGAGCTGGCGGTGGTCGATACCGAGGTCATCGAAAACCTGTTTTCGACCGATCTTGCGTATCTTCAAGAATTCTATCGACGCATAAACGAAGAAGGCGCTCCCCGCGTGCATGCGAAGTGCCCCTCGTGCCAGCACGAGTTTGACATCGACTTGCTCGGGGGAGGGGATGGCCGCGTTGTCGGCCAGGGGGGATAACGAGCTACCCCCTGGAGCAGTTGTACCGGGAGGTAGCCTATATCGCCTATCACTTTCACTGGCCTGTTGAGGACATCCTCAACATGGAACACGACGAGCGGCACATCTGGTTGCGTGAAATCGCTCGAATCAACCGCGAGATAAACGACGCTCGCAAACGCGGTTAGCCACAAATCACCCCGACACTGGAACGCAAGCCGCATCAAGGCTGCGAACGCGCTTTCTCTCCTCCATTTGGCCGACAACTCGATCGCCGGTGGGCGCCGAGTTTATCGGTCGGTGCACAAAACATCCGGTCAGAACTTGGCGCGGTCCGTCGAAAAACCTGTGGTGCGTGCCCGCATTTTTCGTAGGTAGTACGCCGAAAAATCGGCTAAAATGTCTGCGCACAATTCTCTTTCTGTTGCGTCTTTTCGACGGGGTGATGGGCCCCCCGAGGAGACCTGGTTGGCCAAAGGAACTTGCATGGCACCCCGAGAGATCAGACCACCTGGCGTTTATCCACTCGGTGCAGGCGCGCGCTATACCTCACTGACCATCGCCGACACGCACATCGCCGGCTTCGTCGGGATTGCCAACCGCGGTCCGCTCGATGTTCCGATCCTGCTGCAGTCGTGGGCAGAGTTTGCGGAAGTCTACGGCTCGACGAGCGAAGGCTATCTGGCGCGGGCGGTGGAAGGCTTTTTCCTAAACGGCGGCAAGTCCTGTTATGTGGTTCGCGTCGCCCGTCGGCCCCGCCCCGGAGAGAGGCTGGAGCCGTACCATGCGCTACAGGCCGAGCGGGTGCTGCGCGATTCGTGGGACAAACCGACGCTGCGCGTCCTGGCGCTCAATGAGGGGCGCTGGGGCAACAGCGTCTGGGTCAAGACGACGCGAAGCACTGGCGCCAAGACGCTTTTGACGCTGGATCTGCCCGTCGGTGCAGGCCAGGCGCGGGTCACGTCGACGCGCGGCATCGAAAAAGGCGCGCTGCTGCGGATCTTTGATCGCGACAACAGCGACTACATCGTCGTCACGGACATCGACGAAAAGAACAAGACTCTGTCGTGGGGGCCGGAAACGCCGGTGGTGCGTCGCTACGCTGCCGCCGCGCCGACCTATGTCGAAGTCATCGAATTCGAAATTTATGCGTCTCTGCGCGATCGCCGTGAGGTGTTTAAGGGGCTACAGCTCCATCCGCTGTCTCGACGCTATGCGCCGCGCATCATCAACGAAGAATCGTATCTGATCCGGCTCGAGGATCTGGGATCGACGTCGCCGTGGCCGAACAACCTGCCGGTGGAAGCATCGCTTGACAAGCTGACCGGCGGACGCGACGGCATAGATGGAATCACCGCCGAAGACTTTATCGGCTATGACAATGGACTCGACGATCGGCGTGGCCTGATGACGCTGGAGTTCGTCGATGAAGTCGGCGTGATCTCGGTCCCCGACGCCATGCTCGCCTACAAAAGCATGTCGGTGCCGGAAGCGCGCAGCTACGTCCAGCACATCCACGACGCAATGATCGGCATCTGCGAGCGTTCACAGGACCGCTTTGCGATTCTCGACGCACCGGACACCCGCGACATCGAAGAAGTCCGTCGGATGCGGCAGCGGCTGAATACCAGCTTTGCCGCCATTTACTTTCCGTGGGTGGTCGTCGCCGGTTCAAACGGTTCGCAGCACAAGGTTCCACCGTCGGGCTTCGTCGCTGGTGTCTATGCCCGCACCGAACAGTCGAGCGGCGTTCACAAGGCGCCTGCCAACGAGCAGATCCTCGGGCTCACGCAACTTACGTTGCCGCTGTCCGATGATCACCTTGGACAGCTCAACTCCGAGGGCATCAACACGATTCGGGCGATGACGGGACGAGGAATTCGCATTTGGGGCGCGCGCAGCTGCTCGGAGTCGGATGACTGGCGATATCTGAATGTGCGTCGGTTGTTCATCATGCTGCGACGGGCAATTGAAAAAGGAACGCAGTGGATATCATTTGAACCAAATACGATGGAAACTTGGTCGCTGATTGAACGAGAAGTGTCTTCGTTCTTAAGCGATTTATACATTAAGGGGTATTTTGCTGGAAACTCACCGGAAGAGGCGTTCATCGTTCGATGCAACGAAGAGACGAACTCGCAAGAGACTGTCGATAGCGGTCGTCTCGTCACCGAAATCCGAGTTGCTCCGGCAATCCCCGCTGAGTTTATTTACTTTACGATTGAACAACAGATGGGCGAGCGCGTGGAACCGCGCTGAGCAGAGAGGTATCTAAAACATGTCACGCCGCGAGGCACTGCCTGTTTATTACTTCACCGTCGAGATCAAGGGGATTCAACAGGGCTATTTCCGATCATGCTCCGGCCTCAAGTCGGAATCGGAAGTCGTCACAATCCAGGAAGGTGGAGTCAATACCACTGAGCTCAAGCTCATGGGGCACAATAAATATTCAAACATTGTGCTCAAGCAGGGTTTTGTTGATGCACAGCTGTGGGCTCTGCGGCAAGGATATGTGAATGATGAACCAGGCACCAAGATGCAGCGCATCGACGGCCTGATAGTTCATTATGGTCCAGGCGGTAAGCGGCTACATAAGTGGCGTTTTCGCAAAGCCTGGATTTGCAAATGGGAAGGCCCTGAATTCGACGCAACCAAGAATGAAATCTCGGTTGAGAGCATTGAAATTGCTCACGAAGAATTGACCTACGAAGGTTAAACATGTCGGACTCACAGCGCAATTCAACGGCACCGGACTTTCAGCCGCTGGGCACCTCGGCCTCGCTGCGGATGCTCGGGTCGGTGATGGGTCGGATTCAGCCCGGCTCGTCTTCGCGTGGGGCCGGGGCGGCTCGGTCGGAAACCGGTGAAATTCCGGGTGGTGCGGCGGAAAAAAGCGCGGCGGCGGCGCGTGGAGCAGCCGAGCCGCAGTCGGTGCTCGACGCGGGTTGGACACCGTCTGTCGCCCGCGCCGGAATGCAGGTGCAGCAGCGTCAGGAAGCAGCCGGACCGCTGTGGAGCAGTCTGCCGAAAGCGGATCTGAAGCCGGTGGTGTCGGCGGTCGAAGCCGATTTGGGAACGTATCTGGCCGCCCAGCGAGAGACAAGCGGACGGGGGCGCGCCGGGAGTCCAGAGCTGGCCCTCCTGGCTGGTCAGTCGGATGCGGCGTCCATTCGCGCGAGCTCACGCGGCACGACGACGGGCTCTGGGTCGGACGTTCAGCAGGCTGCCGTCGATATATCGACGCGGCTTCTCGATGCGGTGCGATCGCATGCGGCGGCGCAGGCGGTGGCCAGCGACAGCCGGATATCGCTCGGCGATTTGACGCTTATTGCATTTGCGGATAGCAAACGGCAAATGGCGGCAGCGACATCGCATGCCGAACATACGCCAGATCCGCATCCATTGCACAAAGCAATCGATAACTCTGCACACAAAAAGTTTATGGAGGACCGTAAAGGCTTCGATAACAAGCTCAAAAAGGTTGCTGAGCTAGCGATTGAAAGCCTCGAAAAGTCCAAGCGGATTGCTAAGGAAAGGTTCGGATCACATGGCTGAACTAGAGAAAGCAGAACTCCACGACTGCGACCGTGGCGGCAAATTGACAGTACTCTTTAACCCCAAAGAGTTTACGGTCGAAAAGCAAGTCCAGTGGACCCAGAAAGAGGGCGCCATGACAGATGAGCCCCCCGAGGAGTTCACCAAGCCGACGCCTGCGAACTTGACCGTCACGCTGCACTTTGACACCTATGAGCAAAAAAGCTCGGTGATGGAGTATACCTCCAAGGTGGAAAAGCTCGCGCTGATCATCAGCAAAGAGAAGCCGCGTCCGCCGTTGTGCAAATTCGTATGGGGAAAATTTGTGTTTCAGGGCGTGGTGGAATCTGTTCAACAGAAATTCACCATGTTTCTTCGTGATGGCACGCCTGTGCGCTGTGAAGCGACTGTCAAAATGAAGAAAGCAAGTTCAGCCGCTACCGGAAAACAAGGCGGCGCTGGAGGCTAATCATGTCGGAATCGCAGAGTCCCAAGGTCAGCCTACCGAAGGTGACTGTAGGCGGTAAAGAGATCGACCTCAGCGACATTTCGAGCCTGGTGGTCAAAAAGGACCTTGACCAGCCCGATTATGTTCAAATCTCTCTTTCGAACCTGGGTGATACAAGCGGCGGGAGCAAATTCTCGGCGATTCTGAAGCCAGGAACTGACTTGGTCGTGAAGATCAAGGTCGAGGGTGAGGGCGAACAGGAGCTGTTCAAGGGCTTTGTGCACGGCGACGATCCAACGTATGACGCCCACTCTCCGGTGTCGACGGATCTGCAAGGCATGAATGCCATGCACAAGCTGACGCGCGGTCGCAAGACGCGGACGTTTACCAATCAAACTGATCAGCAAATCATTCAAAAAGTCGTGAGTGAGGCTGGTTTGTCGGTAAACTTTGGTCGCGAGCCGCCAACGCTTCGGCACGAGCACTTGCACCAGAACAACATGACTGATCTCGAGTTTATCCGGATGCGGGCTGCTCGAACCGGTCGTGTAATTTTCTGTGAAGACAAAACGCTCTATTACACCAAGCGCGAAAAAGACCAAGGCCCAGTTGCTAAGTTGGATTACAACACGCAAGGCACTGGCGCATTGGAAAACTTCAAGCCGAAAATGTCGGCTGCAGCGCAGGTGAAGAAAGTCGTTTGCCACGGCTGGGACCCATTCCAGTCGACTCGTGAATCGCAGAAAATGGAATGCAAAGCCGAAGGTGGAGCTTCGCCACTTGGTGGTGAATCCGGCAGCAGTGCTTTTGGTGATAATCCAGAAGTACACGTCTTCGACATTCCATTCCGCAGCAAAGAAGAAGGTGATTTGCTCGCGAAATCGATTCTCGAAGAACGCCAGATGAATTTCATCAATGCGGAAGCAACCGGGCTGGGCAACTCGCAGATCAAGCCCGGCAAAGTCATCGAGCTTCAGCTTGGTGGAAAAGAAAGTCGCTTTAACGGCAAATATTATGTCGTTGGCTGCGAATTTTCTTATTCACACAGCAGCTCGGGTATGGGCGAAGGCTCCGGCATGGGCGGCTTCAAAGGCAAATACAAACTTCAGCGCGACGCAGGAATGTGATCCTCGTCGGGCTTTGGCAACCTCCCGCGTGTCTTCGCTTCGGATTTCCATGAAAAATCGCTTCCGAGTGGGCCGATGTAGGTCGGTCCGACTGCGTGGTGCCCGTGCCTGGTCGGGGCGCACCTGCGGGCTTTTGGCCATCGGACGGTTTGCCGGTCCGCCCAATCCCTTGGTAGGGTAAGAGGATGGCTGATTTGCAACAGCGTGGGCCCACCCAAGTGGCGCGAAAGCGTCGCAAGGTGTGGATTTCTGCGATGTTGCTGTCGACCGTTGGGCACCTGTTGGTGATGCCGGCGCTGCTCCAGCGTTTGGCCGAGCGACCGGAGCCGCAGCTGGAGCTGACCTATCTGGACCCCGATGTGCCCACGGAGGGGCCGGCGCAGGACGGGCCAACAGCGGAGACGCCGCCCAGTTTGCCGACCCCGCCATCGATCGCCAAGGCGCCGGAGCCCAAGGAAAAGAAGCCGGAGACGCCACCCGACGAGAAAGTAGCCGAGCGGAGAGAAAAGAAGCCAGAGCCCGAGAAGCCGAAGCCGGAAAATAAGCCGCTGGACGTGGCGGTCCTGCCGCACCTCAAGATGGTCGATCAGGATCAGTTTCCCGATGAAGACGACAACAAAGACGCGCGCTTTCTGGCCCAGAAAAACCACAGCGCTGCGGTCGATACTCAGGCCAGTGCGCGCAACCTGATCCAGCAGCTTGCGGGGGAAACGCAGGCGAGTGCTCCGTCGGAAAATCAGCTTCCACAGATCGGTCAGGCGCAGCAGAAAGCGGCGGAACTCCAAGATCGGCCTGGCGATCCCAAACATCTGCCGCAGCTTGCACCGCCTCCGACGCCGGTGGCGCGGAATCCGAACTTGGCGGTGGCACAATCGGCGCAGGCGAGCGACAAGCAAAAGACAGCGGAAGCGCAGAGCCTGGGGCCGGAAAAAAATCCCGGTGGCGAGACCCAGCTTGGCGACGGATCGCAGCTGTTCAAACAGGGCGGCGGGAGCGAGTCACGCGAAAGCCAGGGCAAGTTCGATCGCGCTGAAGGTCTGGCTGGTGCACCGGGTTTAAGCCCGTCGCGGCTACGCTATCAGGACTATGATCGCATCGTCGGCTATGACGTCGCTGAATCGGAACGTCGTGCCGCGGCCCGCGCTGAGCAGTCTCAAGGGATCGGACGCTGGGATCGGATCATGGCCAAGCAGGCGCTGTTCCGATCGGCGCTGGAAAACTTCACGCCGAATGTGCGCGTCGGCAATCAGAGCGAGCTGGGGACGCGCGCGCATCCATTTGCGGCCTACATCGCGCAAGTGCATCGGCAGATTCACCGCTTTTGGGGCGACGGATTTTTGGCCGATCTCGATCGCAAAACCGGGGGCGACATCTATCCGCGCCAGCTGGTGACGGCGCTGGAGATTTCGATAAAGCCCGATGGGACGCTGGCGCAGGTGGTGATCGCCAAGACGTCTGGCGTGATGCCATTTGATGCGGCGGCGATCGATGCAGTGGGCAGCTCGGCACCGTTTGGTGAACCGCCGTCTTCGATCAAGAGCCGCGACGGCAATGTCTACATCACCTGGCATTTTCATCGCGACGAACGGCAGTGTGCGACGGACTTTGTGAATGCGCATATCCTGACGACGCCGCCCAAGTCCGGACCGAACGTCGCGTCGAGCGGGGTTGTGCCAAAAAACAAACCCATCTTTGCGGCGGCTGGTCGATCGAAAGAAGAAGTCCGCATTCCCAGCGAAGCGCGCGAAGGCAGCGGTCGCTTTGAATCGGGTCGACCCGATGGTCATCCGTCCGGTCTGTCGCGTCCGTCGCTTGGGCACGGCACTGGAATCGATGCCAGCGAGCCATCTGCTCCGAGCAAAGCCACCGCACTTACCAAAGTCCCAGACGAAGCCAAAGGCGCGGCTGAGCGCTGGCTGGACGCGATGGAACACCACGACGCCAAGCGCATGAGCGCAGGCAGTGCGCTGCCGTTTACGTCGGGTGGCAAGACGGTGGCGAGCGACGGCCCCGGACTGCGATCGTTTTTCGACGAAATGATGTCCGAAGGCGTGCCACGGCGCGATCGGCTGCACTTCTACACGCTGCCGGAGGTCAAGACGCGGCTTGGTCGGGCGCCACGCGGCTCCGACGGTGATGAGGTCGCGTTTGCGTGGGTCGAGCAAGGCGGCGAAGATTTGATCTTGCTGCTTGAGCCGACCGACAAAGGCTGGAAAGTCGTTGGCCTCGAGCGCTAGCCGAGGTTCGCCGAACGTAGCACCTCGTGATATTGGTCAAACAGCATGCGACTCATTCCCTATGCACTGTCCGACGTTGGCCGCAAACGCGCGCACAATGAGGACAACTTTCTTGTCGCGGAAAACCTGGGTCTGTTTGCGGTTGCAGACGGAATGGGCGGGCACCAAGCCGGCGAGATGGCGAGCCGTCTGGCGATCGAAAAACTGCGCGAGCAGGTCACGCTGCCCAAACAGAATGCGACGCGCAGTGAAAACTTGCTGTCGCTGACGCGGGCGATGATGACGGTCGGGGCGGACATTTTCGATGCGGCGCAAGCCGATCCCGATCTCGAAGGCATGGGCACGACGCTGACGGCGCTGTGGGTCCAGGGTCGACGGGCGTATATCGCGCACGTCGGCGACTCCCGAGCGTATCTGTACCGCGACGGCAAAGTGCAGCAGCTTACGTTTGATCACTCGTGGGTGGCGGAACAGGTGCGCGCCGGTTTCCTGACGGAACAGGAAGCGCGCGAGTCGCGTTTTCGTCACATCATCACCCGATCGGTTGGCTTTGAACGCGATGTCCAAGTCGACGGTGCCATGCTGCCGGTGCGCGTCGGTGATTGCTTGCTTTTGTGTTCCGACGGACTGTCGAACTTTGTCGAAGAACCCGATCTGATCGAAGTGCTAAGCCGTCAGCTGTATCGCGATGTGCCGCAGGTGCTGGTCGATCTTGCCAATGCCCGCGGCGGCGACGACAACATCACTGTGGTGCTGGTACACATCGCAAACGATCAAGGTCCAGAAGGCCGCCTGACCCTGCCTGCCGAAAGCCCCGCGTAAGTGATCACACCGCGCTTGTGACTGACAGGGCCGCTTTGTACGATGCGACGTCTTTTACCCAAACGTCACATCGTGGGAGGCACCCATGCGGTACGCAGCGACGGGCAGGTTGTTTCAGACGGCACTTTTGCTCGGCTTTTCGATCGGCATCACCGGTTGCGAGGCCGATCTTCGTGGCGGTGACATCGACGTCGGTGGTGGCAAAAATCCCGTCGATCCGGGCGTCGATAGCTGCAAGGTTGGCGAAACCCGCTGCGTGAGCGGCGCCATCCAAAAATGTTCCAGCGGCAAGTTTGTAAACGACAAGCTGTGTGCTGTTGGTCAAATCTGCGATCCGCTGCGCGGCTGCTTGGACTGTTCTCCGGTTTTGCCGACGACGTGTGTGGGCGACACCGTTCACGTCTGCAATCCGAGCGGCACCATCGGCGAAGAAAAAGAAACCTGCCAGCCGATGGGCTGCCGTGGTGGCAAATGTTCGTCGGTGTGCAGTCCCGGTTCCGAGCTTATCTACGTCGTCGATTCGAGCAATCGGCTGCTGAGCTTCAATCCTCGTGACGGCAAGTACGAATACAAGCTGATCGGCACCCTGAACTGTCCAGCCGGCAGTTCAATCGGTGGCGGCGGCAAAGCGACCCCGTTTTCGATGGCCGTCGATCGCACCGCTCGTGCCTGGGTGCTGTATTCGAGCGGCGAGATATTTTGGGTCAACACGACGGACGCTTCGTGCAAATCGAGCGGCTACGCCAAGCTGCAAAGCGGCTTTGAGACGTTCGGAATGGGCTTTGTGTCCGACGCTGAAGGCAGCGAAAAAGAGAGCCTGTTCGTCGCGGGTGGTTCCTACACAAACCAGCGCGTCGCCGATCTGGCGTCGATCGATGCGGGCACGCTTCAGCTCAAAAAAATCGCCGCGCTACAGCTATCTGGACAGAACAGCCCCGAGCTGACCGGCACAGGCAAAGGCGAGCTATACGGCTACTATCCGGGGGCGGCACCGTTTGTCGGACAGATCGACAAAACCAACGCCGGGTCGCTGCGTCGCTGGAGCTTGTCGTCAATGGGTGGCACACCGTCGGGCTGGGCATTTGCCCACTGGGGCGGTCGCTTTTACATTTTCATCACCGCCCAGGTTGGAGCAGCGGAAAAGTCGATGGTCTGGGAGTTTGATCCAGCGACGGGAAAAGCCACCGAAGTGAAGACAAACGCCAGCTACAAAATTGTCGGTGCGGGCGTTTCGACGTGTGCGCCGGTGGTGATCGGCTAGCGGTTATTTGCTCAGACGGGCGGCGGCGAGAAGTTCGGTGAACGCTTCGTCGAAACGTCCGGTGCGGGCGCGCAAGCGGGCCAGGCGATCGTGCAGGTCGGCGCTCGCTTGTGGGCTGGCTGCTTGCGATTCGGAAAACGCTTGTTCGGCAGCCAAGAAATCGCCACCAGCGACCAGCGCATCACCGAGCGCACGGCACAAAAGGGCGCGACCGGGCCCCGTTGTCGTGTAGTGAAGTCCGGCGCGCAGCGTCTGAATCGCCCGCGGTGGGTCTTTGAGCCGCAGAAGCGCCGTCGCATAGGCGATGCGCGCTTCATAGTACGAAGGAATCAGCTGCACCGCCGCTTGCAGATCCTGGCACGCATCGTCGAGTTCGTTGTCGCGCAGCTCGGTGCAGCCGCGCACGTAATACCGACGAGCCATCAGCGCGCTCATTAGTCGATCTCCAGCAGGCCGAAGCGACCGCCTGGGCTGTCATTTTTTTCCGTCTGCGCCTTTTGGG
>DAORGN010000145.1:0-12653 GCA_035340095.1 Pseudomonadota bacterium | reverse complement strand
ACTGTCGTTTGTGGTGCAGGATCTCGACTACGACAAAGTGCTCAAATTGGTCTATTCGACAGACGGATGGGCGACGAGCCAAGAGATTCCCATGGGCGCCGCGGGCAGCAAAAACACCCTGTACTGGAAAACGGACATCGACCAGGACTTCGAGCGCTGGCAAGTCGACGTGGATCTGCCGGGCAGTTTTTCGACCTTTTCGTACAAGCTCGTCTACCGTCACGGCACAGGTGGCGGCGCAAGCCCCGCCGAGTTTTCGTATTCGAGCGGCCTTGCGAAGATGTAGTGGTGCTAGCTTCCCAAATCTGTGGAACAATTCGCCGTCGTGAGATCGTCGGTTCGTAGTCAGACTGAAACAGCCATGGGGAAGCGGCGCGTGCCGCACTTTTTGCTATGGCTGCTGATTGCACATTCGGCGTGTACGCAAAATACGCCAGCGCCGTCGACGCTCACCGGGCCGGAACCGGAACGCGAGGTCAGGCCAAGGCCCAGACAAGAGGCACCGAGGCTGCCGCCAATTGCGCCGCCGCCCGGTGACAAGCTGTGGGCTCGACTGACGGATTTGGCGGGTCTAGCCGAGCTGATTCCGACGGGTCCGCAGCCGGGGCTTTCGTCGATTTTGGCGAGCCTGGAAACGCCCTACAAGCTGGTCAGTCCGTACAGCGGACTGCGGGGCGATACGGCGCTGCGCGTGCTCGAAGTCGCCATCGGCATTCCCAACGTCGAAACGTATCCTGAGCCAGCGAAGGAAACGACGGCGCCGCCGCGCTTTGATCCGGTGTGGAATCGCTATCGCGGCGTCTACGAGTCCAAGCTGTCGCTGCTTTTGCCGACGGCAAGCTGTTACCGTTTCCGACTCGCGCTGCCAACCTTGGGAACGCTGGTGTTTCACTCGGCGCTGCTGCCAAAGAAAACCGACAACGGCAAAGCGCCCGTCGAACTTTCGCTAAGCATCGACGACCGTCCAGTCTGGAGCGAAAAACAGACGACCGCCAGTCGATGGGATCGCCATGAAGTGTCCATCACAGCCCCCGTCGGAGAATCGGCAAACACCCAGCACGATGTAAAGCTGTGCGGTCGCAGTGACGGAAGCCCCGTCGGAATTCCAGTGATTGGCAATCCCGAGCTGTGGGCCAAAGGCGCAGGGGCCGCGGCGCCCAACTTGCTGCTGATCATCGTCGACACGCTCCGCGCGGATGCGGTTTCGGCGATGCCCGAAGTGCAAAAGTTTGCGCAAAAAGGCGCGCGGTTTGAGCAAGCGATTACATCGGCGACGTGGACCCGTCCAGCGCTGCTGTCGCTGCTCGGTGGTGATTTGCCGTCGGCGGTCGGACAAAACGCCGAGGACATGATTCCCAAAGAGCGCGATCGACAGCGCTTCTACGCGCTCGATCGCAAGCTGCTGCCGCGCGTCCTGCGAGAGTCAGGCGTGAAGGTGACGGCGATTGGAAACAATTTCTTTTTGCTCGGCTATCCGCAAATCGGTCTGTCGCTCGGCTTCGACGAAGTGGCCGACGTGCGACATCCGGTGGCCGACTCACCGGCGATCACCCGGGCGGCGCTGCGCTATCTGCAAGAAAACCGCGAGCGTTCGTTCTTTTTGCAGCTGCACTACGACGCGCCGCACTGGCCGTATTCGCCGCCGCCACAGTTTCTGCCCAAAGCGTCGACGGAACAGGCGGCCTACATGGCGGGACGAGGCAACAGCCCGCAGCCGGTCGCATCGGAACCGTCGGCGCGATCGTATCTGGCGGAAGCGGCCTACGCCGATGCGCAAATCGCGCAAGTGCTGGCCGAGCTTGATCGGCTTGCGCTTTCGTCACGCACGATGGTTGTCATCGTCGGTGATCACGGCGAAGTGTTCGACATAAACCACAACCACTTCGTCCTCGCGCTCAAACAGCCGACGCTGTACCACCACGGCTGGTCGGCCTACGACGAGATTTTGCGGGTGCCCATGATTTTGGCGATGCCGGGGCGGCTGCCGCAGGGGGTCGTGGTCAAAAACCAGGTCCGCCTGTTCGACGTAGCCCCGACGGTGTTAGAGGTGCTTGGTCTGTGGGAAAAACGGGCGTCGCTGCCGAGTGGAAATCTTCAGCAAGGCCAGAGCCTGTTGCCGCTGATGCAGGGTGAAGCCGAATCGACGGAGCGGGCGGCCTTTGTCGAAGGTCAGAATGTGCGCGCGCTGCGCTCTCTTGGTTATTTGTATCTGCGACGGAGCGATCCGCGGCTAAAGCCTCTCGAGGCAGCGAGTGCGCTGTTTCAAGTTCCCGAGGAGCTTTACGACCTACGCGACGATCCACAGCAGCACAGAAACCTGCTGCAAGGACCGAAGTCGCCGCTTGTCGAACAGACGCTGCGCACCATGCGAGAGCAGTTTTCGCGTCACGCGCCGCGGCTGCCCGACGCCAAGATGCCGGTGACGCACCTTGCACTGGCCCCCGGTCCGACGAGCCGGCAGCTCCATGGCCTGGTGATGAGCAGTGACTTGCAACTTGCGGTGGCGGGCGTCCGCGACGGCGAAGTGACCCCCCTGCGGCCCGGTCAGCTTGAAGTGCTGCTGCAGCCAGGTGGCCAGCTTGATGTGCACATGGACCCCGACGCCAAGCTGGATTTGCAACTGACGCTCGATGGTCTGCCGCTGGCCAAAGAACAGCTGCTGCTTGGACCGTACAGCCTGCCGCTGCTTTCGCAAGGCACGACACCACAGCCGGTTGCAGCGGGTCATGAAGGAACGCCCGATGCCAAACCGCCGGACAGCTCAGAACCCCTGACCCTGACGCTGCAAGGCACGATTTTGGGACGGCTGTTTGCGGCCTATCCACCCGTTTTGGGCGAACGCGGCGACGTGCTTTTGTGGCGCGACCAGCCAAGTCCCGGTGCGATTGCGACCAGCTTGTCGCGTGGTGGCGGCTCAACGCAGAGCGAAGTAGCGACGGTGATGCGGGACTGGGGCTATGCGCAGCCGGAAAAAACGCAGCAAAATACGCAACCCGGACCAGCGCCCGCCCCGACGCCGAATCAGCCGGGTGCAATCCCCAGTCGGCCTGTGCCAAAAGAAACGCCGCCGTCCCAAGCGGCCCCCAAGTAGTGCCCGGTTTTCCCCGCCCAGGAGCTTGCCGATGTCACATCTGTTCCGTCGCTGGACCCTGCTAATTCTGACCGCATCTGCGTTGGCCTGCAGCACGCCAAACAGCAACACCGATCCAGGCGACAACACCGACCTGGGTGACAAACCGCCCGAGGGTGGCCCGTGTGTAACACTCGCTGAACCAGCAGCCGGCGCAACCTGCCCCGTGACCGTGCGTTACGTTCCCGCCAAGTCCGTTCGTTCCGTCGCGATTGCCGGCGAATGGAACGGCTGGAGCACGAGTGCGCAGACGCTGAGCGGCCCCGACGGAAGCGGTGCGTACACGATCAGCATCAGCCTGCCGCCCGGCGTCTACGGTTACAAGCTGGTCGAGGACGGCGCAAGCTGGGTGCTCGATGCGCAGAATGCCTATCGCAAGTACGTCGACGGGACCGAAAACTCGGGCCTGCGCGTCGCCAACTGCTTTGTACCGAAGCTTTCCGTCGAGCCAGGATCGCTGCAAATCACCCGCACGAGCGCAGGACACGGCGAAGTCATTGCCAAGCTGAAAGTCCAGTCCCCGTCCCACGCGATGACGCCGGGGGTTTGCCAGATTCAGTCGCAGATACGCAAACCGGACACGATTGTCCCAGGATCTTTGCCATCGCTGTCATCGCTCGAACTCAAGATTGCGCCGGATCGGCAAAGCGCCGAGCTGCATCTGCGCGATCTGGCCGACGGCAAGTATCTGGTCTCGCTGACTCCGTCGGCGGGTGGAAAAAACGGGGAGTCGCTGCTATTGCCGCTGTGGATCGAACCTGAGCCGTTCCGCTTTTCCGATACGCCGCTGTATATGGCGATGACGGATCGTTTTGTCGACGGTGACGGTATCAATCCTGGTCAAATTGGCGGGGTATTACCGGAAGCGAATTTCCGCGGCGGCGATCTGATGGGCGTGACGCAGCAGATCGAGGCTGGCTACTTTGACAAGCTCGGCGTAAAAGCGCTGTGGTTAAGTCCATTCGCGATGCAGCCAGCGACGGCACACCTCGATCAAAGCGGCAAATATCGCGTCGCTGCGTATCACGGCTATTGGCCGACGCTGGCGCGCAAAGTAGACGATCGCATCGGCGGCGACGATGCGCTGCAAAAGCTGGTACAAGCGGCGCACCGTCACGGCATCCGGGTGCTGATGGATGCGGTGCTAAACCACGTCCACGAGCAGCACGAGTATTTTCAAGATCCCCAAAAGCGAAGCTGGTTCCGAACCGGCTGCATTTGCGGATCACCGGGCTGCGACTGGACGGAAAAACGCCTGTCGTGCCTGTTCGCGTCGTACATGCCAGACATCGACTGGACCGTCACCGACGCATCAGAGCAGTTTATTTCCGACACGCTGTGGTGGCTTGAACACTTTAACCTCGATGGACTGCGCGTCGATGCGGTCAAGCACGTCGAGGATGCGGCGATTTTCAACCTGACGGCGCGCGTGCGTGAGCGATTCGAGCAAGCGGGGACGCGCTACTATTTGCTCGGCGAGACGGCGATGGGCTGGCGCGAGGGCGACGTCGCGACGAACCAGAGCGAATACGACACCATCAAGCGCTACATGGGACCAAACGGGCTCGACGGACAGTTCGACTTCGTTTGGTATCACTCGAGCGCGTACCGCGTCTTCGCTTACGACGAAAAACGGTTTCTGCACCTCGATTACTGGACCCACGCCAGCCTCGATCAGTTCAAAGGCAGCACGATGGTAAATTACCTCGGCAGCCACGATACCAGTCGGTTTGCGACGATGTGCACGTATCGCGACCCGACGCCCGGATCGGCCTTTGACCGCAACATCGCCAACAACAAATGGGACAAGCTGCCGCAGGCTCCCCTGGACGATGAACCTTACGACCGGCAATGGCTCGGGGCGCTGGCGCTTTTCACGATGCCGGGAATGCCGCTGCTTTACTACGGCGACGAATATGGCGAGTTTGGCGGCGGCGATCCGGACAATCGGCACCGTCTGCGAATCGACGCGCAGCTTTCGCCAAAAGAAAAAAAACAGCTGGAGCGGATGACACGTCTGCTTTCGGCCCGGCAAAGTCTTCGCGGCCTGCGACGAGGAAAACTGCTGACAGTCCTGCTGACCGAAGATGTCTACGCCTACGGACGGCCCGACGACGATGCGAAACAGAGCGCGCTCGTGGTGCTCAGTCGACTAAGCTATCCGACGAGCACGCAGGTGCCGATTCCGAGCGAGCTAGGCTTTGCCCCCGGATCGACGCTCAAAGATCAGCTCAGCGGGCAAACGTATACCGCGCCAGCGCCGGGTGGGCGACTGTCGGTGAGCGTGCCTGCGCGAGGTGGCGTCATTTTGTCCCCGCAGTAGCGCCGGGATTGGCAGTCGCAACCTGACCGACTTTTGGTAGCCTGGTACATCATCATGCTTGCAGCTTGTGCCTCTCGACGAGCAACTCTGCTAGAGCGGCTGCCCAAAAACGCCTGCGCTGTGCTGTTTTCGGGCCGCGAGGAGCGCCGCAACGCCGACAACCACCACCGATTCCGCCAGTCGTCGGACTTTTTGTATCTGACCGGCATGACGGAACCCGAGTCCGTCGCGGTGTTCACCCCCGGCAAGGATCGCCGCTTCACCCTTTTGTGTCGCCCGCGCGACAAGTTCGCCGAGCTTTGGTACGGACATCGCGCCGGGCTCGAGGGTGCGACCGAGCTGTACGGCGCCGACCAGTCGTTTGCGATTTCCGAACTTGAGCGTCGGCGGCTCGAACTTTTGGACGGCTGCGACGAAGTCCACTACTTGATCGGCGATCGTCCCGAGCACGACGAGCTGATCGGCAAGACGATTGCGCGACTGCGCCGCAACGAACGCAACGGCAGCCGCGCCCCGAGCCGCATCGTCGATCTGAAAAACACCCTGCATGAAATGCGGCTCGTCAAAGATGAAGCCGCCATCCTCAGCATGCGCCGGTCGTGCGCCGTGACGGTCGAAGCGCACCTTTTGGCGATGCGCGCCTGCAGCGCCGGCAAGCGCGAATACGAAATTGAAGCGCTGGTCGACTACGGTTTCCGACGACGAAATGGCCTACCTGGCTACCAGAGCATCATCGCCGCGGGAAAAAATGCGACGGTGCTGCACTATGTCGACAACCAAGATCAGCTCGAACCGGGGCAGCTTCTGCTCGTCGATGCGGGCTGTGAACTCGATGGATTTACCGGCGATGTGACGCGGACTTATCCGATCGCGGCACCAGGTCATCGGGCACAGTTTTCGCGCGAACAGCGGCAGCTTTATGACATCGTGCTCGACGCACAGCTCGCAGCAATTGCAGCGGTAAGGCCCGGCGTCACCGTCGAAGAACTACACACCCTGATCTGTCATCGCTTGGCATCGGGACTGTGTGCGCTCGGGCTTTTGAGCGGAGATCCAGCCAGTGCCGTCGAAAGTGGCGCGCTCAAGCGTTTCTATCCGCACCGCTCAAGCCATTTTTTGGGGCTCGATGTGCATGATGTCGGACGCTATTTTCCCGATGGAGAAGCGCGTCAACTGTTGCCCGGTACGGTGTTTACGATTGAACCGGGGCTTTACGTACAGCCCGACGATCCGCTCGGTCCCGAGTGGCGCGGCATCGGCATCCGCATCGAAGACGACATCCTGATCACGACCACCGGACACGAAGTGCTGACCGCCGACCTGCCGAAGCGCCCCGACGAAGTTCTCAAGCTCGCTTCTACCGGCGTCAACCTGCTGGTCTAAGCTTCCATTTTCTGCAACTGGAGATGTTCATGCACCGTCAGACAAGGTCTGCACTCGCTTCCGATTTCAAGCGCCCAGGTCGAATTCTTGCGCTGCTTGCGCTTACGCTCGGGGGAATTTCGACGACCAGCGCGTTTGAGCACGGCCCAACCGGACAGTGGGAACTGGTGCGCAACGACGGCGGCATCGAGGTGTATCGGCGCACCGTCGGCAATTCCCCGCTACACGAGTTTCAAGGCACCGGCATGATAGAAGCCCCGGTGACGGCGGTGCTCGGCGTGCTCGATGATGTCGATCATCGCCTGGAGTGGATGGCCGAAGCCGTCGCCCAGACACTGATCAGCCGCAGCGGCGATCGCGACCAGACGTTTTACAGCCGCACCGGAGCGCCGTGGCCGGTTTCGGATCGCGACGTGGTCATCCGCGCCGTCACCAGCGTCGACATGAAGGCCAAGATGGTCAAGATCGAGATGAACTCCGTCGAGCATCCGACCTGGCCACCACAAAAAGGCGTCGTTCGGATGCCGCACCTCTGTGGTCACTGGTTTCTGTGGCCATCAAACGGCGGCAAGTGGACGCGGGTTGAATACCAAGTGCATGCCGACCCCGGTGGATCGCTACCGACGAGCATCATCAACACCGTATCGAAAAAAATCCCGTATCACACCATCGTTGGCGTGCAAAAGCAGGTGGTGAAGCGCAAGTACCCGGAATACGAGCAAAAGCTTGCCCAAATGCCGGAATACAAAGAAGTGCTGCCGCTTTTGCCGGGGCTGACCGTAAAGCCTGCCGCGGCTCCTTCGCCCTCACCCACGCCGGCTGCACAGCCGCCTGCGAGCCCGCTTCCCGCTGGAACGCCGAACGCCGCAGGGGGCGGCAAATGAAGAGGCGGACCGTGCTCGCGCTCTGCGGGGCGGCGCTGTCTTTGCCGCACAAGCTGATCGCGAGTCCGCCCAAAAGCACGCCACCAGCAGGCCCGACGCAGACGACGCTTGAAACATCGGTCGTGCGACTCCAGCTTCGGCACACCTGGACGACGGTGATGTCGACGAGCACGTTCCGCGATGTGGTGCAGGTCCGCATTCATCGAGACGGCCTGACCGGCATGGGCGAAGGTGCGCCGATTCCGCGCTATCACGAAACAGCGACGTCGGCGCTCCAAGCGCTGGAGACGGTGCGTGGGCTTGTAGAACACGCCGACCCGATGCTGCATGTGCCGCTGCTCGCTGAAGTGGGCAAGCGCCTGCCCGGTGAGTGGGCGGCCAAAGCAGCGCTGGCTGGCGCGCTGGCCGATTGGATCGGGCAAAAGCTGGGGGTGCCGCTGCATCGCTTCTTGGGTCTCGATGGCAGTGCGACGCCGATTACCACGATGTCGATTGGCATCGACACGCCGGACATGACACGGCAAAAAGTGCAGGAAGCCGCCGATTTTCCGGTCCTGAAGATCAAAGTCGGACTGGACAGCGACGAAACGACCATTGCCGCAGTGCGTCAAGTGACCAGCAAACCACTGCGCGTCGACGCCAACGAAGGTTGGAAAAGCAAAGAAGTGGCGCTGCGCAAGCTCGACTGGCTGGCCAAACAAGGGGTCGAACTGGTCGAGCAACCGCTGCCGGCGGCACAAATCGCCGATGCCAAGTGGCTCAAAGCGCGATCACCGCTGCCGATTTTTGCCGACGAGTCGTGCCTGCGCCCAAGCGACATTCCGCGCGTCGTCGAGACCTGCCACGGCATCAACATCAAGCTCGACAAGTGCGGTGGCGTTTTCGAAGCGCAAAAGATGATCGCCGTCGCACGGGCCCATGGGCTCAAAGTGATGGTTGGCTGCATGATCTCAAGCTCGGTGTCGATTGCGGCGGCGGCGCAGATCACACCGCTTGTCGACTTTGCGGATCTCGACGGCTTTTTGCTGATTGCAAACGATCCGATGGAATCGACGACGGTGCGCCGCGGCAAGCTGATCCTACCCAATCGTCCGGGGCTCGGGCTGATTCCGCGCGCGTCGTGAAACTTTGAAGTGGTGCCCGCCGGACAGTGGTAAAAACGGCGCCATGCACCCCAAAGTCGCGATGTTTGCCAACCGCCTGCGCAAAAACCTCAAGCGGCTTCTGCCGTGGGCGGCGCAGCGTTGCGTGGAGGCGTACCGGATCTATGACCGCGACATTCCCGAAGTCCGGCTGGTCGTCGATCGCTATGCCGATACGCTGGTCGTCTATCCGTATGCGTATTCGACAGAGCTTACCGACGAAGAACAGGCCGAACAGGACAGTTTTCACGACGAGCTCATCGAAACGCTGTCGACGCTGACCGGAGTGCCGCGGGAGCGCATCTTCAAAAAAGAGCGCAAGCGGCAAAAAGGCAGCGCCCAGTACGAACGGCTCGGCGAGAGCAAACACGAGATGGTGGTGCACGAAAATGGCCACCGATTTTTGGTGAACCTGAGCGATTACCTCGACACCGGGCTGTTTTTGGATCACCGCGACACACGCGCGCTGCTGCAAAAAATGTCGGCGGGTCGTCGGGTACTGAACTTGTTTGGCTACACCGGCAGCTTTTCCGTTTATGCAGCCAAAGGGGGCGCACTTTCGACGGTGACGGTGGATCTTTCGCCGACGTATCTGGCGTGGGCACAGCGCAACTTGCAGCTCAATGGACTGAACCTGTCGCAGCATCGGCAGGTCCGAGCCGACGTGCTGGCCTGGCTGCGTGATCCGCTGAGCGTGCCGGAGCTGCGCGGGCCGTTTGACTTGATCGTCCTCGATCCGCCGACGTTTTCGAACAGCAAGCGGATGCACGGCACGTTCGACCTAAAGCGGGATCACGAGTGGCTGCTTGTGAGCACGGCGCGTTTTTTGGCCCCCGGTGGGCAGCTTTTGTTTTCGACCAACCGGCGCGGCTTTCGGCTAAAACCCGAAGAGTTCCCGACGCTGCGCATCAAAGACATCAGCAGCTTGACCTTGCCGCGTGACTTTCACGATCCGCTGGTTCGCGTCTGTTACCTGATTGAACCGGACCCAAGTGCAGTGCAAAAAAAGCCGCCGCGTCCGTCGTCGTCAGGTTGGTTCCAAAGCGAGCGCTGGTAGCGATTCTGTAAAGCTTCGTGCGGGACATCAGGGCTCGGCCAGCGCCGAACGTTCGACCGGCAACAGCTTGGATTTTTGCAGCCAGGTGTGCAGAGCGTCCGCGTCGCTGCGATGCAGCTTGCCCAAGTCCCCAAGCAGCTTGAGCGACTGCGTTCCCAATTCCATCACCCGCGCCCTGCTCTTTTCACCGTCGACGGCCCACAGCGTTTCGCACAGCGATTGCAAAAGCCGCGCCCGCGTTTCCAGTTCACTGGGTGGCAAAAGCTGCGGCGGCGTCGGAAGTGGCGGCAAAATCCGCAGCGCTTGTTCCAAAAGCGGCAGCGCCTGTTTGTCTTTGCCAAGACCGCGCAAGTCGTCGGCGACACCCAACAGGCGCGTCGACAAATCAGGACAGTTTTTGCCACTGCACTGCGCCAGCGCCTCTTCGTGAATCGCCAAAGCGTCGGCAAACCGTCCGCCTTTTTGCAGCGCTTGCGCAAGCAGCAGCCGCCCACCCACCGCGCGCGGCGTGCCTTTGTGAAGCGCCGCCGCTCGCTCGGCAATCGGGATCGCCGTCGCTGCTTGGTTTTGACGCAGCAGAAGCAGCACCAGCTGTTTCAGCGTCCCGTACAGCTTGGGATGTTCAGCGCCAAACGCCCGCTCGGCAATCTGAAGCGCTCGCCGATATTCCGCTTCCGCCGCCTCGGGTTTGCCCATAAGTTCGAGCAGCACACCGAGGTTTTCGTGGATCGTCACAAGCCGCGGATGCTCGCTGCCCTGGTGCGCTTCACTGACCGTCAGCGCCCGCCGATACAGCGACTCCGCTTCCGGATAGCGCTCTTGCCGCCGGTTGTGCATCGCCAGGCTGTTTAGCACCGTCCCCATTTGGCTGGCTTCCGGTCCAAACACCCGCTCGTTTTCGCGCAGCGCCAAAAGACACTGCTCGTCGGCTTTCAGCTTCTGCCGCTGCGCCGACAGGTGCTGGCACAGATACAAATCGAGCGTCGCCTGAATCCGCGCTTTCACCTGGGCACTGCCTTCGACACGGGCCAGCGTCGATTCGGCAAACTGCTGCCATTTGTCGACGGAAATGCCGCGCTGCGTCACCTGCGACAAATACATCAAATCGGTAAACGCCCACGCCGCCGTCAGAAAATCGCCGCCCCGCACGCCCAGTGCCGCCGCCGACAGCGCCCGCTGATGCGCCGCAAACGGATCACCGCCCGACGTTTCGAGCATCGACAGCTCCCGCTCGGCGCGCGCTTGCAGCGGCAGGTTGTCGATTTGCTGGGCCGCCGACAGCACTTCAATTGCACGGTCTTTCGCCGCCTGCACCCGCCCAGAGTTGTGCAAAAGTCGCGCTTCCGAGAGCTGACGACTCAACACATCGAGCCGATCGCGTTCGAGTGGTTTTTCCCCGACGAGCTGCTGCAAAAAATGCGGATCGGCACACGGTTCAAGCAGCGTCAGATCACTGCTCTGGTCGACGGCACTATCGAGTACCTGTTCATCGGCAGTCCGCAGAAGATTCATAAACGCGGCCACTTCTTGCAGTCGCCCGTCCAGACAGCGCAGCCGCCGCGCATGCAGCTCGGCGCTCTGCGTGCCGGCCACAAACGTCGCCTGACAGGTATCGCGCCGCATCGCCCGCCAGCTAAAAAGATAGTGCGACAGGTTGTTTTCGACCCGCTGCCACACATCGTCGGCATAGGGACGCTTGGTCTTGGCAAGCCCCTCACGCGCGGCGGCTTTGGCTGCGGCACCAAACACCGGATCCAGCTGCACATCGACCGCCTGACAGCGCTGCGCTTTGAGCGCCTGGTTGCCGCGATACGCGCCCCCGGCCAAGAGCCCCGCGACGACCAGCGCCGCACAGGACGACAGCAGCAGCAACATCCGACGACGACGCCGCCGTCGCTCGGGCGACAAGTCTTCGAGCAGCGCTTGCAGCGACGGATATCGCTGGTTTGCCTGCACTTTGAGCCCGCGCAGAAGCACTTTTTTGAGCCAGTTTGGAACCTTCTTTTCCGGCGAGAAGGGCCGAACCTGACCCAAAAACACCTGCATCGCCAGCTCGCCGAGGTTGTCGCCCGCAAACGGCGGCTTGCCACACACCGCTTCGTACAGCGCGATGCAGTAACTAAACTGATCGCTGCGTGCGTCGCTGGCTTGGCCGCGAAACTGCTCGGGTGACATGTACCGCGGCGTGCCCATCAGCGCGCCCTCTTGCGTCAGCGGCGAACTAACCGCCAGCGCCGCGAGCCCTCGACTGGACTGCTCGGGCAACGTCAAATCGAGCGCCACCGCCGAGCGCGTCGGCACAAGCATCGGCCCCGGATCTGAAATCGGCTGGCTGACATCCCGCGCGACGCCAAAGTCCATCACCCGCGCCCGGCCATCCCGCCCAATCATCACGTTGTCCGGTTTGAAATCGCGGTGGACGATCCCGGCGTCGTGGGCGGCGGCAAGGCCTTGCCCGGCTTCGGCGAAGACTTGCAGGATTTCATCGGTCGACCGCGGCTTGCTCAGCCACTCGCCGAGCGTCATGCCTTCGACAAACTCCATCGCGACAAACACTTGGTCGAACGCAACACCGACGTCATAGACCGCGACGACATTGGGATGCGACAAACGCGCCATCGACTGCGCTTCACGAAGCAGCCGCGCCCGACCCTGCGACACCATCGCGCCTGGCTGACTGCGCAACAGCTTGATCGCAACCTTGCGGTTTAGGTCGGGATCGTAGGCCGCGTAG
>DAORGN010000144.1:0-12711 GCA_035340095.1 Pseudomonadota bacterium | reverse complement strand
TTTCCGTCTGAAAGGACTACGACGCTGCGTGTTGTTTTAGGAACGCGAGGGTGCGGTTCCACGCAAGGTCTGCTGATTCGGGGTGATAGATGGCTGCATCGCTTTTGCGCATAAAGCCGTGGCTGCCGCTGTAGAAGTGACATTCAAATGTCACTCCGGCTTGACGCGCGGCAACGACGACTCCCTGTACTTTTTCCGCCGGCACATGGGAATCGTTCTGCGCGTAATGACCCAGGATCGGACCTTTGACGTTTTGCCAGTTCTGGAACTTTGGCATGGGCAGTCCGTAAAACGGAACCGCCGCTGCGATTCCTTCCACATTGCAGATCGCCGCAATCGCCATTGCACCACCCAGACAGAATCCGGTGATCGCGATGCGTCCGGTACAGCGCGGATCGGACTTGATTTTGTCGACGGCAGCTTTGGTCACAGCAAGCGCGTGATCGGTCTTTAGCTGCATCACAAGCTGCATCGCTTCGCCCGGATCGGCAGTCGACTTTCCTTCGTAAAAATCGAGCGCGATGGCCAAATATCCTTCGCCAGCAAAACGCTCCGCCATCCGTCGCATGTCGTCGTTCAGTCCCCACCACTCGTGGCAGATCAGAATCGCCGGATGCGGTCCTTCGGTCTTGGGAATCGCGACCGCCGCCATCTGTGGACCGTTGGGAGTCGCAATCATCACCGTTTCAATCATCGCTTTTCCGTTCCCCCATCTCTGTCGCTTGGTTAGTAGTCAATTCCGTCGGTGGAAAGGAAATCCTTGTCGACTTTCAGACTCGGCAAGTATTCCTCTTTGTCCCACAGATAGACGTAGTGGGCGTAGATCCCGAGCAGCTTTTTCATGTACTCGCGGGTCTGGGAATACGGGCACAGCTCGACGAATTCATCGAGTGGACGGCTGCCATTTCGTTCGAGCCAGCGCGTCATCGCCCGCGGTCCCGCATTGAAAGATCCCGCACCCAGCGCGATCTGTCCTTTGAACTTCCTAAGCAATCGCCCAATGTACCACGCACCAAACTGAATGTTGCCTTCCGGGTCGTACAGAACGTCGTCCGTATATTCCCTTCCGATGTGTGGAGCGACGCGACGGCTCGTCGGTGGAATCATCTGAAGGAGCCCAATCGCATCCGCATACGACACATCGTAGGGGTTGTACGCGGACTCCTTTTGCATGATCGAATACAGGTAGCGGCGCGGATTTTCTCCGCTCGGTCCGTACTTTTCGATAAAGCCGCGATACGCGAGCGGATACATCGCTTCCCAATAGGAACGCGCCCCTGGAACCGCGTGGGGATCTTTGCGCAGCGCCGCACTGCCATGGACCTCGGCAAGAAGGTGTGGGCGACGGAAACTGCCGGCGCGATGGTACATGTCGAACAGCACCGGCAGCGCTTTCGCTGCGCCGTACTTTTGCAAAAGCGGCGACTCCACCCGCGATAGCTCTTGGCCGGCCTCCGCTTTCAGACCAAACAGCAGAAGCTCTTCCGGACGCCGCAGCCTGTCATCAGCGAGCACCTGTTTGTCCGGCGGGAGCTGAAACTCTGGCAGTCCGTCGGGACTTTGCCGCACCGGATCGATGAACAGCGGAATGTTCTGTCCCGCTTCCTTGAGCCGCACCCGGCTTAGCTGCCCGTAATAGGAAAACGGCTCCCGCTCGGCGAGCTTGCGCAAAAGCGAAAGACCTTCCTGCTGCTTGCCAAGCCGAAGCTGCGCGACGGCCAGCCAGTAAAAGCCTTTGCTGCCGCTGAGTCCGCTCTTTTTCGACAGCGCAGAAAACGTCGGCAGCGCCCCGGCAAAGTCCCCAAGCAGATAGCGCGACCAGCCAATGTACCAGCGTGCCTCTTCGGCATACGTTCCGCTGCTGTAGCGCTTGAGCGTTTCATCGAGGCTGGTGATCGCTTGCTCATAGCGGCTGCGGTTGTAGTCGAGCCAGCCGATCAAAAAGCTCGCTTCGGCGGAATATTTCGAGTGCGGATGGACGCTCAGCATGTCGCGGTAGCCGACGATGGCTTCGTCGTCGCGATCGGCGCGTGACAGTGCCCGCGCCCCGTGGAACATCGCATCGGCTTGGCGATCGCCTTTGAGCCGCTTGGCCACCGCCAAAAGAAGCTGCGCCGCCCCGCCATAGTTGCGACGCATGCGAAAAAACGTCGTCCCCAGCCAGTAATCGACTTCATCGCGCAGCGTCGGCCCAAGATCCGGTGGCAGGCCCTGGAGTTCCGCCGCCGCTTCGATCCAGCGTCGGCCCGACAGCAGATTCTTTGCCCGTTCCAGGTGCTCTTGCGCGTCGAGCTGGGCATCTTTGTCGAGTGAGCGCAGCTTCGCGAGCGCCGATTCCGCCAGCGGATGCATCGGCTGTTCGATGTAGATCCTGCGCAGAAGCGTCCGCGCTTCCTGTCCCATTTTTTCGTCCGACTGGCCACCGAGCAGCTCTGCCTGACGGAAGCGAGCGGTGCCCAAGTCGATGGTGTTTTTGCTGCTGCCGAGCACACTGCGATAGGCCGCTTCGGCATCGCTTGTCTTGCCCAGAAGTCTCAGACAGTCGGCAGCCCGCGCTCTTGCTTGCCCAGAAAGAGGCGTATCTGGGACTGCTTCGACGGCGCGCAGGTGGGTCGTCGCCGGACCACACAGCGCCACATTGCCTGTTTCCGTCGCGATCAGCGCTTCACTTTCACCAAGCAAAAACAGCAAATAGTCGCGGCTTCGGTAGCCTTTTAGCTGGTCTTTGTCGACGAGCGGCAGCAGCAGCGTGCGGGTTTTTTCGTATTCGCCACTTTGATAGGCGGTGACGGCTTTTTGGATCAGCGCGACCTGTTTGTCGACTAGGTTTCCACGACTTGCTGCGGCGGCATGTCCGCAAACAAGAGAAGCCGATAAGCACAGCGACGCAAGCGCGCCAAGACGGGAGCTGGAGGGCAAGGAAAACACCAGCCAGAGATGATAGCCGAGCCTGGTGATGTCAGACGAAACTTTCGCGTTTAGCGACCGCTGACCATCGCGCTGACGACTTTGAGAAAGTCTGGCTCGTTCATCGTCCCGGTGACGGCGTAACCGAGTCCACGATCGCGAAAGACGGCGACTTGGTAGCCGCGACCGTCGGGCAGAAAGACTTCGCGATTGCCGATGACGGTTCGACGGGTGTTTAGCTCCAGCCCCTGCGGATCGAAAATGTAGACCGAGATCGGCTGACCGCTCTGCTGATAGCGAAGCAGCACCGCTTCGCGATCGCCCAAGTCGGCCAGTCGTCCGCCCTCAAGCGACGCGACGGGCTCAAGCTGCGGCGCGGGCACCCGGAAGGGCACTTTGCCGGTAAACCACGATCGGACTTTTTCCGGTTCGCCCGTCACATCCAGCGGGAGCGGAAGCTGATGGCGCGAGATCATCGCGTCGACAACCACGGGCCGATCATTGCGTTCTTTTCCCGATCGCAGCGTCGGGACTACCAACAGCCCGGCCAGCGCCCCAGCGACGAGCATCACCGCAGGCTGCTGCCAAGTTCGTTGCCACCATGTGCCTTGTGCAGCGGCCTGGACCTCGTCGTGTCGATCGAGCTGCTGGCTCACTTTGGCGCGCAGATCACTCGGACACGGCACCGACACCGCCTCGCGCACTGCTCGCCGAAGCTCCCGTCGCGAGGACACGAGTCGCTGACACCCCGAACACTCGCCCAGATGTCGCTCGTATTCGAGCCGATCAGAAGCGAGCAGCTCACCGTCTACCAAGCTCTCCAAGTCCCGTTCGAGATCGCTACACTGCATGGCTGTAATTAGTTTTTGCCGCTGGCTCGTCGCGGAAGTGGAATGATTCGTCCCGGCTCGGCGGATTTCCGACTCGGCACGTCCTTGATAATACCCGAGCGGATCGCATGTTCGCGCAGCGCGGATTGCAAAAGTCTCCGGCCACGATGCAGCCGACTCATCACGGTGCCCACGGGACATTCCATGATGTCGGCGATCTCGCGGTAGGAAAACTCTTCTACGTCGGACAGCAGCACCGCCAGGCGATATTCTTCCGGTAGTGCCGACAGCGCCCGCGCGATCGAATCGGACATCAGCTGAAAGTGCAGCGTGTCTTCGGGATCGCTGGCCTGCCGCGAGCCGCTTTCGTGGAGCAGCCCCGGATCACCACCACGTTCCATATCGGACGTCACTGCGTGTTCCAACACGCGGCGACGATACTTGTTGATAAACGTGTTGGTGAGGATTTTGTACATCCAGGCCTTGCAGCGCGTTCCCGGTTCGTAGCTGTCGAACGCGCGGTAGGCCTGGAGCACCGAATCTTGAACCAGGTCTTCGGCGTCGCGGGCATCCCCCGTGAGTCGCAGCGCCGTCGCATACAGGGCGTCCATGTGGATGAGCGCCTCTTGTTCAAACCTCGCTCGCGGCGAGGCCACCTGCTTCTTCTGGCGATCGAACATGCCTGGGTAACGTAGGGCGCGCGAAACCTATTCCAAGGGGTCTCGGCAAAAATTTCGCGATCTTTGCCGCTCCGTCGCCAATGCTGCCTTTTTTTCGCGTTTTCCGACGGAAGATCGGGCGTTTCTGGATCGCGCCATCGTCGCGATCACACCCCGAGCAAGCACTTTTTCGGCGGACGTTTTCGCACCGCTCACATTGGTTGGGCCAGTTCGATCCGAAGAAGGAAAATTTGGTCGGACCAATAATCGGCCTGCTTGGGTTTTTTGACGGTTTTTGGGCCGTCAAAACGACTCCCAATCGCCAAAATCACGTTATCCACAAGCTTATCCACAGGTTGTGGAGATTGTTGACCAGTCAACAAAGTGGTTGCTTGCGCAAACAAAGATGTGGTTGCTTGCGCAAGCAATGGCCAAAAAGACCACTTTCCCAAGCAATCCAGAAGACTGGCGAAAGCTGTCTTTTTCCGTCGGTAGGATCAATCAGAGACTGGAAGAAGCGCTGTCTAGCCAGTGTGGTCTGTTACAGAGTGAATTTGATCTGCTGGGGGTTCTGCTTCACAGCCGGGCGGAATCGCTGCGGATGAGCGAGCTCCAAAAACAACTGCTGCTGACACCCAGCGGAATGACCCGTGTAGTCAGTCGGTTGGTGCAAAAAAAGCTGCTGAAAAAGCTGACAGTTTCCGACGACAAGCGCGGTTTTTCGGTGGCGCTTTTGCCGCGTGGTTTGGCGGTCTATCTGCGGGCAAAAGATGTCTGTGCCGAGGTGCTAAACGATCCGGAGCTTGCGCCACTTCATCTGCGGATGTGACAGCGTGAGGCGCTACAGATTGACGTGGACGCACTGCGCGGCGCAGTTCGGATCTTGCTGCGGATCGCGCAGGTAGACCGCGGATTTGGGCGGAATGCGGAAGAGGGTCATGCTCGCAGATGCAAGGCTGATTTCGTAGACATCTCCGTCGATGAGCAGCTCGGGCCGACCAAAGACATACGTCCACAAGCGAGCAGGGGTCACGCTGGAATCGAGCCAAGCGCTGACCGGGAGCGGCGGCGCAATTTGTCCGACGTAGCGACCTGTGCTGTCTTTTCGGAGCGGCGTTTTGGCGCAGACTCCGTTTCGGCAGACCGACAAGATCAAGCTGCCGGGATCGACGCTGCCCAGGTTGATGGTGCCGTCGTAAAGCGCGCCGCTTAGACAGCCGACCGGAATGCAGATCACACCAATCGCAGGGCCCGACGGTGATACCGCGCCCCCCGATCCACAGCCGAACAGCAGGACAGACAGCGCGACAATACACTTCGCAGCGGTGTTCCCGTCGGAAAATGGGAATTTCACGGACTTCCCAGCTTGCGCGAAATGCGCCACAGCAGATAGCCGACCAGCATCATCAGCGAACCCGCGAGCGGGAAGATGTGAATGATTCCCAAGCGGCGCAAAATGATGGTCACAGCACCCTGAACGAGCAGCAGCACACCGAGAGAAGAAAGCGCAGTACGCATCGCGTAAGGAGCCGCAAAATCCGCTTAGGGCTGGTAGGTGAAACGCAGCTCGAAGTCGCAGATGAAGAACGTGTCGCCTTCGTCGATGCGCTTGTTGTCGATCCGCATTCCCTTAAACTCGATTCCGTTGGTCGAGCCCAGATCCTTGATGTAGTAGACACCGTTGCGACGGAGCACGACGGCATGCTGGCGCGAGATGTTGCCGTCTTTTATCGCCAAGTCCGCCGTCTTGCTGCCGCGTCCGATCACAAACTGGTCTTTGTCGATCAGGATGCGCTGGCCTTGGAACAAAAGGAAAAGTGGGGGAGCCGGACTTTCGCTGCCGGGCGCGGCTCCCCAGCCTGGTGTTCCCGTCGGTGGCGTCGGTGGTCCGGCGCTCGGCGGAGGCGGTGGGGGCGGCGGCAAAGCGTTGGCGCGCGGCATCGTTCCGGTGGTCGGACGCGGCGGCGGATAACCAAGGTTTGTCGCTGGAACCGGGGGCCGTTCAAAGCTGGCGGTCGGAGGCCGATCCGGGGAGGGGGGTCTCTCAAACGCCGAGGTCGGTGATGGTGCCACGGGGGATGGCGTCGTCGGCTGCGCCCGATCGAGTTTTTGCCCCGACGGCGTTCCCACGGAAGGACCAGGCCCAGCCGTCGAAATCTGGCTGCCTGATCCCGATGCAGACCCAACTTGGTAGTTCTTCGAGCGAGCGTAGATCCGCATCGCTTCGTTGATGAGGTAATCGACCGAGCAGTCGAAGTCGGCGGCCATTGCCTCGAACGTCTCCCAGAGCGCGTCTCGGCAGTAGAAGTGGCGCATCGTCTTCTTGCTTTGGTCCATTCCAAGTACCTCGTTATCACGCCTTGCGAAGATGCCCGGTGGCAAGGCTACTCACAGACAAACTTGCGAGGCCACATAGCCTGGCGGGTAGCCTAACCCCCTAGATCGCAAAGGTCAAGGTCGCCCCCGAGAGCATGGCCTCACAAGCGCGCGACATCAAGATGTGGGCGCGAAGTTTGGCACTTTGGCCGCCTCCGTGATAACAAACTGCGTCAATTAGGAGCCCATAGGAATGCACCAAGCTACTTCGCCGAAACGGACCCAGCGACGGAAGACCTGTTTGGGGGCGCGATCACGGGCCATCGTGGCGCTGACCGCGACGGTCGTTTGGGGGCAGGTTGATTCGGCGCTGGCGAGCGACTTTGTCGATACGCGCCTCAACGTGACGCTGACGAATGAAAACGTGCTGGCGGCTCCAGGGGAAACGAACCCGCCGGTGCCGGGCTGGCGGTTTGATCGTCCGAATCAGCTTGGCGTGCTGTTTTTCGACAACTACGACACGCGCTTTACCGGGTACGAAAGCCTGACGCACATCGTGCTGTACAAAGCGATTCAGCGTCAGCGATGGGAGGGGGAAGCGGCCTACGTGCTGCGTCTGCTCCAGTTTTCCGACGTGAACTTGTCGTCGATCGATGACGGCTCGTACATCAAGGTGAACTACTATTTCGACCCGACGAGAACGCGGCGGACCAACATTTCGGTGACAGCGTTTCCGCTCAATGCCGATCGGATGCGTCTGGGGTATTCCTGGCGTCTGTCGTGGGGTGGTTCGCCGATTTTCTTCAAAGCGAATCCCGACGTTCCGACCAACCTAAATCCGCCGCCGACGCCGCCGGTTCCGGGTCTGCGGGTGCAGCTCGCCGACGATCGCTGGTATGCGTACTTTGGTGCCAAGACGTCGGTGCTGCGCTACGAGCAGGATCAGGAACTGCACTCGGTGTACGGACTTTTGGGCGGCGCCGGTGTCGATCTTGTGCCGGGGCACCTGCGACTGGAGGCCAACGGTGGTTTCTTTGATCGTGGCACGATTCCGCGCGTGCTGACGCAGCGGCTGCCGGTGCAAACCTTCGGTGTGTCGGCGCAGCTGTCGGCGTGGGATGGGCTGTCGCCGTCGATGTCGGCGGATACGGCGCTGTATCGCAATGACCCAAACAGCGCGGCGCGTTACCTGACGAAGCCGATTTATACGCCGGGCGTTTCGTGGCTCCTGATGAGCGAGTTTACCGCCGAGGCGACGACGCTGGAAAATCCGGACCAGGCCGAATCCAGTCGGGCGCAGTGGGGTCTGGCGGGCGACGTGAACTTCCGTCTTCAGTACGGCAACTTCCGCTACCGGCTCGACGCGATGTATCGATCACTGCAGTTTTTGCTGGTCAATCAGCCGAGCTTGGTTCCGTTCCAAGATTTTCCGTCTGGGGACGGGGTGGAAATTCGCCCCGAGTTTTTTGCTGCGACGGGAGCGGATTATTTTGTGGAAAGATCGGGCACAACGATTGGTCTGACCGTCGGTGTCGATCGACCCGCAAGCTACAAACCACCGACCTCGGCAGTCAATCCGGTTGACTCGACGCCGGCCATCTTGGTCGTCAGAAACCAAGGCGACGTGGTGATTTTGCCGCAGGGTCAAGATGTGCTGCCGGCGATCGCGACCAAGCTGGCACTGCGCCAAGACTTTCTGGAAATGTTCGCGCTGATCGCCGAGACGTACTACCAGTACGACCCGAACGGGACTCGGCTGGTGACGGACCCGGCGACCCAGCTGAAGCAGCGCGTGTTTGAAAATCCGAACCGTCTCGGCTTTAACTTCACGCTCCAGGCGCGCTTCTGATCGCTCATAATCGCAGCCTCACAGTGAGAACCGCATGACGAAGAGGACGACCGAAGAAAGCAATCTCGACCCGACGGCACACGCTGGCGGGACGACGACCGATGGCACGCTGACGCTGGACGCGATTCGCTCGCTCGCGCAGGTGATGAAAGACTTTGAACTGGCCGAGCTGGAGCTGTCGCAGCCGTCGGGTGAGCGGCTCCGTCTCGTCGGTCGACGGGCCGAAGTGATCGCTGCGGCGCCGATCGCTACCAAATCCGCCCCGTCGGTGGTTGTGGCTGCGCCAGAGCCGCATCACGCCCCCGCTGCACCGCCCGCCACCGGCAAGGCTCCCGCCGTCGACAAGAGCATCACGGTGATTACCGCGCCTCTCGTCGGGACGTTCTATCGTTCGGCCAGCCCGGAATCGCCGGCGTTTGTCGAAATCGGTCAGCGAGTCAAAAAAGGCCAGACGCTCTGCATCATCGAAGCGATGAAGCTGATGAACGAGCTGGAGTGCGAGGTCGAGGGTGTGGTGGTCGCCATCCTCGGGGAAAATGGTCGGCCCGTCGAATTTGGCGAGCCGCTTTTCCACGTCAAGACCGGATGACGCACCATGCTGGGGCTGCGTTTTTCTGTCTTCATCGGGCTGACTCTCGTCGCGGGGGAGGCAGTCGGGCAGCCCAAGATTTGTGGCAATCAGGCGGCGCTGGGCAGTTGGAATGTCGATCTGTGCCCGCAGTTAAAGGATGACGGCGCTGGCGCGGATGAAGCGGCTGGCGACGGGATTTACTCGGTCGAGATCAGCCTCGATCCGACAAGCGTGCTGGAATACAAGCTGCTGCCGCAGGGGACGTGGGCTTTGGCGCTTGGGCAACAAGGCACCTGTGACGGAAGCGGCAATCCGACGGGAAACGACACGAGCAACCTGCGAATTTTGCGGCCTGACGTAAGCCGCCCGGTTCGTTTTTACCTCGATACGCGGACGCTGTCGGACCCAGGCGCTGTCCAGCCGCCGGGCAATCGCTCTTTTGGCGATACGCTGATGACGCGCTCTCCGTCGGGGGAATGCCCGCGCTGGTTCGTTGTCGGAGACTTCCAAAATTTGGTTGGCGTAAACGGCACTGCGGTTCCACTTTCGCTGCTGCGGCCCGGAGTCCTCGTCGGCAAACATACGGCAAGCAAGTCGCTCGGCAGTGGCTGGAAGTGGAAAGTCGTGGAACAGGCCGACACCGCCGCGCGCGAGCTGGGTGGTAGCGGCTGGGCGTATGCTCCGTGTCAAGCCCCAGCGGCGTCGGCCAGTCAACCAGTCAGCCCCGGTGATACGGTCTACTTTGTCATTGATACACGCACGGGCCGGCTGCGTTCGGTGGTATCGAACTCGCCGCTCGACGGCTTTGCGCCGGATGGCACCGCGCTGTGTCCCCCGGTGGTTGACATGGCGAGTCCTCTTTCCGATTTGGCCGGTTCCGCGGCTGATCTTGCGGGCGGTTCCGCGGCTGATCTGACTTCTGCCGGGACTGCCGACGGTGGCAGTGACAAACCGCTGCCGGGCATCCACTGCGACTGTCAGCTTGCGTCGACGCCAAAAACCCCACCCCCGGTCAGTCTTACGGCGGTTCCGCTTCTGGTACTGCTGCGTCGGCTTTTGCGTTCTCGTCGATCACGTCGATAGCAGCCGCTTTGTGCTGCCCCCCCGCACGGCTCTTTTCCCTGTCACGTCCGCCGCTTGAACACCTGTGCTGGCTTGTGCCATCCGGTGCGCAGTCGTTGGGTCTGCTACCACATCATTTCAATTTGGCTTGAGCAGTTACAGAAACAATCTTCGTTAAACGGAGATCGGACCCGCGACGGTGGCTTTCAGATAGCGAAAGCGGTGAATTGCCGTCGAAAGTAGGGCCGCTTGGGTGCTGGCTAAGCCTTGGGATGGACTGCCGAAAAGGCGTTTTGATTTGCTAATTTAGTGTGTTTTGATTTACAAAAATGGGAAGTTCTAACCGGACTCGATCCATCGCTTGCGCCTGTGAAGGAGGCTCTTTATGACATTCCCAGATCGGTTTGGCCGTCGCCGCGGGGCGAGACTACCGCTTGTAACCGCCTTGTCAGCGCTTGCCTGGTTGACCGCAGGTGATGCCGCTGCGGACCCCAAGCTGCGGTACCAGATCGACCAGCGCGGCGACATGATCCTGATCGGCAACACCGTTGGTTTTGACTGCCGATCCGGAATTCCGAAGCCTGTCGTCGGTACGGTCGACACCGCAAACTGTGGCACCAACATCGAGGATTCATCGGCAGATGTCTGGTGGCGCGATGACGCCGGTGGCAGCGGCGGTGCAGTGGCCAGCCCCGACATCAAAAGCCCCGACGCCAGAACGACCGCGCAGCTCAACCTGCCCGCCGGTGCCAAAGTCACCTACGCGCGATTGTACTGGGCCGGCACGTATGAAGAAAGCAGCCCTCCCGACGGCAAAGTCACCGTCGAGCGTCCTGGCCAGGGCCAGCGCATGATCGTCGCTGCGCCGATGGACATCGAGCGCAATTACATTGGTGGCAAAAGCTACCAGGCGTCCGCCGACATCACCGGGCTGATTCAGCAGTACGGCGCCGGTCAGTACCGGATTGCCGGTGTTCCGCGCATGCCGTCGGCAAACAGCAATTCCGACGTGATCTATGCGACATGGTCGGTTGTTGTTTTTTATCAAAAGGACGATCTGCCGATTCGCAACCTGACGCTGTGGGACGGTCTTACGGGCGTTATCGGTGGCAACAAGACGTCGGTGAATCTGTCGGGCTTTCGGGTGCCGATGGGATCGAAAATCGACGCCAAGCTCGCAGTGGTGGCCTACGACGGCGATCACGACTACGACGGGGATTCGCTGAGCTGGAACGGCACGCGGCTCGTCGACGGGACGACTGGTTCGGAAAACAACTTCTTTAACAGCACCAAGACCTATCTGGGCCAGGTTGTATCGACGACGGGTGATTTGCCGCAGCTCACTGGCGATAGCGGCAGCATGATTGGTCTCGACCTGGATGTCGTCGACGTGTCGCCGTACCTCAAGGCCAATGACACGCAGGCGCTGCTGCAGCTTGAGTCGACCAAGGAAGACATTGTGCAGCTTGGCGTCATCGCGACGTCGATTGCCAGCACCAAGCCCATCATCGAGACGATCCTGACCTATCCGCAGGGGGTCAGCACCAAGCCCGGCGATGTGATCGAATTTACATCGAACACCCGCAACATCGGCGACGCGCCAGGCGGGGATCTGGTGATCGAGCAGAAGCTGCCGCCGGGGCTTAGCTATGTGCCCGAATCGGTGCGGATGTTCGTCGGTGGCGACCCGAGCTTAAATGGCAACAAGACCGACAAGCCGGGCGACGATCAGGTCGAATGGGATCCGCTGACCGGGACGCTGCGGATTCGGATTGGCAAGGGCGCGACGGCCAGCAAAGGCGGCACGATCGATCCGACCGACCCGCCGGTGGTGGTCAAGTATCAGGTCAAGATCGACGACCGCGCTTACGGGGAACTGCCGCTGCAAAGCACGACGACGGCAACACCCGTTGGCGGTGTCAGCTCTGGGCCGATCCTGTTTCCGTCGGGCAATGGCGTGACGCCGAATGCGCCGACGATTGTGGTGGTGCCGCCGTGCGTGAGCAACGACGACTGTAGCCCTGGGGCTCCCGTCTGTGACAAGAGCGGCCCGCAAGCACGCTGCACCGACGTATGTGTGACGGATGCCGACTGCAAAGGCACTCCCGGTGGCGCCGAAGTCTGCGGCACGATGATGAAGTGCGTGCAGTGTACGTCGGCTGCGAATTCGGCCTGCATTGCGTCGGGACCGGGCAACCAGTGCATTTCACCGGGTTACTGCGGCTGCAACACCGACGCTGACTGCGGCGGACGGACCTGCGATGTGGTCACACACACCTGCCCCAAGAGCCTGGTCGATTTGGCGGTGATGGTTGCGCACGAACCGCAGGCCGCTCGCAAGGACACGCCGCTGACCTACGCGGTGTCGGTGAAAAACCAAAGCTCGCTGGCTGATTCGGGTCCGGTGCGGGTCACTTTCGAAGTGAATCGCGGTGGTTTCGTCGACAAATTGACGGCGCAGCCCGGCTGGCGCTGCTCGCTGTCGGATCAGAAAGTAAGCTGCCTGCGCTACCGTCC
>DAORGN010000143.1:0-12942 GCA_035340095.1 Pseudomonadota bacterium | reverse complement strand
GCGCGGCCAGTAGCCAAGCTGCACCGCCTGCCGCGTCAGCGAAAAGCCGCCCGAAATCAACGCCTGCGACGCAACAATCGTGGCCAGCGTCGCCACCACCACCATCGGAGCCTGCGCCCACGACGGCACGATTTGATAAAACGGGTTGAAGGTGCCTTCAGGTTTTCCGTGTGAAAGCAGATAGGCACCTTGGCCAAAATAGTTGAGCAGCAGCGACGGGAAGACCAGCGTGTACCAAGCCAGTCGAATCGAGCGCTGACCAAAGTGGCCCATGTCGGCGTACAGCGCTTCCCCTCCCGTCACGCACAGCACGACGGCACCCAGCGCCAAAAAGCCGTGCATTTTGTGCTGAACGAAAAACCGAATGGCGTGGATGGGATTCATCGCCCAAAGCACGCTCGGATTGCGGATGACACCGACGATACCGAACAGTGCAATCGCAAAAAACCACACCATCATCACCGGGCCGAACAATGCGCCAACGCCTGCGGTGCCACGTTTTTGCATCAGAAACAGCAAGACCAGGATCGACGCAGTGAGCGGCATCACCAGGCTCGCCGTCGACACCGCAAACTTGCCAGTCCCTATCATCGGCGCGTAGACCTGCACACCTTCGACCGCCGAAAACACCGAGATGACCGGCGTGATGATGCCGTCACCGTAGAGCAGCGCCGAACCAAACAGACCGAACAGCACCAGCGAAAGCCGGCCAATCGCTCGCTTGTCGACATTGCCACGCGGCGCCAGCACTGCCAAAAGCGACAGAATGCCGCCTTCCCCGTGGTTGTCGGCGCGCATGATGAACGTCATGTACTTGAAGACGACGACGAGCGTCAGCGACCAAAAAATCAGCGACAGGATGCCAAAGACGTTGGCCGGGTCGACGGGAACGCCGTGTTCCCCGGTGAAACACTCTTTGAAGGCGTACAGCGGCGACGTGCCGATGTCGCCATAGACGACGCCGAGCGCCGCCAACGAAACTTTCACAAGGTCGGACGTGTTTTCGATTTTGGGACCGTGGCCGTGCGAGTGAGCGGTCGGAGCATTGCCCGGTGAAGAGGGGGAATTTCCAAGCGAACGACTTGAGGGGGTTGCCGTCGGTGACCTGCCAGAAGCAGGAAGAGCGGGCGTACTTTCGTGCATGAATGTGGCTACGAATTAAGCACAAATCCGCAAAATTTTCCCGTCACCCTCTTTTCGTCGAGAAAGGAATTCATCCGCAGCACTTGTCGACGGAAAAAACGACGCTGTGGCAGCCAAGCAAAGCCGCCGGGCCAACCGATAATCGAATCCGCCAGCCCAAGGAGACTTCCCATGAAACGAGCCATGTTGTGTACGGCCTTTGCTCTCGCTGCCCTGCTGATTTCCGCGTGTGACAGCCCGCCCAAGCCCATCCCCATGGGCCGCTGCGCCACCGAACAAGAATGTACGCCCGCCGAAGGCACTTGCCTGTCCCCCGGTCAGTTTGCCGGCTGCGGAATCTGTCGCCGGCCACTGCCATCGGAAATCTGCACCAGCGACGCCGCCTGTGCGGCCACTGGACCGACCGCGATTTGCACAAACACCCCGGCGCTCTGCCTGTGCGGCGGCGAAACCGTCTGCACAAATGGCTGCGCGGCGGACAGCGAATGCAGTGAAGGCCAGCGCTGCGCCGCAAACCACCGCTGCGAGCCCAAGGCCTGTGTCAGCGCCAGTGACTGTCCGACCGATTTTCGCTGCGACGCCGGCAAGTGCAGCCGCAAGCCCTGTGCAACGAGCCGTGACTGCTCAGGCTACTGCGTAAACAGCGCCTGTTACTCGAGCCCCGGCACCTGCAACCTGCCCCGTCCCTGATCGTTAGTGGCTGAGCTCACGAATCGCATCGTCGAGCCCGTGCAGCGTCAGTGGATACATCCGTCCGTGCATCAGATGCCGCACCATTTCGACTGACTGATAGTGCTGCCAAGCGGCCTCGGGCAGCGGATTGAGCCACACCGCGTGCGGATAGGTATCGAGCAGACGCTGCATCCACACCGCCCCCGACTCTTCGTTCCAGTGCTCGACGCTGCCGCCACGCTGGACGATTTCATACGGACTCATCGCCGCATCGCCGACGAAGATCAGCTTGTAGTCGTCGGGATAGGTATGCATCACGTCGTGCGTCGGCGTGCGTTCCGTCGAACGCCGTGCGTTGTCTTTCCATAACGATTCATATACGCAGTTATGGAAGTAGTAGTGCATCAGGTGCTTGAACTCGGTGCGCGCGGCGGAAAACAGCTCGGCACAGGACTGGACGTGATCATCCATCGATCCACCGATGTCGAGCAGCAGCAGCACTTTCACCGTGTTGTGCCGCTCGGGCACCATCTGCAGATCGAGAAAACCGGCATTTTCCGCCGTTTTAGAGATCGTCCCCGGCAGATCAAGCTCCGTCGCTGCGCCTTGCCGGGCAAAACGCCGCAGCCGCCGCAGACCGACCTGAATGTTGCGGATTCCCAGCTCGATGTTGTCGTCGAGGTTTTTGAACTCTCGCTTGTCCCAGACCTTGACCGCTTTGCGATGGCGCGAGCGATCTTGACCAATCCGCACACCCTCGGGGTTATAGCCATAGGCGCCAAACGGCGACGTGCCCGCCGTACCGATAAACCGATTTCCGCCTTGGTGTCGCTCGTGCTGTTCTTTGAGCAGCTCGGCGAGCCGCTCCATCAGCTTGTCAAAGCCCCCAAGCGCTTGAATCTGCGCCATTTCTTCGGGAGAAAGCAGCTTTTCCGCCAGCTTGCGCAGCCACTCTTCCGGTATCGCGGCGCCCGTCTGCGGATCGGCAAGCGATTCCAACCCCGAAAACGTCTCGCCAAACACGCGATCGAAACGATCCAGGTGCCGCTCGTCTTTGACCAGACACGATCGGGACAAAAAGTAGAAATCATCGACACTCAGCGAAACCACCCGCTGCTTGAGCGCCTCGAGCAAGGTCAAATATTCCGTCAGCGACGTCGGCAAACCGACTTCTCGCAGTCGGAAAAAAAAGCGCAGGAGCATGTGCGGATTATGCGCGACCTTTGGCGGGGCTCAAGCCAAACGGCTTTCGCATGCGACCAAACGACTTGCCGTTTGCGGCTTTTTCCGTCGCGAGGGTTGTCGCTGCCGAACTTTTTGCAATAATGGCGACGTTGCGTACCGTCTCTTTTTCCTGTCGTTCTGTCGCGCTCGTGGCTTTGCTGCTGCTGGGTGCGAATTGCCGTCGAGAAACCGTCACCACTCCGGCGACTGCTTCTGCTGATGCAGGGACGACAAGGCCCGATGCTGAAAGCCCAGCCCACGCAGCGACGAGCAAATCGTCGGATCACGCGAAAACCAAACCCCCCGAGCCGCTCCAGCGCTGTTTTCCCGAAGACTCGGCGCTGTCGCCGCCACGATCGATTGCGGCACTGCTGGATCGCGCCGCTGACCGGCTCGAACAAGCGAGCGAGCAGCCGCGCGTCTGCACCGGCAAAGACAAAGAGCCCGATCCGCCCCGTCTGCTGCGAGACGCACTGGCCTGCACCGAAGAAGCGCTGCGAAAAGACGAACAGTCCGTCGAAGCGCACCACAACCGCGGACTTGCTCTGCTTGGACTTGATCGCAAAGACGAAGCCCAGCGTGCATTCACCCATGCGCTGGCCATCGATCCTGACGACCCGGAAACCTTGGCAGCTGCGGCGGAGCTTTACATCCACCACCTGTCGCCGAGCACGGAAAATACCCTGATTGGGCTCGCTTACGTCCGTCACGGCAAAGCAGTGCTGCGCCGCGCGAACGCCAAACCCGACCGCCGCACCACCATCGCCGTCGCTGCGTCCCCGACCAAGCGGGGCCAAGCCAGCGGCCCCAAGGCGAGCAAAGCCACCCGTTCCGAGCGACCGGATCGAACGCCACGCCCGAGCAGCGAGAGGCAGCGATCGCTTCTGGGACGGCTGCTTTTGCTGGAAGGACAGGCGCTGTCAGACCTCGGACGGGCACGGCTGGCGCTCGGTGTGCTCGACGAAGCGATCACCCTGACGGACAGCGATCAGGCACGCTATGAGCGCGGCCTGGTGTTGTTCGATCTGTGTCGGCTCAAAGAAGCGCAGACCACATTTTCCGATCTAACCCGGCGAATGCCCGACGACGCCTGGTCGCATCATCAGCTTGGCCTGGTGCTTGAAATGCTGGGGGATGGGAACGCCGAAAAGGAACTGGCGACGGCCCGCAAGCTGGCTCCGGCGGATTTTCCCGAGCCACTGCCCGTCAGCAAGAGCCAGTTCCAAAAGATGGTCGCCGAGGAAGTTACGGCGCTTTCACCGACGGATCGCGATGACTTGCGCAAAGTGCGGCTGGAGCTGACCGACCTGCCAGCGATCGAAGACTTGACGGTGGATGAACCGACGCTTTCACCGACGATTGTTGGCCTTTATCGCGGACTCCCCGCAGGTGTGCCCGACAGTGAGCCACGGTCGATTGTGCTGTATCGAAAAAATCTGCTGCGGATTGTATCGACACAAGAAGAGCTGCGCGATCAGGTACGAACCACCCTGCTGCACGAGCTAGGTCACTTGCGCGGTGAAGACGACGACGAACTGCGCGACCGTGGCCTGGAGTAACCTGCCTCACGCAACCGGCGACCTTAAAAACAGCAAAACCTGTATTCTCACCATCGAAAACCACGAAAACGGCAGGGCACATCGCAAGCCCCCGATTGACCGTAAGTAGCGAAGAAAGGTAAGCTGAGCCGGCTGTGAAGACTTGTCCCCAGTGTCAGATCAAGTACCCGGACGTGCTTGAGTTTTGCCCTCGGGATGGGTCTCCTCTGCCCAGCACCTCGGGCCCCAAAGAAGTCGAGGCAGACCCGCTGCTTGGCACCACAATCGATGGTCGATATGCCATCGAAGCGCGGCTGGGTGAAGGCGGCATGGGCGTGGTCTACAAGGCCCGCCATGTGCTCATCGACAAGCCGGTGGCGATAAAAATCCTGCGCAAAGAGGCAGCACAGGACACGGCGGCGGTGCAGCGCTTCATCCAAGAAGCCAAGTCCGCTTCGAAGATCGGCCACAGCAACATCGTCGACATCACCGATTTCGGCGTTCTTCCCGACGGACACGCCTATTTCGTGATGGAGTTTCTCCAGGGACAGACGCTGGCGCAAGCGATTTTGGAAGGACCGCTGGACCCAGCGCGCGTCTGTTTGATCGCAGCACAGATGGCACGCGGTCTGAACGCGGCGCACACCAAGGGCATCGTCCACCGCGACCTCAAACCGGAAAACATCTTTCTCCTCGAGCGCGAGGGACAAAAAGACTTTGTAAAGATCGTCGACTTCGGCATCGCCAAAGTCGGCTCGGGGCAAAAACTCACCCAGGTCGGCATGGTGCTCGGAACACCAGAGTACATGTCGCCCGAGCAGGCCACCGGCCAAGAGACCGATCACCGCGTCGATCAGTACGCCACCGGCTGCATCATGTACGAGATGCTGACGGGAGTTGTGCCATTTTTGGGTGAACGACCGGCGCAGACGCTGACCAAGCACGTCTTTGAGCCGATCATTCCGCCGCGCAAGCGCAAACCAGAGCTGAAAATTCCCGGTTCTCTCGATGCTGTGGTGATTCGTGCAATGGCCAAAAAGCCAGAAGCGCGATTCCCGTCGATGAAGGAACTGGAACAGGCGCTCACCCAGGTCGAGCAAGAGATGAAAGGCGGACGGATCGTCATCGACGATCCAGGCATGGCGGCCCCTCAGGCTCCGCCGCCAGTCGCGCCCGTGGCCCAGCCGCCGGTCATGCCAGGATATCCGCCGCAGCCGGGGTTCCAGCAGCCGATGGCGCCGGCGATGTATGCGCAGCCGATGGCGGGCTTCCCACCGATGGTGGCCCCCACCCCGCCGCGCCCGACCGGCAAGAGCCAGACTGTCGATTCCAAGGGCGTCAAGCCGGTGCTCATCGGCGTCGCCATTGTGCTCGTCGCAGTCATCGGCTTGCTGCTGTACTTCCTGCTCTTCCAGGAACAGCCAAAGCCGGTCGTGCCGCCGCCACCACTGCCCAAGCCGCTGGTGAAGCCAAGCGAACCGATTACGCCGCCGCCGCCACCCAAAGCGGAAGAAGCCGGGCCCGTGTACCTGATGATCACCACCAAGCCGCCGGGAGCAGAAGTGGTGGTCGACGGAGACGTGCGCGGCATTACCCCGCTGCGGATTGCCCACAAAAAAGGGCAGCCGCTGCATCTGGAGCTGCGTCGGAAGGGCTTCGAGAGCTACAGTGAGGACATGCTGCCGGAAAAAGACCAGGACGTCGACGTGCCGCTCGAAAAGACCGGCGGCGGTCGCAGCAAGTCCGGCGACGCCAAAAAATCCGGCAGCAAACCGTCCGCACCCAAAAATGACGCGGGCAAAAAGAACGGCGGAAAGACCGGGTCTCCCGAAAAATCCGGCGGCTCGCTTCCCACCGGTCTTCGCGATCCGTTCTCACGCGGGAAGTAGTCCGCGTCACTTTGGCCGCCCAGCGCCGAGCCGCTTCGGCGATGGTTCCGGCATTCCGGTTGTGATAACCTGGCACTACAGTGCCAAATCCACCCAAACCAGACGACGCTGCGTCGCCACCGGGCACGAAAGGGGCGAAGGATTCGTCACCTGGCGGACACTCGCTCGACGCCCGCGAAGCAGCCGTCTTGAAACAGCTGGCCGAGGTGCAGGACCCGTACATCGGGATGCTGCTCAACGACCGCTACAAGATCATCAAAAAGCTCGGTGCTGGGGGCATGGGTGCGGTCTATTTGGCAGAGCATGTGATGATCGAGCGACGGGTCGCCATCAAGATCCTGTCGCAAGACTTTGCATCGAAACCCGATCTGGTCCAGCGCTTCATTCAGGAAGCCCGCGCCGCAGCCCGCATCGGTCACGAAAACATCGTCGAGGTTCATGACTTCGGCGAGACCGCTTCCGGCTCCGTCTTCTTCACGATGGAGTTTCTCGAAGGCCACGATCTGGCGCACGCCATTCAAGAAGCCGGGTCGCTGCCGATTCCGCGCATCCGTCACATCATGGGGCAGCTCTGTCGGGCACTCGCAGCGGCACACGCCAAGGGCATCGTCCACCGCGACCTGAAACCGGAAAACATCTACCTCGTCGACAAAGAGGGCAAAAGCGACTTCGTAAAGATCCTCGACTTCGGCATTGCGAAGATGACGACGATGGAGGCCGGCAACGCCAAGCCCGGTGGTGGCGCCGGCACCGGCAATCGACTGACGCAGAGCGGCATGATCTTCGGCACCGCCGAGTACATGTCCCCCGAGCAAGCGCGTGGCGAAACCCCCGATCATCGCGTCGACATCTACGCGCTCGGCTGCATCCTGTACGAAATGCTGACGGGCAAAGTGCCATTCCACGCCGAAACGTACATGGGCACGCTGACCAAGCACATGTTCGAGGCACCGGAACCGCCGAGCCGTCGCAACCGCAACATCCCGACTGACATCGAAGCGATCTGTCTGCGGGCGATGGACAAAGATCGCGCCCGTCGTTTTCAGTCGATGACCGAGTTTGCCCAAGCGATTGATGGCGAGCTAGCCGTCACCCCACCGCCGCCCGTGCAAGACCCGTCGATGTCGATGCGCTCGGCGGGCTTTCCACCATCGGTGATTCCGCAAGGAATGGGCATGGGCGCCCCCGGATATGCACCACCTATGATGATGCAGCCGGGTCCATATGGCGTACCGGGCCAAGTGCAAGCGCCGATGGGACTGCATCAGAGTGGAATCATCAGCGCTCCTTTGGCGATGAGTCCGTCGGGTATGGTCAGTGCTCAAATGGCGATTGGTCCGTCGGGAATGATCGCAAACCCGATGGTCAGTGGCATACACATGCACGCTGGGGGATTCACCCAGACGGCGCCTCCGGCCTACGAAGTCGCGCGTCCACCTGCGGGTGGTCAGCTTCGGCGGCTGGTGTTCATCTTTGCCGGTGCGGCGATTGGTGTGGCGGTGCTCGCGCTGCTTTTGCTGTGGCCACAGGCAGGCGGGCCGGGACCTGTACCCGCGGTCGCCAACAATCCTGGCGTGTCGGCGGCACAGCGCCCCAAAGGACCGGCGCGGCTTACCATTCGGGGTCTGCCAGGATCAAAAGTGTCGGTCGATTTTGTCGAAATCGGCACCATTCCGGGCGGCGGCGAAATTCAGCACGAAATCTCGTCGGCCACAGGCGCCCCCGAGTGGTCCGTATCCGTGCGCGTCGTAAAAACCGGCTTCGATGAGTTTGTCACCCGCCAGACCGTGCGCGCCGGACAAAACTTTACGCTGCAAGCCAGCCAGTCCTCTCTGGGCGCTGGCAACAAATCACCCAAATAGCGCGCTCGCTGCGGACACACACGCGGTGCCGTAGTAAAACGAGCGCAGCGAGGCCTCCGATGAATCGACTGACCATAACCAGGGGATTCCTGGCGCTGCTAGTGACGGTGCCCACGCTTGCATTTGCACAGCAAGAAACGCCCACCGGCTATCCGCAGTACGGCTATCCGCAGCCAACCTATCCGCAGCCAACCTATCCGCAGCCGACGCAGTACGGGAACCCGAACCAGCCTTATCCGGGTGCTCAGCCTTATCCGGGCGGCCAACCGAATCCGGGCGCTCAGCCTTACCCGAACCAGCCTTACCCGAACCAGCCTTATCCGGGCGCTCAGCCTTACCCGAACCAGCCTTATCCGGGCAGTCCACCGAGTGCAACCGGCTATCCGAATCCGGCGCCGTACCCCGGCCAAGCCGATCCGCAGCGGAACCCAGCCAGTTCAGCGCAAACCGCCACCGAAACGAAGCTGGTCCTGACCGCCTCAAGCGAAGAGGCCAAAAACGCGCTCTCGGCCTGCCTGGATGCGATGGATCACTTCCGACAGGATGTCGTCCGCCAGCGCTGCAGCGAGGCCATCGAAAAAGACGACAAGCTGGCGCTGGCCCATGCGCTCCTGGCGCAGTCGAGCGGTCAGCCACTTGTGCAAAAGCGACATCTCACGGCGGCCAAAGAGATCACGCGCCCCGTCAGTGAAGGCGAGCGCTTGCTCATCGAAGGGATGATTGCGCTGGCCGAAGATCAGCGACAAGTCGCACGGGCGGCGTTTGAAGCGATGGCCGCGCTGCTCCCGGCGGACAAGCACGCGCACTACTACCGCGGACTGCTTCGCTATCGGTTTGGCGATCTCGACGGGGCACAGACGGATCTGAAAAAAACGCTGGAGCTGGATGGCAAATTTGGTCCGGCGCACAACGCGCTGGGGCACTTGGCGCTGCGCCGCGACAACGTCGAGGAAGCGGCCAAAGAGTTTGCCAAATACGTCGAGCTTCACCCCAAAGAACCGAATGCGCACGACTCGCATGCGATGCTGCTGCTCCGCAAAGGCGAGCTGGGTGCCGCGGTTGAGGCCGCCCGCAAGTCGCTCGAAGTCGACGCCAAGTTTTTGCGCGGAAACCTGCGGCTTGGCGATGCGCTGCTTTTGCAGGGCAATCCACTTTTGGCGCGCAAAGCCTATTCGGCGGTTTTGTCGTCTCCCGACCCGAGCGAGCACCACGAAGCAGCGCTGCGGCTGTCGCGAAGTCGGTTGTTTGAAGGACTGGGGCTGCCGACGCCCAAAGCGTTACAGGAAGCAGAAAAGGATCTGCTAACGGAGCTGGAGCTGTCGAAAAAGCTCTCGCGACGTGCCGATCAGGTTCAGACGCTGCTGGAGCTGGCGCGGCTTCAGTTCGAGCGCGGCGCACAAAGCGACGCGGTCAAGACCATCGGTCAGATCCGCGATCTGCTGCCGAGCGACCAGGCGGCGACGGACGACAAAAACGATTCCGCAAAACCGACCGACAAAGCGCTCGCGGACAAAGCGGCACCGACGCTGACTGACGAGGAAAAGTCACGCTTTGCCGCCGACTTGCTGTGGCTGCGGGCGCTGCTTTTGTACTCGATCGGCGAGCGCGACCTGGCCAAAGAACGCGCTGATGACATCGAAAAAACGCTGCGCGGCAAACCGGGACAGCGCAGCGCCGAAGACCTGCGCGGGGAACTGGCCGCGCGCAGTGGCGACCGTCAAAAAGTCGTCGAGCATCTGTCGCAGAGCACACGACCCACGGGACGGCTGGCGCTGGCGCTCGCGCTCGGTGGTGGCAAGCCGGGCGAGCAGATCGACATGCCCAAAGCCCGCACCATGTTGGAAGAGCTTGGCCGTCGCAACGTGATCGACCTGGAAGGCGCGCTCACACGAGGTCGCGCAAAGCAGTGGCTTCGGCAAAACCCAGCCGAAAAAGTCGACGGCAAATCGAGCGAAACCAAGCCGTAAAAACTGCCGGATTTCGCCCGCTCTGCATTTGCGCCGGGTCGGCCTGCGAATCAGTGCGTGGCCGTCACGGTGAGCTTGTCTTTGGAAAAACGCTCCGCGATAAGAAGGCCACCAATCAGCGCCGCCACGCCGCCCGCCACCACCCAGGTGTACCACTTGGTCTTCGCAAAAGGCAGCTTCGATCCAGATGACTTTTCCGCCGGGGCTGGGGCTGTCCCTTTTGCATTCGTCGCCGTCACAGGTTGAACACCAGCAGGCGTGGCCGCAGCGGTGACGGTTTGCGCGGCTGGCGCTGGCCCGTTTGTCGACAGCACCGCAGCCAGCGCGGCGGCCTGGGATGCAGCATTTCCGCTCGGGATTTCGGTTTGATTGGCCAGCCAGTCTTTCCGGGCAAAGTCGAACACCCGTGCCACAAGCGATTCGCCGACCACCGGTTTGCCATCGCGCAGCTTGGGCCCAAAGACCAGCAGCCGCGTCCCGACTTGCGTCGCCACCGCCGGTGATCCGGCCAGTTCCTTGAGCACTGCGGTCTGCTGCTCGCTGCCGATGGGCAGTCCCGCGACCTGATCGAACAGAAGCGGCAGCCGATCCTCGGGACGCAGGGACAAAAACAGGTTTTCGCCACTGCCGAGTGGACGACGCAGCTTGCGCATTCCAGGCAGTTCCAGCGTCAGAAAATCGACATCGGGACGGCCACCATCGATGGTCAGCGGCGTCGTCCCCATTACTTGGTCGTTGCGCATCACCGTCGCTCCCGACGGATCGCTTTCGACCTTCACCGGCGCCCGCGGCGGACCAAAGATACCGCTCTGCTGATAGCGCGGCAGAATCAGCGCCAAATCGGCAGGCAGAGGATCTTTCTGGGTCGCCAAAAACCGGGCCGCACGTTCTGCTGACGGCACATCGCCAATCCGGTCGGCACACAACAGCAAAAGTCCAAACAGATCACGGGCCACGGCCATGCCGTTCTGGATCGGCACTTCACCAAGCAGCGCATCGCCCGCCGTGCGCAGCCTGGGCACGACTTCCGAGCAGCGCAGACTGGCGATGGCGGCCCGCGCCTCGACGACCTGGGCAGCCGCCTGGCGAACCGGTCCTGGCTCGATGAAGCGCACGGTCGGACCAAGCGATTCGGCGAGCGACGGTGGCAGGGGTTCACCGAGCGGCGCCGCGTAGACCGCTGGCGGCAAGTTTTTCGTCGCCACGTCGGCTTGGCACAAAGACGGCCACAGCAGCCCTAGCAGAAGTGGAAACAAGTGTGTAATCCGCGCCTTCATGCTCGGCATCCTAACTACCGGACCACAGCCGGTCGACGATCGGAAGACTCCACAGCACCCCAAGACCCATCGACAGAATGCCTGCCGTCACGGTGAGAAGCTGACCAACCAAAGGACGGGCAGCCAGCCAGCGCGACAGCGGCCAGCCCAAGAGCCCCGCCAGCGCGCCCATTCCCAGCATCGAGCCAATCCCAAACAGCGAAACATACGCCAGACGATCCCAAATGCCCGGCATCTTCGTCGACACAAGCGCAGTCAGCGCGCCCGAACCGGCCAGACCATGAAAGAGCCCGACGAGCAGGGGCCGATGCGCAAACGTGTAACCGCCGATGTGAACGTGCCCGAGCGGTCCGCTGTGAACGTGACGAGCCCCGCCGTGCGAGTGCGTGTGCAAAAGCCCTTGTCGCCCCTCGTGAAGCGCACGCAGCACCAAGATCACCGCCCGTCCGCCCAGGAAAATCAACATTCCACCGACGAGCAGTTCACACCGATCGGCCCATTCCGGCGAAAGCTGCCTTTCGAGCAGCGAAAGCGTCGTTGCCATGCCAAACAGCGCCAGCGCATGCCCGGCCCCCCACAGCACGCCCAGCGCAGCCGGTCGGCCCCGCTCCGTCGTCAGCATCGTCGTGACCGCAGCGACGTGATCCGGTTCCAGCGCGTGACGGGCTCCCAAAAGCAGCGACAAAAACCAGCCAACTGGAAGCTCAGTCATGGGAAACACCCTCTGTCTGCGTCGGAAGCTTCCCGCACACGATTCGCGCGATTTTCGCCAAGTCAAGCAAGCTCCGCACGTTGACAAAGCCTCGGTCTGCCAGGATCTGTTCGACGGCAGGCGCCTGTCCTTGGCCAACTTCCAGCAAGATGCTGCCGCCGGGGGATAGCCGCGCCGGAGCCATCGCACAAAGCCGCCGGATCAGCACAAGTCCATCAGGTCCACCGTCGAGCGCCAGCTTCGGTTCGCTCTGCACGTCTTTGTCGAGCTGCGCTATGTCCGCCGTCGGAATATACGGAAGATTCGCCAGGATCAGATCCACACGCTGTCCGTCGGGAAGTGCCGCAAGTAGATCGCCTTCAAAAAATTCGATCGCCACTGCCAGTTTCGCGGCGTTCTGCTCGGCCACATCGAGAGCCGCACGACTGCGATCGATCGCCAGCATGCGCACGCTGGGACGCTCATGCTTTATCGAAATCGCAATCGCCCCGCTGCCAGTGCCGATGTCGACGACGGTTTTCGGGGAAAGGTGCGCCGGTTGCGCCGCAGCATCGGTCACGACCGCTTCTGCGGACACCGTTTTTGCGGACTCCTCGTCGCTGTTTTCATCTTCCAATGCCAGCACGACTGGATCATATTCGACGGTCAGTGCCACACC
>DAORGN010000142.1:0-13031 GCA_035340095.1 Pseudomonadota bacterium | reverse complement strand
TGGGTTCGCAACCGGGGCTGGAACACCAGTTGCGGGCTTGGCTGCAGTCGGAGCCGCAGGAGGAGTCGCCGTTACCGTGAGCTTGGGAGCCCCCGGCTGGGCAGCAGGCGCCGCGCCCGGAGCAGTCGGAGCCGCACTCGGGACACCAGGCACCGCAGCTCCCGTCGAAGCATCCGCACCACCATCCGAAGTGGCAGCAGCCGCCGCAGCAGCCGCGGCTTTCAGCTTTTCTTCCAGCGCCTTCTGCTCCGCCGCTTTTTCTTCCGCAGCCCGCTTTTCAACCTGCTGCTTCAGCGAATCTTCGGCTTTTTTCTTCGCGCTCTTTTCGTCGGATTTTTTCTTGGCCGATAGCTTCGCCAGCTTGTCCGATTCTGACTGGCTGTTGATGTACGACAGCGTGACCGCCGTCAGCATGAACACAACTGCCGTCGCGGTCGTCAAGCGCTCGAGGAAATTGCTGGCGCCTCGACCGCCAAAGACTTGCTGGGTCGCCCCCGACCCAAGAGCGCCCATGCCTCCGCCTTTGCCTGCCTGGAGCAAAATCACCAGCATCAGGAACAGGCAGACGAGGACGTGGATGGTGTAGAGCAAGGTCATCATGTTGCGTCTGGAGCCTCGTGAAAGCGAACGATCTGCAAGAATTCTTCTGCCCGAAGGGAAGCACCGCCGACGAGTGCGCCATCGACATCGGGCTGCGCCATTAACCCGGCGATATTATTTGGTTTTACCGAGCCACCGTACAAGATTCGTACAGAGCCCGCCACTTCGCCAAGCTGTGCGTGCAGATACTGACGGATAAGCGCGTGGACTTCCTGGGCCTGCGCGGTCGTCGCCACCCGACCCGTACCAATCGCCCAGACCGGTTCGTAGGCAATCACCGTCCGCTGCATCATGTCGGGCGTGAAACCGAACAGTCCTTCGGCAAGCTGCGCGATGATCCGGCCTCTCATTTCGCCGGCGTCGCGTTCTTTTTCGGTCTCTCCGACGCAGACAATCGGCAACAGACCGGCTTTTAGCACCGCTTTGGCTTTTAGATTGACCGCTGCATCCGTCTCGCCAAAGTGCTGACGGCGTTCCGAGTGACCAATGATCACGAACTTGCAGCCCACATCGGCAAGCATCGCCGCTGAGACTTCGCCCGTGAACGCACCCTGATTTTCCCAAAAGCAGTCCTGCGCGGCCAGGGCCACCGTCGAGCCTTCGAGTCGTTTGCCAATCGGATACAGCGAGGGAAACGGTGGCGCAATCGCAACGGCGACTTCGCGACCACGGACCGTGGGGGCAACCGCATTTTTGACTGCGGTCGCCAGTTCAAGACCTTCAGCAACGGTCTTGTACATTTTCCAGTTGCCGACGATGAGAGCTGAGCGGCTCATTGCGCGCTCTCCGGTTCATAAAGTGCAGCGATGCCCGGCAGCGTCTGGCCTTCGACGAATTCCAACGATGCGCCGCCGCCCGTCGAGACATGGCTGACTTTCGATTCGACGCCGGCATCTGAAACCGCCGCGACGGAATCGCCGCCCCCAACCACCGTCGTGCCCGCACATTCCGCCAGCGCCCGCGCGATCGCAAACGTTCCGGCGGCAAACGGCTTCTTTTCGAACAGCCCTAGCGGTCCATTCCAGAACACCGTCTTGGCCTCGCGGATCAGGCTCGCAAACTCGCGTGCCGATGCCGGACCGATGTCGAGCGCCATTTGATCACTCGGCACCGCATCGACCGCGACAACGGTTCCTTCAGCCGCATCAATCGACGGAGCGACCACCAGATCGGTCGGCAGCACGATATCCACCCCGTCGCGCGCACAGCGATCGAGGAACTGTTTGGCGACTTGCAGCTTGTCCGCTTCCAGCTTGGACTTGCCGAGGTTTTTGCCCTCCGCAGCGAGGAAGGTGTTCGCCATCGCGCCGCCAATCAGCACGCTGCTCGCGCAGCTCGCCAAGTTGGTGAGGACGTTGATCTTGTCCGACACTTTGGCGCCGCCGATCACGACGACATACGGACGCTCGACGTTGTGCAAAAGCCGAGACAGAAACTCGACCTCGCGCAGCATCAAAAAGCCCGCGCCGCGCTTTCCGGGGGCAAAGTGCTTGACCATACCCGCCGTCGAGCAGTGCGCCCGATGAGCCGTCCCAAAAGCGTCGTTAACGTACACCTCGGCAAGTGAGGCGAGCGCTTTCGACAGTGTCTCGTCGTTCTTTTCTTCGCCTGGCTCCCAGCGCAGGTTTTCAAGTAGCGCAATTTCCCCGTCGCGCAGATCAGCAATCACCTTGCGAACACCGTCGCCAACCACTTCGTCGCAGAGCTTGATCTCTTTGACCTGTGGCGCCAGCAGCTCCGCAAGACGCTGTCCAACGGGAAGCATGGTCAGACTGGGCGTCTTGCCTTTCGGTCGACCCAGGTGCGATCCCAGGATCACCCGCGCGCCGCGTTCGACGAGGTTGCGAATCGTCGGCAGTGCCGCACGAATGCGGGTATCGTCGGTGATTTCGCCCTTGTCGTTCTGCGGCACGTTGAAATCAACGCGGACAAAGACCCGCTTGCCCGTCACGTCCAGTTCGGACACCTTGCGAATGGTCGCCATGATCTGCTCCTCGCGAAGTTAGGCCGACTGCGACTTTTCCGAAACCAGCTTCGCCAGCTCATACAGCCGGTTCGAGTAGCCCATTTCGTTGTCGTACCAAGCCAACACCTTGGCCATGTCGCCGACCATCTGCGTCGATCCGAGGTCCACCGTTGCCGAGTGTGGATCGCCGTTGTAGTCGCACGACACCGTGGGTTCACTGCTGACCGCAAGCACGCCTCGGAACGCCGGATTTTCCGCCGCAGCGCGAAACGCCGCATTGATCTGTTCCACCGTCGCTGGTTTTTCCAGGCGCACGGTGAAGTCAACCACCGAGACGTTCGGCGTCGGCACGCGCATCGCGTATCCGTCGAGCTTGCCTTTGAGCGCCGGAATCACTTCCGACAGCGCTTTCGCGGCTCCCGTCGTAGTCGGGATCATCGACAGCGCCGCCGCACGGGCCCGTCGCAGGTCTTTGTGCGGCAGGTCCAGGATGCGCTGGTCGTTTGTGTAGCTGTGGATCGTCGTCATCATGCCGCTCACGATGCCGAAGTTGTCGAGGAGAACCTTGGCAACCGGAGCGAGGCAGTTGGTGGTGCACGAAGCGTTCGAGATGACGTGATGCTTGTCGTGCTGATACTGGTCTTGGTTGATGCCGAGCGCGATCGTGATGTCCGGACCCTTGGCCGGGGCCGAGATCAGCACTTTTTTGGCGCCGCCGACGTCGATGTGGGTGCGCGCTTTTGGTGCGTCGGTGAAGACGCCAGTGCACTCGAGGACGATCTCCACACCGTGCTTGCGCCAGTCGAGCTTGGTGAGATCCTTTTCCGCGGTGACTACGATCGGTTTTCCGTCGACAACGATGTTGTTTCCGTCGACCGTGACGTTGCCGTCAAAACGCCCGTGGACCGAGTCGTATTTGAGCAGGTGAGCCAGCGTCGGGGTGTCCGTCAGATCGTTGATGGCGACGATTTCGTAGCCCGCCTTGGCGGCGTCTTTTTGCCAAGCGCGAACCACACAGCGACCGATGCGACCAAAGCCGTTGATGCCAATGCGAACAGCCATAGTTTTCCTCCGTATCGACAGGGGGGAAGGCCCCCGGTTGGCCGAAGATATTAGCGCATCGGCCCGAGAGCGGCGAAGGATAGTGAGCCCACGCTACGCCGTCAAGGTCTTGCCAAGCGGAAGCGTGTTTCGTCATAAACGCCAGCCTGCGGACGCGGCCATGCCTACTTATCGACTCCACATTTGTTACGACGGAACCGATTTTTGTGGCTGGCAAAGGCAGCTTAACGGACCGTCGGTGCAGGCTGCGCTTGAAGAAGCGCTGGGCAAAGTCCTCAAAGAGCCGGTGATCTGTCGCGCTGCCGGTCGGACGGACTCGGGCGTGCATGCACTGGGCCAGGTGGTTTCGATTCGGCTGCCACGAGAGATTCCGGAAAAAGCGCTGGTCTATGGCACAAACAACCATCTGCCCGATTCGGTGGCGGTGGTGTCTGCTCAACTCGTCGACGATTCGTTCGATGCGCGGCACTCATCGAGCGGCAAGCTCTATCGCTATCAAATCTGGAACGGCAACATTCGATCGCCGCTGCACTGTCGCAACCACTGGCACGTTGGTTTTCCACTCGATCTGGAAAAGATGCGCGCCGCTGCGGAAGTTCTCGTCGGACGCCATGACTTCCGGGCCTTTCGTGCCGCCGATTGTGAGCGCGAAACCACCGTCCGCACCATGAAACGCATCGACGTGCTGGTACCGCCACACGATCCCGCGGCCATTTACATCGAAGTCGAGGGCACCGCTTTCCTGAAAAACATGGTCCGAATCTTGAGCGGCACCATCGTCGCTGCCGGGCGTGGCCTGCGATCGACAGAGGAGATTGCCACCCTGCTAAAAACCGGCGATCGAACGCGCGCTGGGCAGACCGCGCCCGCTTGTGGGCTTTTGCTCGTCCGCGTCGATTACGGCAAGCGCGAAGGCCCGTAAATTCACGAAACTGCGCCGTCAGATTTCCGTCGGAATTCGGCGTGCAGCGTCAGCTCCAGCTCATCCAGGTGAGCGACATCGACAACGACGCTGGTGCCCGCTGGAAGCTCTGGCAAAGACGGCACCCGCTGCCAAATCGGCACCAAGTCAAACCGCACCAGATTGTCGCGAATCACCGTCGCTGTTGTCTGCGTGATGCCTTCTTGGGCCAGATACCGGATGCCGTAATAGCGTTCCATGCTGCGCTGGAACTCGTCGTAAGCGCCGTAGGTCTGCTCGAAGTCACGCATCAGCTTCAGCAGTTCCCCTTCATTGTCGGCATACGGCGACGGTTCTTCGTACAGCCGCGCGATCAAAATCCACTGGTTTACCAAGTCGCAGTAGCGACGCAGCGGCGAGCTTGACCACAGGTACTGCGTAACGCCAAGTCCCGCGTGTGGCGCCGGATACAGCGACAGACGGACCTTGCCACTGTCTTGGACGCGATACAGCGCGCGGATGTCACGATCGCCGAGCAGCTTTCCCCACGCCGAGTTTACGTAAATCATCAGCTCTGCGACGACTTTGTCGGGCGGACCGCCACGCATCCGCCGCGTCAGTGCAATTTTCCCGTCGACAAACGAAAAGATGTAGTCGACCTGCTCTTGCTCGGGCTTGCCACGACTGGCTTGCAGCCGGCCCGCCAGCTCGTACAAAAACAAAAGCTCGGGCCCAAACTCGAAATCAAGCCGCCCAGTCGCGATGTTTTCGACGGAAAACTGGCTGTCAATCGCCGGATAGCGCAGGTTTCGCCGAATCGGCACCCGCTCCAGTCGACTCTCTTCGCCCAAAATTCGGTACGAACCGTCTCCAGAGACCGTCAGATACAGCGACACCGCCGGACAGTCGTGTCCTTCAAGGAGCGTGAAGGGCTTTATCGCTTGCGGCGGCAGCATCGTGATCTTGTCGCCCGGCATGTACACCGTCGACAGCCGCGACCGTGCCAGTTCATCCAGTGCCGACCCCGGCTGAAACCCTAGCGCTGGCGCCGCAATGTGAATTCCGACGCGAACCGAGCCATCACGCTGTCTTGTCACGCTGAAGGCATCGTCGATTTCCGTCGTCGAGGTATCGTCGATGCTAAACGCCGCCACATCCGCGAGCGGCAAGTCCGGCAGCGGATCAACCGTCGCCGTCGTCTCGATCGAGCGCCCTTTGGGGAAATAATCGAGAAGAAAACGCCCCAAATGAAAGCTATGACTTCCGTCGACCGCCCCACAGCGAATCAGCAGCTTGGCCGGCGACATGTGCGTCGCGTCGCACGCCTGAAGGATCGCCTTGGTTTCAATCCAGCTTGGGTCCGGTTTGTAGAGCACCTGCGGCATCCGAGCCGCGATGTCTCTTGGCAGCTCTCCCGCGATGAGCTGATCGGCCAGCGCCGTCTGCTTTTCGAGCTGCTTCTGCTTGCGCGCCGCCGCCTTTTCCGCCGCTTGACGCGCTTCCATCGTCACGGCTTGAAAGCGACCTACCCCACGGCGGGAAAAATGCGACGGCGAACCATACAGCACGGTCAGCATCGCCGCCGATTCAATTGCCGTCGGTGGATGCCCGAAATACTCCCGCGCCAAATCCGAAAAAGCAAACTCTGCGTCCCCTGCGACTTCCCACAGAAACTCGCGGTCGACCTCCGTCGCCAGTTTCTGTCCGTCGGTGAGCAGTTCCAGCGGCAGCGGTTTGGCGAAGTGCAAAAGCACCCGGTCAGCACGCACTTTTTCGCGTTTGCCGCCGGGGAACTCCACCTGGATCGCGCCAGCTTGTTCCGACAAAAGGGCCGCGGCACGCAGCACGCCCCCGTCTTCAAACAGGACGTTCATGCGCGACGACTTTCTTTTGAAAGTGGGGGACGAAAGAGCAAGTGAATCACTACCACTTCTCGGCGTCTTGAACGACGCTCTCGGCGGTGGCAGCCAGAAGATGGACCTGACCGATGGTCGTCTCTGTGCGAGCGTAGTACTCAGGCTGGTTCGTTTTCGCGTTGGGGTAACGCGACAGCATCACCTGCCCGATTTCCTTGCGTCCGTCGAAAAAACGAGCCGTCATGACGTCGCCAACTTTGGCCGCACCAGATATCGACGAAGCACCCGCGCCTGTCGATGGATCTTCGCCCTGGGCCACGTAGTCGCTGATCGCCAGTCGCAGCAGCTTTTCCATCCAGTTTTTGATCGAGTCGTCGCGCTTCTCGGGAGTCGCTTGCTCGGCAAAAAAGAATGCCTGCGGGTTTTGCCGGCTGCCTTGGACAAACGTCCGCGTCTTGGTGCCAACGGTCACTTCGACGCGATCGATATCGGCGCGCTCGAATCGGTGCAGTCGACGCTCCATCAAGCGGGAGTCTGAAAACTCGAAGTCCGCAATGATCCGCTGCGACAGCAAATACACCTGACCTTGGGGGTCGCGGACGTAATAATCGCCGCTGCCATAGCTCGTCCCACCCAGCACAAAGGCATACGACAGCCCCTTGGCACTCACGGTGAGTGTCTTTTTGCTGCCGGAAAAGCCCAGCTCTTTCGCTTTGGCTTCGTCGACAGCCCCCAGCGTGCGCAGCGCTTTGAGCGGACCAAACAAACCCAGCAGTTCCACAGCGCCGTCGTTGCCGCGGTACTCCTTCACCGTCGTGATTTCCTTCATCTCGACGGGCGGCGGAGTCGGTGCCGGCGCAGCCACTGCCGGAGCCACCGAAGTCGGGGCAGCAGCAGGAGCAGGCCCAGCCAACGGAAGCGGCGGATGACCCGGAGGAACCGCAGGCTCGCCGCTCTTGTCGCCACCTTTGACGGGCGGAGCCGCGGGTTTGGCCGTCGGGAATGCCCCAGCCTTGATCGGCACCGCAGGAGCCGCAGTCGGTGCAGGCGCGACGGCAGCGGGCGGTGCCAGCGGTGTAGGTGGCGCAGGCGGATTCACCGGCACCTTGGACTTGGTCCGTGTGACCAGCCACGCATACGGCTCTCCATCGGTGCCCGTCTTGCGCTGAACGATGACCTGTTTGGTCTCGTCTTCATACGTCAGGCTCGACACTTCCTTTTTTGCGACGTCGAGCACCACGATGCTGTCCGTCTGAGTCTGTGTCCGGTCCCGTGTCCAAGTCTGATACGCAAACCCCACCGCGAGCGTCGCCAGCACGGCATGCACATAGACGGGCGAAAGCCCTTGCTGTCCTTTCACTGTCTTCATGAAGACCTCCGACGACGAACCGACCGCGTATAGAGCAGGCCAACACCCAGCACAAACGAAGGCAGAAGCAGCGTCGTCAGCCAGAACCACAGCTTCTCTTGGCCTTTGGTGTGAACGATCGGTACGTCCTGATCCTGTACCGGCTCACCGAGGATCGCCTCTTCCTGCATCAGCCACTTGACGCTGTCCATGATCAGCACGCGGTTCGGCAGCCACGGCACCAGTCCGTCGCTCATCGCGTCCGCCGATCCCAGCGCAACCAGCCGCAGCTCGCGCTTGCTCTTGCCATCTTTTCCTGGGTCCAAGAGCTTCTGTGCCACCGCCGCCAGCTCGAACACCTGGGATTTTTCGCCCGCGTCGAGCTGGAAGTTCCGGTTTGTATCCGCGAACGTATTTGGCATCGACCGCAGGGTGAAGTCGAGCTGCACGCCCGCTGGCATCACCGGCTCACGCTCGAAGAAGCCGCTCTTGGGCAGAATCACCCCGGCCCGCCCTGAATTCCGCGACAGCGTCGTCACCGATACGTGCGAGCTGAAGCTCGTCGAGACGATGTTTTCGCGATCGTTGTCTTTGTGCGTGCGCACCGCGAATTTTTCCGGATGGCACAGCACCTGCGGCGTGTACTTAAGCCCCACTTTCTTTAGCACCGGCGCCAGATCCACCGCCGTCTGTTCCGCCGTCGGATCAAGCAGCAATAGCAAGTGGCCGCCCTCTTCGATGAACGTCGACAGCGCACTCACCTCTTCGGCCAGAAAGCGCTCAGTCGGACCGGCAATCACCACCAGCCCCGCGTCCTGCGGCAGCCGTCCCGCCAGACCATTTTGCACCGACAGCGAACGGACCTCGTACCCCAGGTTCACCATCATCGTGCGCAGCGCTCCGACGGGGAGCCGCAGATCGTCTTTCATCAGGTCCATCGCGCCGGTATCAAACGATCGCTCGCCGTGGCCACTTGTGAAGTACACCACCCGACCCGGACGAGACAGCAGCAGCAGCTTCTTTTGCACGTCGGAATCAAACGCCAGAAGCTGACCACGCGCCGTGTCGACGCTCAGACCAATGTTGATCGTTTCACGACTGCCCGGCTTGCCCTTTTCGTCGAGCTGCGTGAGCACAATCATGCCGTTGCCCGACACCGACATTTCCTTGGCCCGCACAGGCTCCAGCGCATGATCCAGGATCTGCACTTGGAAGTTCGGCGACAGCTTGCCAAGCTCATCAAAGTACGGCTGCACTTGTTCGCGCACTTCATTTGCCGTCGGGAAAAACAGCGTCGCTTGGATCGGACGGCTCAGGCTCTGCACCACCTTGCGGGTCGTTTCCCCCGGCTTGGTGTTCTGGAAGCGCGCCAGATCGATCTTGGTGTTGCGCTCGGTGACAACGTAGTTGCCCGCGGCGATAAAGATCGCAACCAGCGCCACCGACAAGCCGCTCTGCACGGCATACGAAACGCGGTGCGGTTCGATGGCTTCGGTGCCGCCCTGTCCGTCGGTCATCGAGTAAATCGCCTGCTGGATGAACGCGAGCGGCAGCACGCCAAGCAGCACCATCATCGGCAGGAACACCTGCGCCATGCTCGCTGACTTTTCGTAGTTTTTGCCCAGGCTCGATCGCAGCGACTCTTGCAGACCCGGCGACTTGAAGTGAAACAGCAAGTACACAACGACACCGACGATGACGAGCAGCCCCGACAACATCATGTAGCCGAGCGCTCGCTTTTCTTCCGCGTCTTTGGCCGATCCACGACGGGACAGAAGCCCGACGAAGCCGGCGACGAGCAGCAGCGCCGACAGAATCGCCGCCGCCTTCTGCGGACCTTCCGTCGTCAGCATCCGCTCACCGAGGAACAGCACAAACAAGCCAACAAAAAAGAGCACGGTGGGCCATAGCACCACCTGAATCGACTTGGGGCGATGACCGCCGCTGGTTCGCTTTTCCGCCATGGCTAGCTGCTCCACCGTCGCGACTCAAGCACTCGCGTCGTCGCAAACAAAAAGACATACGTCATCGACAAGTAGTAGGCGACGTCTTGCAGGCTGATCGATCCGCGCATGAACGACGGGAAGTGTTTGTTCCACAGCGCCAGCCACGAAAAGAACTGGTCAAACGGACGATCCGTGACGGGAGCCAATAGCCACGACAGAAGCAGTGCGACGGAAATCGCAGCCCCAACGACAATCGCGACCAACTGACTCTTGCTGAGCGACGACGCAAACATCCCGATCGCCAAGCCCGTCGATCCCATCAGCAGCACGCCAATGTAGCCGGCGACAAGATGGCCCTTGGCCACCTTGCCGTGGAGCAGCACCATCAGCGGCATGTACACCGACACCACATGAATGCCGAGCAGGAAGATGAACGCGGCAAAAAACTTGCCGAGCACAATCTGGTAGTCCCGAATCGGCGACGAGAAAAGCAGGTTGATGGTTCCATTTTGGCGTTCTTCAGCGATAAGACGCATCGCCAAAAACAGGCCTGCAGCCTCGGCCAGACCGCCAGAAAAGAAGAAAAACTGGCTGATGACTTCGGACGACTTTCGGGCGGTGTCACTTCCGACGGCAAAGACGTTGAACGCCAGACCATCGATGAGCAGCAACACCGCCGCCACGACCCAGCCAAGCGGAGATCGCAAGTACGCAGCCAGCTCGCGTCGAATGATGAGAGCAATGGGTTTCACGGCAGCCACCTCAGAGCTTCAGTTGACATTTCAAAAGGCCTCACGTCGCTGGAGGCTGTGGGTGAGAGGGATGAACCAGGCGCTGGAAGATCGATTCCAGTTCGAGCGCTTTGCGCTGAAGATGGAGCAGACCCAGGCCAGACTCGACGACAGCCCGCGCCACCTGGGCACGTCTGTCATCACTGCATTCGACTTCGAGTCGCACGCGCCGCGCCTGTTTCGACACCACGCGCGCAACGATAACCCCCTGCACCCGACCGATCGCCTGACGCGCTTGGTCAGCAACGGCATCGCCTTCGCCTTCAAGCTCGACTTCCAGCACGCCACCTTGCGCACTGCCGTGGGCTTGCTGCGAAATCGACTCTTCTGTACCGTCGGCAACTAGCTTTCCTCGATCGATGACGAGCAGTCGGTCACAGGTCTGGCTGATTTCGGTCAGGATGTGGCTCGACAGCAGCACCGTATGCTCACCGCCGAGTCGCTTGATAAGCTCGCGCATTTCGACGATCTGAACCGGATCGAGTCCGCTCGTCGGTTCATCCAGGATCAGCAGCGATGGCTTGTGGACCAGCGACTGAGCCAGGCCGACGCGCTGCCGATAACCGTGCGACAGCGTCGAAATGTTGTCCGCAGCCACATCGGCCAGATTGCAAATCGACAGTGCATCCCCGATGTAGCGCGTTAGGTTTTTGCTGCCGACGCCTTTTAGCTCAGCGACGAAACGCAGGTAGTCTTGCACCGACATTTCGTCGTACAGCGGCGGCGTATCAGGCAAAAAACCAAGCCGCTTGCGAATCTCGTGCGCGCCTTCCGCCAGATCCAACCCGTCGATCCGAACTACGCCGGACGACGGAAGGATCAAACAGCCCAAGATGCGCAGCGTCGTCGATTTCCCGGCTCCGTTTAGCCCGAGGAAACCGACGATCTCGCCCTTTTCAATTTGGAAGCACAGGTCGTGTATCGCCCGCTTCCCTCCGTAGTATTTCGTGAGGTCCTCAACTTCGATCATCGAGCAGTGTCTCCACCGAATCTCAGCTACGGTTTTTTGTGTTCCCGCCGCGACGGCGAGCTGGCCCAATTTGGCAAAAGCCCGGAATGTGCGCGGCAAGATACGCATACCCAACGGCCATTTCAACCCCCCATAAGCACAGCACTTGCCGGCCAGATGTTTAGGGGACTTGACCCTACGGAAAGGTCTGCATACCATCCCGCTTCGCGCAAGGTGCGCGCTCCCTTCCAGAAAAAGGAGAATCCAATGAAGACGGTAGTTGCTTTCGTCATGGTCAGCCTGATGGGGCTGGCCGCCTGCGGACCCAAGGCCCAGACCGCCCCGGCCAACGCTGCTCCGGCCCCTGCTCCGGCTCCGGCGACCCCGGCGGGCGCCCCCCCTCCGTAATTTCGGTGGGTGAGCCGGGCCTTCTGTGAGCAATCGCTTGCGAAGGTCCAAGAAAGAGCTTGTCACTCTCGTAGTGGCAGGCTCTTTTTTTTTGCCCACTGCGGACTGACCAAGTCCGGTGAGCCGGACCGTGACCGACTTTGGCTTGTAGCCAGATCGCGCCATCTCCACGATTTCCGCACTCGCTTTCCGACGAAAACCAGCCAGGACGACCACATCGCAAGTGGCTTGGCATGGTGCCTGCAATCCAGGCCCGGACAAATCCCCGGTCTGTCCACGAGGCATCCATGACTTGTCGTTCGCTACCGCTTGCCAGCCACAACACCCCGAGCCAGCCGCTAGGTCAGCTCGCCCACGCCGCCCTTCGCACCGACGAGCAGTCCTGGCGAAAACTACGGGATCTCGGTCTGCGCCTGTGTGATGGAAGGCTACACGAAATTCGCGCATGCCCAGACTGTCACGGCGACATCAGCCGCGAAATTGATGCAGTGACGGCGATACGAATGCTGGTCGGACGGCTGAAATCCCACGCGGTTCCAGACGTGCTGGTCGCGAGCGCTCAAGTTCTGGCCGACTGGGCCGCGCACAGCGGCTTGCGATCTTCCCCAGCCACCCAAAACGAGTCCGCAGAAGCGCTCGCCGTGATCCGAATTCCCGTGGGAACAGCGCTTGTCGAAGCAGAACGACAGCTGCTCGTCGCGGCACTGAACTGGTGCGGAGGCAATCGCAGTGAAACCGCCAAGCTGCTCGGTTTGTCGAGGCGAACGCTCTACAACAAGCTGCAAAGTCTGAAGCGACGCAAGCTGCTGAGCGATCCCTTGCCACCAGCGCGGTCGGGACATCGAACCCGCGTCATTCACGCCAAAAAGCACGTCGTTCAGCCGCCAGCCGAACAGCCAGCAAACCCAACCGCAGCTTGAGCGGTTTGCTTCCCATTTAAAATGCCGAACCCGAGGGAGCAGACACCTTCCCTTGTAGAAAGGCCATGCTAGACTGGCCGCATGTTCGCCCCAACTTGTGCCCGTCTGTTTCTCGTCGGAGCAGTCCTTTTGTTTTCCCCGTCGCTGTTTGCGGCGAGACTGGCCGTGCTTGCCCCAAAAGTCGATGCAGATTCACCGGTTTCCGAGGGACGCCGCAACAAAATGCACGACGCGCTGGCGCAGGGCCTAAGCGATGTCGCGGGCGCTGACTTTACGGTGCTGTC
>DAORGN010000141.1:0-13075 GCA_035340095.1 Pseudomonadota bacterium | reverse complement strand
GTGCCCGAGGCGGGAATCGAACCCACACGCCAGTTACGGCTAAGGATTTTAAGTCCTCTGCGTTTACCTATTTCGCCACTCGGGCCGACGAGCCGATTGTTAACGGCGGCAAATAGATAACAAATTTTTGGTCTCTTTGACGTAGCGTTTAGTGTGAAGGACCGCTGTGGGCGGCGGGGACCGATTTTTTCCGACAACAAACAGGATGGGTATGGGTTTTGAGATAAAGGCAGTGTGTTTCGATCTCGACGGGACGCTGGTCGATAGCGAAGGAGAGGCAGCGGACTCGATCGAGCTGGCGCTTTTGCCGCTGGGCCGGCCCATGACCGCCAAAGAGCGTGATTTTGTCGTCGGGCATGGCTTTGGCGAAATTTATGCTTTCATCAAAGCGGCGGGTGGCTTGCCGTGGTCGCTGACCGAGTTCGAGGAAGCGGTGTACAAAGCGCGGCTCGCCCTGTTTGAAAAAAACGGTGCCTGTGTGCTGCCCGGTGCGCGCGAAGTGGTGCGAAAGCTGTCGTCGCATTGGCCTGTTGCGCTCGTCACGGGTTCGACGCGGCCAGAAGCCAACCTGATGCTGAGCGCGCTCGGCGTCGCGGACTGTTTTGCGACGACGCTGTGCGCCGGCGAATATCCGGTTGGCAAGCCGTCGCCAGTGCCCTATTTGCAGGCCGCCGAGCGACTCGGGGTTTCGCCGTCGCACTGTGTTGCAATTGAAGACTCGACGGCAGGCATCTCTTCGGCAAAGTCAGCAGGAATGCACTGCATCGGCGTGCGCGTCGGCAATCGCTACGGCCAAGATCAGTCGCATGCCCACCACGTCGTCGAAACGCTGTTCGACGTCGCCACCCTGTTGCTTGGCTGACCCCGCTCGCCCGCGCAGCTTTGGCGCTATTTGGCGAGTCCGGCGGCGTCCGCTTCGGGAACCAGCACTTTGGTCGCGCGCGATGACACGCGGACCGAAAGCGTTCCCGTCGCTGGCACCAGATACGTTTTTTCTTTGGTGGTGTCGAGCGGATCGCCCAGAACTTCGACGAGACGAGTGCCCGCCGGGAATGGAACTTTCATCTGGGTGCCGGAAAACTCGGTCGCGCTGGTCTGGCTGTTGTGGACGTTGGTGACGACAAGAACCGTCTTGGCTCCGTCGGTGCGCGTGAACGCGAGGATGCCAGCATCGCTTTCGCTGCCGGTCCGGTCGGTCGCCCAGGTAACTTTCAGATCGCCGCGTCGCAGGGCCGCAATCGACTTGCGCAGCGACGAAAGCTGGGCAATCCACTTGAAGGTGTCGGTGTCGCGCGAAAAGCCCGATCCCACCATGTTTTCACGCTGCGCCGTCGATCCGCCTCGGTAGATGTTGTTTAGCAGGCTGTCGAACATCCGCTCGCGGTTCGCCGGGTCATTGCCGCCGGAAAATTCCTGCTCGGTGCCGTAGTAAATGCACGGGATGCCGTCCTGGGTGAACATCAGCGCGACGGCATTGTGCAGACGGCGGACGGCTTCTTTGGCATCGACGTAGCAGCCGTCTATCGACGACAAAAAGCGCGAAACGTCGTGGTTGTCGAGGAAGTTGACGAGCAGCCGCGACGGCGCAATCCCCATTCCCTGGCTGTCGACAGAGCCACCCGGAATCGGCGACTGGTTGTAGATCGGCTTGCCAAAGACGGGATCGGGCAGCGAATCACCATCGACGGTCCTAAAGCGACCCTGGTTGCGGAACATTCCGTGCACCGCTGGGGTCATCGTCGAGGTATCAAACCGCAGTCGATCGTTCCACAGCTTCGCCGTCTTGCTCGTCGGACCGCTGCACTTGACGGTGTCTTGGTAGACCTGGAATTTTTGCGAAAAGTAAAAGACCGAGTCGACTTCGCTGTTGTAGGTAAACTCGCCGAGCAGCGCGTCGTCTCCGTCGAAGGCTTCGCCGAACATGAACCAATTTTTCTTCGGCTGCTGGAGCGGCTCGACGCCGTAAATGGCTTGCTCGCCGTGGACGTACTTGCGAATAGCGGGGGCAAATTCCTGCCAGAACTCGTGTTCGACGTGCTTGAGGGTGTCGATGCGGAAGCCGTCAAAATCGTAGCGACGGATCATCTCGGCGAACGCCCGGATCAGGCCGCGCCGCACATCGCCGCGCCGCGTATCAAGGTCTTTGAGCCCGCCGGGGAAATCTCCCGTCGTGAGCTGTTCCCAGCGATCGTAGTTTGTGACGCGACCGCGACGGTTATAGACACCGGGCCTGGAAAAATCGAGTACGTCGTCGGGGCCGTCGCCAAAGCGGATCGGGTCGGGCACCACGCGGTTGATTTCCGGCATGTTGAGAAAGCGAATGTTCGCCGGTCCGGCTGGCCCAAGCCCGTTTTGACCCTGGACGCCGCGGCGATCGAAGTCCGGATCGTATTCATCGGCGCGCGTCAGACGAGCCAGCGGATCGACGCTATCGAGCGACTGCGACCCCGTCACGATTTCGTCGGGCTGCCCATTGCCGTTGATGTCGTAATAGAAAAGCTGGCCGACGTGATTTGTCACGATGTCGAGCACAACTTTCATCTTGCGGGCGTGGGCTTTGTCGACGAGCTCGCGCAGCTTGGCGGGCGATCCGAAGTGGGGACTGATTTTGGAAAAAGACTGCGTCCAATATCCGTGGTAGCCGTCGAAGCCCGCGTCGTAGTCGATGTTTTTGACGATCGGCGAAATCCACAGCGCCGTCACCCCGAGCGCCTCGAGGTAGTCGAGATGATCGATGACGCCCTGCCAGTCGCCCCCCTGATAGCGCCCGAGTGCGCTTGGAATGACGCGGTGGTTGTTGTTGATGTCACCGTCGGCAAAGCGATCGATGATGACTTGATAGATGACTTCGTCGCGCCAGTCGCCACCATTCATGATGGCGGTGGTCGGAAAGTCGTCGCCGTATTCGCTGTGACAAGCAGTCAGCGACGAAGCAGCAAGTCCAAGTGCGATCGCAACCGGCAGGGCCTTCGACATGTTTCCCTCGTGAGGCCGGAACCTAGCGCGAAGCAGGTCAGACCGCCAAGAGGCAAAACACCGACAGCAGACAGAGAGTTTGAGAAGTGGGGTTCGCTATAGATGGACTACGCGGGACTGCTGCGGCGCAGTGCCCGGCGATGTCGCGCCGCACCGAGTTCATCCCCTGCCGCATCCATCAGCGATGGTGCATACAGCGACAGACCGAGATCGCGCGCCGCATTGTTTAGCACCGCCACGGCTTTTTCCGCCGTCCGTTGCGCATCGTTGGGCAAAAGCGCCGACGGAATTTCCCCGTCGGACAGCCGAATCGGACCGAGCGGCACTGCTTCTTTCATCGGTCCCGCTGGAATCACCAGGCCCGCGCACAATGGCACGCTGCGATCTTCACCCTCGGGCGGCGAGCTGCTGCCCGGCAGACGCATCGTCAGCGACCACACTTCGATGTGCAGGCCGTGTTCGCGCAGCCGTTCGGTCAGCGACATCGCTTGCGACGGAGTGGCCGACGGACCTTGCACCACATGCAGTGCGTAACCTGCTGACTCGATCGGATCGATGAACAAAAGCCCATTGGCCGATTCTTCCGGCAGCGTTTCGTCACCGTCGGAACCAGTCAGTCCATCGTAAAAATTGCCCTGCCCTTGCGTATCGCACAGCACGACATCACCAAACTGACAGGCGGCACCATAGCGCACCACCGACAGAATCCGCGCCCGCACCGGATCGACACGCTGCACCCACACGCGCTCGACTGAATAGGGTCCGGTCGTCGGCAGCGACAGCTGCGCAAGCCCCAGATCACTGGCGCCACCCGGTCGACCCGACAGAAGACCGCAGGCCTGCCAGCACGACCGCGCTTCGTCGAGCTTGCCGAGCGCCGTCTGCGAAAGCCCCAGGTTCCACAAAACCGACCGACTCAGGTGACTGCCTTGCGCAAGTGCGCTCGTGCTGGTCAGCCGCCCGGCCTGCCGTCGCAATCCCGCGAGCGCTTGCGACAGAACATCCGTCATTTCCGCCCAGCGCCGCGCCTTTTTGTGACACAGCCCCAGGTTGTAAAGCGGAACCGCCCACTGCGGCGACTGCTGGTTGGCTGCCGTAAGGTCGGCCAGTGCCGTCTGTTCCTGGTTGCGCTGCGCATAAATCACGCCACGCAGGTTGAGAAGATAAGCGCGCTGTTCTCGTTCGCTTTCACTCGCCTCTTTTTGTTGGAGGTCCAGCTCACTGAGCAAACGGCTCACGAGATGAACGGCGGTCTGGCTCTTGTCGCGACGGACAAGGCGGAAGACGGTTTCTGCAAGCGCACGCATTTGCGGCACCAGCTCCTGAGGGAGCATGCACGCAAGCGACCGGGGTCCCATGGGGATAGCGTACTTTGAAACCGACGGGCGTTTCTAGACCAAAAACCAACTAATTTTTGGTGTCTAAAAATACAAATCTACAAATTCGCAGGGCTTTTCGCGATTCGACTTGGCGCAAAACTGCCCAATGCCCCGCCAACAGCCGGGTCTTTTTGGCCCACCGCCCGCGAAGGAAACCCGGTCGGGCTAGACGCTGCGGCCCGCGACCGCGAGTGCTTCGACTTGTCCTTCGAGCCGGTCGGCCAGCTCGTCAAGCTCCGACTTGCCAAAGGATTCGCGAAACAGATACGGCAGGTGCAGCTGCGGCAGCAAAAGCTCTCGCCGCAGACGCTCGACGTGGTGTTCGTTGAGCTGCGCACGCTGACGATGAAGCCGCGCCGCACGCAGCACCGGCCCAAGCAACGGATCAGAAAGCGCCGCATCCGAGCGCAGCAGCTCGTCGAAACCGACTTTGGGCAGGCCCGCTGACAGCCGCGGTGGATACAGCCGATTGACCACCACGGGCCCCCGCGAAAGGTTCAGCGCCTTGAGCCCGTTTGCAAGCTGGAGCGTCTCGGTCACCGGCAGGTCTTCGGCCAGGGTGGTCAGCACCGTCAGACAGCGCTTCGGATCGGTCAGCAAGCTCCAGTTGTCGCGCGCCGGCCCCGTCAGCGGTCCCTCGGGCACGGTATCGAGGATCACTTTCGGAATGCGCAACAACGTCAGCACATGTCCCGTCGCTGGCCCATCCAAAATCACCACATCGAAACGCGGCCTGCCGCCGGACATCTCGGTGGTGTGAAACCACGTCTTGCCGAGCATCGCGTAGTCGTGAAGCCCCGGCACCGCCCGCAAAAACGCCCGCACCACATCGCGCTCGAACACCTGGCGATACAGAAACGATGAGTGCATCACCATCATCCCGTATTCGCGCAGCGCCGATTCCGGCGTCATGTTGACCGCCCACAAGTTGTCGCGCACAGGCGCCACTTCGGAAAAGTCACGCTCGACGGAAAACAGCTCGCGCAGGCGATTTTTGCTGCGGGTTTGGGCCAAAAGCACCCGCTTGCCCTGCCGCGCCGCCAGCACGGCCAGCGCACAAGCCACCGTCGTCCGTCCCACCCCACCTTTGCCCGCCACAATAAGCAGCCGCCGGTCAAACAGGTGACCGCGCAGTGGTGTGAAAGCGGGCGGCGTCATCGCGCCATCGGCAACCGACATTACGGCTGCGAGGGTAGCGACCGGCCCGTGGCGTGTCAACGAGGGTGGCTCGGGGAGACTCCACTTTCGCAACAAACTGGTATGCTGCGCGCCACCATGAGTTCGCCCTTTTACGCCGTCGATACCAAACAGAGCTTTCCCAAGCTCGAGGAGAAGATCCTCGCTTTCTGGCAAAAGAGCAAAGTCTTCGAAGCCAGTCTCGCCGAGCGCGATCCTGTGACCGGCCAGGCCAAGCCGCTGTTCGTGTTCTATGAGGGACCACCGACGGCCAATGGCAAGCCCGGCATCCACCACGTCCTTGCCCGCGCGTTCAAAGACGTGATCCCGCGCTACAAAACGATGCGAGGGTATCGGGTGCCGCGCAAAGCCGGCTGGGACTGCCACGGTCTGCCCGTCGAAGTCGAGGTCGAAAAACGGCTCGGTCTGCGCGGCAAACAGCAGATCGAAGAGCTGGGCATCGCCGAATTCAACAAGCAGTGCCGCGAGAGCGTGTTCCGCTACATCGGCGACTGGGACAAGCTGACCGAGCGGATCGCGTTCTGGGTCGACACCGAACATCCCTACCGCACGCTCGACAATGACTACATCGAGACGTGCTGGTCGCTGCTCCGGCAACTGTGGGACAAAAATCTGCTCGTCCGCGACTACAAAGTGACCAAGCACTGTCCGCGCTGTGGCACGTCGCTGGCCGAAGCGGAAGCCGGTCAGGGCATGAAAGAAGATGTCGAAGACCCGTCGGTGTTCGTGCGGCTTCGGCTTCTGCCAGGACAAAAGCTGCCGTGCGCGCCCGATGTGACTTCCGACGGCAACGTGTCAGTGATGATCTGGACGACGACGCCGTGGACGCTGCCGGCCAATACGGCGGCGGCGCTCAGTGAAAAGGCCAGCTACGGTGTATACAAAATTCCCGGCGACGACAAAAAACCCGAGGAATATCTGATCCTCCTCGCCAGCCAGGCCGACACCGTCCTAAAAGGCAGCAAGTTCGAGTGCGTCGCGTCGGGCATCTTGGGCGCCCAGCTCGTCGGTCTGCGCTATCAGCCTCTGTTTGACTGTCACGTCAACTTGCTCGGTCAGTCCGTGGACACCGGGAACGCCTACCGCACACTGACCGATCCCACCGTCGAAGCCGGCGAAGGCACCGGCATCGTGCACATTGCGCCCGCCTATGGTGACTTGGAAGTCGGTCGTCGTCACGAGCTGCCCGTGCTGTTTTCGGTCGGTCTCGACGGACTCGTACTGCCGGCGCTGCCCAAGTTCGCTGGCAAATTCTTCAAAGAAGCCGATCCGCTGATCATTCGCGATCTCAAAGATCGCGGCCTTCTGTGGTCGTCGGGGCGCATCCGGCACAGCTATCCGTTTTGCTGGCGCTGTGACACCCCGCTGCTCTATTTCGCCAAGACGAGCTGGTACATCCGCACCACCGCCGTGCGCGAGCAACTGCTCGAACAGAACCAGCGCATCGGCTGGTATCCGGACCACATCCGCGACGGACGATTCGGCGACTGGCTGCGCAACAACGTCGACTGGGCGATTTCTCGTGAGCGCTACTGGGGCACGCCGCTCCCGCTTTGGATCTGCGACGGCTGCGGCGAAACCGAGTGCATCGGCAGTGTCAACGAGCTGTCTCAAAAAGTCGGACGCAGTATCAGCAGCGACGAAGCGTTCGATCTGCACCGACCTTACGTCGACTCGCTCGCGTGGCCGTGCCCAAGCTGTACGGGGGGCACCCGAAGACGGATTCGCGATGTCATCGACTGCTGGTTCGATTCGGGCGCGATGCCGTATGCCCAGCACCACTACCCGTTTGAACACCAAAACGACTTCGGCGAGCTGTTCCCGGCGGCGTTCATTTCCGAAGGCGTCGACCAGACCCGCGGCTGGTTTTATACGCTGCATGCGCTGGGCGTGCTTTTGCGCGGCGGGCCGGCGTTTGAAAACTGCATCGTGCTGGGGCACATTCTCGACGACCAAGGGCGCAAGATGTCGAAGCGCCTGGGCAACATCGTCGATCCGTGGACGGTGCTACACGCCGAGGGTGCCGACGCACTGCGCTATTACCTTTACACCGCGTCACCGCCGGGACAGCCACGGCGTTTTTCGCAGTCGCTGGTTCAAAAGTCGCTGCGCCAGTTTTTGCTGACGCTGTGGAACTGTTACAGCTTCTACGTCACCTACGCCGAAGCCGAATACGACCGCCTGGGCCGAGACGAAGTTCCGCTCGCCGAGCGTCCGCAGATTGACCTGTGGATCTTGGGTTCGCTGCACCGGCTTTTGCAAAATACGACGGCGCTGCTCGAGCGCTACGACATTACGCAGGCTGCGCGTGGCATCGCCGATTTCGTTGACATTTTGTCAAACTGGTACGTGCGGCGCTGTCGCGACCGATTCTGGGCCAGCCTCGATGGACCGGGTGGCGAAATCGGTGGGGCGCTCGAAAAAGACAAGCGCGCGGCTTATCAGACGCTGCACACCTGCCTGGTCACCGTCGCGCAGATCACCGCCCCGTTTGCGCCGTTCGTCGCCGAGGAGCTGTGGCAAAACCTCAAGCGACGAATCGATCCGCAGGCCGAGCTATCGGTCCACCTGTCACGCTGGCCCGAAGCAGATGTGGTCCTGCTTGGCCAAACCGAGCAGCTTCGTGGCGACATGGAAGTGGCGCTCAAGGCCGTCTCGCTCGGGCGGGCGGCGCGTCAGGACCAGAACTTGAAGACACGGCAGCCGCTCAAGGCCGCGCTTCTGCAAGTGCCGTCGGCGGCGGCCAGGCGGGCGCTCGAACGCTTCCAGGCCGAAATCTGCGAAGAACTAAACGTCGAGGAGCTGTCGTTTGCCGCCGAAGGCCAAGAGCTGGTCCACTACACGCTGCGCCCGAACCTGCCCAAGCTTGGCAAAAAACTCGGCAAGCGGGTCAAGCTGATCCAAGACGCCATGGGCCAGCTCTCCGTCGATGATGTGAAGAAAATTGCCCAATCGGTGCTGGCCGAGCAGCCGGTGACGATGAACACCACCGAAGGACCGATCGAGCTGCTTGCGGACGAAGTGCTTTTGTCGGCGCAGTCCGCCGAAGGCATCGCGGCGCGCACCGAAGATGGACTGGTCGTCGGCATCACCACGGAAATCACGCCGGAGCTGCGCGACCGTGGCATCGCCCGCGAGCTGGTCCGCGGCATCGGCGAGCTGCGCAAAAAAGCCGGCTGCAAAGTGTCCGACCGCGTTCGCATCGGCTATGCGACGAGCGACGCCACCGCGCAGGCCGCGATTGTGAGCCTGGCCGACTACGTGTCGACGGAAACCTTGTCAACGCTTGTACCCAGCCTGATCGACGACGCCGATGCGCGTGCCACCGTCGAACTCGACGACGCCAGCATCGAAATCAGCCTGAAGCGGTAAGTCCGTCGCGCGCCATCCCTCGGCCCTTCGGACACTTACGCCTGGGCGTAGGGCCGATGGGTGGCAAGCCGGATGATCTCGAAGTCTTCCGGGTCCAGTTCCAGATACGGCCCCAGACACGGCGGCAGCCCCGACAGTTCCTGCATGTCCGCCCGCCTTGCCAGCGTCACTTGCTGCCTGCCATCGTCGAGCACCATCACCAGCACACCCGGCGGCGCCGCGGCGGCTGACACCACCGCGCGGGTCAGCGCCACCCGCGTCACCTGCGAGCCGTCGCGGTGTTCGATGATGTTGCCAAACAGCCTGATCTGCTGCCGCGTCCGCCAGCGAAAGCGCAGAAGCAAAAACAGCGGAACCATCGCCACCGTCGACAATACGGCGCACGGCAGACGCCACACTTCGGGCAGAAACAGTCCCAAACACAGACCACCGAGCGGCATCACCAAAGACAGCATGACGGCGCGCAAGACTTCTTCCGCGGGAGGGGGTCCACCCACGACGGAAAACCAAGGAGACTGCGGAAGCGCGGCCATCTGCGACATGTTGGACCTTGTCAGCTACAAGAGCAGTCTACCAGCGCCGAGCAAAACTGGCTGCGGCCATGTGTGATCGATGTCGCATGGGGTGCCAAGGTAGGTGACAGAACCACCTCATAAAGCTAAGTTTTAGAGATGGCTTTTCGTTCGCTTTGGGTTTTTCTGTTTTGTGCGTTCGTTGGGTTGTCGACAGCGACGGCGAACGCCACGGTGCAAGATCCTGATCAGGCGGCCAAGCAGGCTTACGCGCGCGGTGCCGAGCTGTTCAAAAATCGCCACTATACCGAAGCCGCGACGGCCTTTGAGGAAGGCAACCGGCTAAAGCCCCATCCGGCCTTTCTGTACAACCTGGCGCTGACCTATCGGGCGCTCGGGCAGCCAGCCAAAGCGATTGAAAACTACGAGGGCTATTTGCGCGATTCACCGAATGCCACCGACCGCGCGACGGTCGAGGCGGCGATTGTCGAAGAAAAGCGCAAGCTGGCCACGAGCCAAACCGCCAAGAGTGATTCGGGCAGCGAGGGCGCACCGTTTTACAAAAAATGGTGGTTCTGGACAGCGACGGGTGCCGCAGTTTTGGCGCTCGGCGTCGGACTTGGTGTTGGTCTGTCGCGACCGACGACCGCCACCTATCGGGAGGTAACCTGGCAATGAATCGCCGTCTGTCTCGTTCTTGGTTTTTGGTTTTTCCGACGGTGATTCTGACGGGATCGCTTGTCTTTTCATCGAGCTGCCAGAAAAAAGCGGTCTGCGACGATGTGGTCGGTAGCTGTTTGGCTCTCACCGTCGAAGGTCCAGGGACTTACGACGCGCTGCGCACCGAACTCCAGCTTCCCAGCCAGACCCGCATCGGCAACACCACCGGCAACATCGATCTGCCCCTGACCCTGCGCGTGCTGCCACCGTCAGGCGTTTCGTCGGTAGATGTATCCGGCGTGATCGTCACCGGAATGCTCGGCGGGAGCGACCAAGCACAAGCACGCACTCCGCCTGGCTTTGCTTGGCCAGAAGGCGCCCACATCGAAGCGACGGTGACGCTGGCGGCAGCCGGGGTCGACGGTGGCGAGTTACCGGACGGCGGGGCGCAGGATCAGGGCAGCCCCGACTTGTCGAATCCCGATCTGGCCGGACCGCCACCGACGCTGAAATGGACAGCAGAAACAACTGCCGGCCTGGTTCGCCAGGATCTTTACTCGGTGTGGTCAGGCGGTACAAACCAGACGTTTGCCGTCGGTCAGTCGGGCATCATCCTCACCCGCAGTGGCACAAGCTGGACCCAAGAAGCATCACCGACGACAAGCACGCTGTACGCCGTCTCCGGTTTTGCCGGAAATGGGACATGGGCAGGCGGTCAGCCGGTGTACCGACGAGGAACCACCTGGACTGCCGACGCGACCAACTTGACGCTGGGCGTTGGCGAATCAATTTGGTCGATCGCTCCTGGCGGCACTTTTGGCGAGCTGTGGGTCGGCGCTGACAACGGCAAGGTCTGGCGACGCAGCGGCGCGACATCTGGAAACGGCACCTGGACCGTCGAACAGGCGCTCCCAGCGGGCAACCGGGTGTGCTCGGTTTCGTATTCCGGCGGTGTGGTGTTGGCTGTTGGACAGCGCGGCTGGGTTGGCATCCGTCGCGGCACGTCGAGCTGGCAGAACTACCAGTACCTCGACCTGTCCGGATCGACGATGGGCAACCCGGATGCGTTTTATGGCGTCTATGCCACCGCCGCTGATTCTGCCGTCGCCGTTGGTGCCAAGGGTCTCGCCGCACGTTTTGTCGGCGGCACCTGGAAGCCCGGCACCGTCAAAATCGACCCGAGCGGCACGGAGTTCAACGCGATCTGGGGCAGCCCGGCCAGTCGTTTCTACGCCGTCGGCTATAACGGCGTCATCGTTCGTGTCGACGGCAACTTGACCCCGACGGCGCTACGCAGCGACGGAACCCAGAACCTATACGGCATTTTCGGCACCAGCGAAACCGACATCTATGTCGTCGGGGCTCGCAACACGGGCGACGCGCTCATCCTGCACGGCACACCGTAGTTCACCCCCGGCCCAGGCTTCAACCCGGCGAAGCCGCTCGATTGCCAAACACGATGAGCGGTGGTGAGCCGTCCTGCGTCGGAACCAAATGAACCGGCGTTTCATACGCAGTTTCGAGGAGCGGCACCGTCAGGACTTCTTCCGGCGGACCACACGCAAGCAGCCGGCCTTGGGACAAAAGCGCCACCCGATCGGCTTGGCGCGCCATGTTGAGATCGTGAACGGACCACAGCACCGCAAGCCCGCCTTGGGCCAGCTTGCGCACCAGCGCCATCATGCCCACTTGGTGTTTGGGATCGAGGTGCGCGAGCGGTTCATCGAGGAGAAGCACTTGGGGCTGCTGCGCCAGCGCCAGCGCCAAAAGCACCCGCTGCCGTTCCCTTGCCGATAGCTGCGCAAACCGCCTATCCGACAGCGCGGCGACGCCAACCGCATCAAGCGCCGAGCGGACCACCGCATCGTGATCGACGTCGGCATGGCGGTGCGGATAACGACCCATCGCCACCAGATCAAACACCGTGAAATCGAAGGCCGGCACCACCGACTGCTCGACGACGGCCAGCTTGCGCGCCCGTGCTTCCGGTGACAGAAGCCCAAGCTCACACGGGCCGGCGTCTTCCGAAATCAGCACCGAACCCGTCGTCGCCCGCTTCACCCCCGACAGCACATGAATCAGCGTCGTCTTGCCAGCACCGTTTGGACCAATCAGCGCCACAAGCTCACCCGCTTGCACGCTGAGGCACAGGTCGGAAAAGACGCGCCTGTCGCCATACGAAAAACCGCAGTCGCGGGCGCTGATCATGACAGCGTCCCCAGGCGTGCCCGACGGAGCAGAAGCGACAGAAAAAACGGCACGCCCACCAGCGCAGTGATGATCCCGACGGGAATTTCGACCGGCGCGAAAAGCGAGCGCGCAACGGTGTCACACAGCGGCAGAAACGCCCCGCCAAACAAGAGCGACGATAGCAGCAGCGACCGATGGCCCGGACCGACGAGCCGCCGCATGATGTGGGGCACCACCAAACCGACAAAACCTATCGTGCCGCACGCCGCCACCGACAAAGCGGTCAGCAGCGATGACAACAGCATCAGCTTTCGCTTGTGCGATGTGACCTCGATGCCCAGGTGCAGCGCCATCGCATCGCCAAGCGACAAAAGGTCGAGCACCCGCGCCTGCCGCACAAGCAGACCCATCGTCGGAATCGCCAACAGCGCAAACAGCCCAAGCTGCGGCCACTGCCCCGTCGACAGACTCCCGAACAGCCAATAGACCAGGCTCTGCACTTGGTCGGCCCGGCTTGCGAACAGCACAATTCCCGTCAGCGCCGACAAGAGCGACCCCAGCGCGACTCCGACGAGGATCAGCGCCCCGTGATCGAAGTAAAGCTGCATCCGCAGTTCCGACGCAGCCAGCATGACCGCCGTCGACAAAAGCGCCCCAAAAAACGCCCCCAGCGGCAGCGCCCACAGCGAGCCGTCCAGGTGAAACAAAATGGTCAGCGCCGCGCCGAACGTCGCACCACTGACGGTGCCGAGTACATATGGGTCGGCCAGTGGGTTGCGAAACACGCCC
>DAORGN010000140.1:0-13258 GCA_035340095.1 Pseudomonadota bacterium | reverse complement strand
ACCGCTTCCTGTTTGCGCTCGCGCCGGTGATGGCGATTGCGCCGGTGCTGATCACGTTCGCGGTGATTCCCTTTGGTCCCGACCTGTGCGTCGGCCAAGTGCTCAGCGTGGTGAGCGACCCGTCGCAGTGCAAAGCCACCATTCCGCTGCAAGTCGCACGGATGGACGTCGGCATGCTGTTTTACTTCGCACTGGCGTCGCTGGCGGTGTACGGAACGACGCTGGCCGGCTGGGCTTCGTACAACAAGTGGTCGCTGCTTGGTGGTCTGCGCGCTTCGTCGCAGATGATGTCGTATGAAGTCTGCATGGGCCTTTCGCTGATGGGCGCATTCCTCGTCTACGGCTCGCTCGAACCGAACGCGATTGTGCTGTCGCAGGGCTCGAACATCCTCAACTGGGGCATCGTCACGCAGCCGCTGGCGTTTGTGCTGTTTTTGACCGCGGCGATTGCCGAAACCAAGCGTGCGCCGTTCGACCTTCCCGAGGGCGAGCCCGAGCTGATCGGTTACTTCGTCGAGTATTCGGGCATGCGCTTCGGCATCTTCTTCCTGGCCGAGTTCATCGAGACGATCTTCCTTTCGGCGGTCGTGACGACGGTGTTTCTGGGCGGCTGGCAGGTTCCGGGCCTCGATTCGTCGGGCTTTGGCAGCTTGCACCTGCCGCACCTTGCGGTGGTGCTGATCCAGGTCGTGGCCTGGTCGCTCAAGATCCTGTTTTTGTGCTGGCTCCAGCTGCTCATTCGCTGGACGCTGCCGCGCTTCCGTCCCGACCAGCTCATGCGGCTGGGCTGGAAGCAGCTTTTGCCTTTGTCTCTGCTCAACATCATCATCACCGCCGCGGTTGTGCTGTGGCGGTCGGGAGGCAAGTAAGCCGTGTCCTCGCATCACCCACCCGCCCATTCCGAAACCACTCCGCAGACGAGTGGCAAGGTCGGCAAAGTTGGCGTTCGCGTCGTCGGTCGGCCTGACTCTCTCGAACAGCGCGTCTACCTGCCCGAAGTCATTCGTGGCCTCGGCGTGACGGCGAAGCACTTTTTCGCCAACCTGTTTTCACGCAAGTACACCGTCACCGTCGAATATCCCGAGCAGAAGCTGAAATACGCCGATCGCCACCGGGGTCTTCACCGACTGATGCTGCGTGACGATGGCGCGGTTCGCTGCGTCGCGTGCATGCTGTGTCCGACGGTATGTCCGGCGCACTGCATCACGATTGTTCCCGAAGAAACCGGCAACAAAAACGAAAAGCGCCCGCGCATCTTTGAAATCGACGAGCTGCGCTGCGTGGTCTGCGGTCTCTGCGTCGAAGCCTGTCCGTGCGATGCCATCCGGATGGACTCGGGCGTTCACGCACCGGCAGTCGATTTTCGTGGCGATGCCATTCAGACCAAGATCGACATGCTCAAGCGCGGCACCCAGTCGGTGGCGACGCAGGGTGGTGTGGGCTCTGATTGGCGTCAGAAACAGCCGTCGGTCAAGCAGTACGATCCTCCCAAGTAAGCGACCATGCTGCGGCCTGGATCGATAGCGCAAGAACTGACCATCACCCACGTCGTGGGCGAGCAGGACTTGGCGCCGCACGTTGCGGCGACGGGTACGGGCGGTGGTCCCGAGCACAACTTGTTTCCGCTCGTGCTGGGAACGGCCAAGCTGATTGCCTGGATGGAACTGGCCGCAGCCAAAGCGATGGAGCCGATGCTGCTCCCCGGCGAGCTGACTGCGGGGATTGTCGTTCGGGTCGAGCACCACGCGCCGACACCGCTTGGCGGCACCGTGCGCATGACGGCACGCTACCTTGGCCTAGAGGGCAAGTTTCACCGCTTCGAGGTCGTGGCGCACGACGATGCCGGTGAGATTTTCCGCGGTCAGCACGTCCGTGCCGTTGTCGAAGCCCGCCGTCTGGAAAAAGGCGCGTCCCGGCGTCTGCGTCGCTAAACCCCTCGCAAATCGCAACGGAAATTCAGGATCGGGCGGTGTGGAATCAGGCGCGGCTTGCTTGAAAAGCCGCGTCGTCGTGTTGCGTGGCCGTCGGCGCGGTTACTTCTTGTCCGACGACAGCGCTTGCCGAATCAGAAACACCGACAGCACGAAGAACGCGCCCGCGGCAATCACGTCACCACCGAGCCCGAGCCGGGTCCAGTAGTCGCGTCCAAGGTCGAGCTTGTTGGCGACCGGTTCGGCGAAGCCCTGAAGGAACGCGATCAGCATGCCAGCGAGAGAACCGCCCGCGACCAAGCCCGTCGCATACAGCATGCCCGGTCCAATGTCCGATTCCGCCGCCGCTGCTTTGCCTCCCGACAAAAGCGTGCGACGACGATTGACCAGCCAACGCACCATTCCACCGACGAAAATAGGCGAAGTCGTCGACAGCGGCAGGTAAGCGCCGACTGCCCACGACAGCGCGTGCGCTCCGGCGAGCTGCGCCATCAGCGCCATAAACACGCCGACGAGCACCGGACCCCACGGAAGCTGCTGGCTAAGCTGGCCTTTGATCATCGTCGCCATCAGCATCGACTGCGGCGCCGGGAATTTTTCCGTGCCAATCGCGTGCTGAACGCCCGGTATCGAGCGGTCGAGCAGTAGCAGCGTTCCGCCAATCACCAGCACCGACACGACGACGCCAATCATCAGGCCGATCTGCTGTTTATACGGCGTGGCTCCGACGAGAAATCCCGTCTTCAAATCCTGCGAAGTCGCGCCCGCGTTGGCCGAAGCGATGCACACCACCGAACCGACGAGCAGCGCCGCCGCTTGGTAGGCATCGCCGCGCCAGCCGATGGTGATGAAGACCAGACAAGTGCCCATCAGCGTCGCAATCGTCATGCCCGAAATCGGATTCGATGAGCTGCCGATGATGCCGACAATGCGACTCGCGACGGTCACAAAGAAGAAGCCAAACAGCACGATCAGCGCCGAGATGACGAGCGAGCCGGGGAATTTTCCAGGCAGGTTCGGCAGAAGCGCAATGAGCAGCCCAAGAACCGCCGTGCCGACGACCACCAGACCAAGCGGTAGGTCGCGCTCGGTGCGAATCGTTTCGTTTTTCTGACCGCCGCGCAGGTCGCGGATCGAATCGCGGAAGCTACTGACGATGGTGGGCAGCGTCTTAAGCAGCGTCATAAGACCCGCACAGGCGACGGCGCCGGCACCGATGTAGCGGACATAGGCGCGATAGACTTGTTCGGCGACGGAATGGGACGTAATCCACGCATCGTTATAGCCGAGCGCGTGCAAGTCAGTGATGCGCTGCGCGTCGGGAACGTACATCGAAATCAGTGGAATCAGCGCCAGCCAGGACAGCACGCCGCCTGAAGTCATCTCGGCGGCAATGCGGGGACCGACGATGTAGCCGACGCCCAGGTATTCCGGCGTGATGTTGCACTCGAGGTTGGCGTTGGGATAGACCGACTTCGGCCCGGTTCGCAGCCCCGGCGTATCGCGCCACAGCTTGAGCACGCCCATCAGCAGCCAGTAGCCCGCCGCGGCAAACACCCCGTGGAACACCCGTCGCGCCAAATCGCCGCCGCGCTCGCCGACCATCAGGACTTCGGCGCACGCGGTGCCTTCGGGATAGGGCAGCTTGCCGTGCTCTTTGACGATGAGGCTGCGGCGCAGCGGAATCATGAACAAAATTCCGAGCACACCACCGACGGCAGCCAGCGTCAGAATTTGGCCATAGCGGAAAAAACTGTCGCCTTGCGCCAAAAACAAAAGCGCCGGCACCGTGAAGACGACACCAGCGGCAATCGATTCGCCCGCCGACCCGAGCGTCTGCACGATGTTGTTTTCGAGGATGGTGCTCTTGCCGAGCTTTTTGAACACCGCAATCGACAGCACCGAAATCGGAATCGACGCCGAGATCGTCAGTCCTGCGCGCAGCGCCAAGTAGACAGTTGCGGCGCCAAACAGGATGCCAAACAGCGCGCCGAGCAGCACGGCCTTGGGCGTCAGTTCGGCGACATCCGCATCGGGCGCGATATAGGGCACATACGGCTGCTGCGACGTGGAAGAAGATGCGGACTTGGCCGCGGGGCCGTGCGCATCTTCGGGCGAGCCGTGCGCCGTGGCCAGGTGTTCAGTACTTCGTCGGGGCGACATCAGGTCGGCTACGGTATCATGCTTGACTACAAGTGAAGCCCGTTTTTCGTCGACTTCTGCGTCTACTGCGAAGGTAAAATTTGGCGATGCGGACGTACCTGAGCAGCGGTGACGTATTTCTGGGCCATAAGCTCGTCGGTGAACATCCCGAAAGGCCCGAGCGGTTGCAGGCGATTTTGACCGCGATCGACACGTCTGATTTGGTCGGGCGATTCCGCAACATCCCGCCGCGGCGGGCCACGCAGGACGAGCTCTTGCGTGTTCACTCGGCGTCGTATCTAAACGACCTGCGCCAGCGGATGGGCGATTTGCAGCCCAAAGGGCAGGGCTGGATCGACCCCGATACGTACTACGGGCCGGGTTCGTATGAAGCCGCTCTGCATGCGGCGGGGACAGCGACGGATTTGGCGCTGCGAATTGCCCAGAGCAAAGGCGAGCCGGGCGACAATGGGTTTGCGCTTGTGCGGCCACCGGGGCACCACGCCTCGGCAGATCGTGCGATGGGTTTTTGCCTGCTCAACAACATCGCGGTGGCCGCAGCAGCAGTGCGAGCAACCGGACGGCGGGTGGCGATAGTCGATTTCGATGTCCACCATGGCAACGGCACCGAAGAGATTTTTTGTCGCGACGGCGGCGTCCTGTTTGTCAGCCTGCACCAGTTTCCGTTTTTTCCTGGCTCGGGCGCAGCGACGTCGATTGGCGAAGGCAACGGGCGAGGTTGCATCGTCAACATACCGCTTCCCGAAGGCAGCGCCGGCCCCGAATACAAACTGGCGTTTAAGCGGGTCGTTTTGCCGGTCTTGCGACGTTTTGCTCCCGACGTGATCTTGGTGTCGGCGGGCTTTGATGGGCACAGCCGCGATACCCTCGCGGGGATGTCGCTCGTCGAAGATGACTATGCCCAGATGGTGTCGTCGCTGCTCGGTGTGCAGTCACGAATGCTGCTTGTGCTGGAAGGCGGCTACCACCAGTCGGCGCTGTCGGCGAGCGTGCTTTCGGTGCTGCGCGTGCTGATCGATCCGAGCGGCTATCGTCCTTCGGGCCACGATGCAGGAACGGCGCCGTCGGATGTCGTGCGTCAGCAGCTCATCGAAATTCAGAAGCTCCACGGCCTGTAGGTCAAGCTGTGCTAGCTTGCCGCCGTGCCAGTTGCCAAAGTCGTGTTAAAGCGCGGTCGTGCCAATCCCGTGTGGCGCGGTCATCCGTGGGTGTTTTCGGGGGCGATTCAGAAGCTGCCACCGGGTCTTTCGCCAGGTGACATCGTTGCGGTGCACGACCAAGACGACAAGCTGATTGGTCACGGCTTTGCCAATCCGCGATCGCAGATTGCGGTGCGGATGCTCAGCCTGGGTGAACTGCACGCGGGGGCGCTTCCCGGAGTCGCCGATCACACGCTGCCACCGACGGCTCTCGTGGCATCGCTGATTTCGCGGCGGATTCACGAAGCGAGCCTGCTGCGCCGTTCGATTGGGCTGCCGCGTTCGGACACGACGGCGTATCGGCTGGTGAACAGCGAAGGCGATGGCCTGCCGGGACTTATCGTCGACATCTTCGGCGACGTCGCGGCAGTGCAGTTTTCGGCGCTCGGGATGAAGCTGTGCGAAGAAGCGGTGTTTGCGGCGCTGCGCAGCTTGCCAAATCCGCCCGCGGTGATCGTCGAGGCAGCAGCGGGAAGTTTTGCCAAAATCGAAGGCTTTTCATCGCAGCAGCGGGTGGTGTTCGGCGACGAAAGCCTCCTGGCCGGCGGGACGCTGTGTCTGGAAAATGGCATTCGGCTGCGCGTCGATGTGCGCGATGGCCAAAAAACCGGGGCGTTTCTTGATCAGCGGGACAACCGGCTGCTGCTTGGCAAGTTCTGTGCGGGCGCAAAAGTGCTGGATGTCTACAGCTACGCGGGCGGTTTTGCTCTGCAAGCGCTGCGACATGGTGCTGTCGAGGCCACCTGCGTCGACATTTCGCCCAAAGCGCTCAAGCTGTGCAGCGAAAACGCCGAGCTTAACAGCCTGGGACTTTTGCACACCGTAGAGTCCGATGCGTTCCGCTTTCTCGAAGGCGCAACGCCACTTTCTTTCGACGTGACGGTGGTCGACCCACCGAAGTTTGCGCGCGCGCAAAAGGATCTGCCGGCGGCGCTCAAAGGCTATCAGCGGCTCAATGCACTGGCGATGGGGACGGTGCGACGCGGTGGCCTTTTGGCGACCTGTTCGTGTTCGCAGCTCGTCGATGAACAGTCGTTTTTGCGCATGCTGGCCGCGGCTGCGCTCGATGCCGGACGGCGAGTGACTGTGCTGTATCGCGGCAGCCAAGGACTCGATCATCCGGTGCCGCCGTCGTTCGACGAAGGTCGCTATCTGAAGTTTGTCCTGCTCGGCGTACTGTAGATCCACTGGCCCTGGTCCGGGTCGCTACAGAGAGTCGATGCTCATACCGCTTCTTTCCGTCGCTGCGCTGCTCTGCGCGATTGTCCTTAGCATGTGGTCGCGGCTCAATGTGGGGCTGCTCGCGCTGGCGTTTGCATATGGGCTGGGCGTCTTTGGCGCCCAGATGTCGATCCGCCAAGTGATGGCGGGCTTTCCGGTGCCGCTGTTTCTGACGGTGCTTTCGCTGACGCTGCTGTTTGGACATGCGCAGCAAAACGGCACGCTCGGACGGGTCGCAGGCTATGCAGTGCAGCTTGCGCGGGGTCGGCCAGGGCTTTTGCCGCCGATTTTCTTTCTGCTCGCGCTGTCGCTTGGAACCGTCGGAGCCGGCAACATCGGGGCGGTTGCGATGCTGGCTCCCGTTGCCATGGCGGTCGCGCATGAAGCCGGCATTCCGTCTTTTTTGATGGCGCTGCTGGTGGCTTGTGGTGGCAATGCTGCGTCTTTGTCGCCGCTTGCACCGACGGGAGTCATCGCCAGCGATCTGATGGGGCGGATTGGGCTATTTGGCTATGGCTGGTCAAACTATGCGCAGTGTTTGCTCGCGCATACGACGGTGGCGATGGCTGGATATCTGCTGTTTGGCGGCGGCAAGTTGCTCTTCACCGAACCGACGCCGCAGCAGCGAGAGCGGCTTGACGAGCTGCTTTTGTCCCAACAAAAGCCGCTGCAGACAAAGCACGCGGTGACGCTGTTTTTGCTGTTTGCGGTGCTTCTCACGGTGTCGATCGCAAAAATCGAAATTGGTGCCGTCGCACTGGCCGCCGCCGTGTTGCTTTCAGTCCTGCGAGTGTCCGACGAAGAACAGGTCCTGCGCGAGCTGCCGTGGGGAACCATGTTGATGGTCTGCGGCATGACGTGTCTGATGGGAATCCTCGAACGGACCGGCGGCATCGACCTGTTTACCTGGCTTATCGAAAAGCTATCGACGCAGCGACGGGCACCGTTTGTGATCGGCTTTTGCACGGGGCTGCTTTCGGCGTATTCCAGTTCGTCGGGCGTGGTGCTGCCGGCCTTTTTGCCGATCTTGCCGAAACTGATACAGATGCTCGGTGGCGGTGATTTGGTCGCCTTGGCCAACAGCGTCAACGTCGGTGCGCACCTCGTCGATGTGAGCCCGCTGTCGACGCTGGGGGCGCTGTGTCTGGCCAACGCGCAAGGGGATGACGGCAAGCTGTATCGTCAGCTTCTTGCCTGGGGGCTGTCGATGGCAGTGGTGGGCGCGCTGTACTGCCAGCTTGTCTTCGGTGTGCTTCGACTCGGCTCGCACTGAAAGCGGAGTGATTTTGCTATAGTGGAACTGTGGCAGAAGATCGTCGCTCGCCGCCCGCGTCCCATGTAGCGTCGTCCGATCCAGAGTCCGAGCCCGCCACCATTGACATGGTGCCTGGGGGCCATGTTTCGCAAGACGCACTCCCGCCGGATGACGGGGACGAACCGACCACCGATCTGCCGGCCACCCAGTCGGTTTCGGCGGTCGCGGGTTCGCAGTCCGCATCGCTCGGAGCAAAGGCGCCGCGCTCGGTGCCGTCGATGCCCAAAGTCGGCATTCCGCGATCGTTGCAAAAATGGGATCGCTATCAAGTCATCAAAGTGCTCGGTGCTGGCGGCATGGGCGCGGTCTACATGGCTCGCGATCCCCGGCTCAACCGACTGGTGGCGCTCAAGCTTGTGCATCCGGGGCTCGGTCACGCGGGCGGATCGACGGGAGCCGTGTTCGTAAAGCGTTTTGAACGCGAAGCGCGGCTGCAAGCGTCGCTGGACCATCCGCACATCTGCAAAGTCTACGAAATCGGCGAAATGCCGAGCGACACCGACGATTCAGGCTATCCCTACATCGCCATGCAGCTGATCAGTGGCAAGCCGCTGCATTTGGCCCAACTCGAGATGTCGCTGTTTGAAAAAGTGCAGGTGCTGCGAAAAGTCGCGGACGCCATGCACGCCGCGCATCGGCAGGGACTGATCCACCGGGACATCAAACCGTCGAACATCATGGTCGAGCGGACTGCCGACGGAAATTGGCATCCCTACGTGATGGATTTTGGTCTGGCGCGCGAAACCACAGGCTCGGACAACAGCCGCTCGGGGATCATCGAGGGGACGCCGCGCTTTATGGCGCCCGAACAGGCCCGCGGTGACACAAGGCATCTGGATCGGCGCACCGACGTTTATGCGCTCGGCGTGACGCTGTACGAAATTCTGCTTGGGCGTTCACCATACGACGGGACCGTTGACATCGACATCCTGCTGGCGGTGCTGACCGTCGATCCCAAGCCGATGCGGGCCGTCGACCCGACGATTCCGCCCGACCTTGAAGCGATCACGCTCAAGTGCCTGGAAAAAGAGCAGCCGGCGCGCTACGACTCGGCGAAGGCGCTGGCGGACGATCTTCAGCGTTTCATCGACGGCGAGCCGGTGCTGGCGCGGCGGATTGGCCTGACTCAGCGGCTGTATCGGCAGGCTCGACGGCACAAACCGCTGGTGGCGCTTGGGTCGGCGCTGCTTCTCAGCCTCGTCGGGCTGATCTGGTATGGCGTGCGCACCCGGCTGGCGACGATTGAGCGCGAAGAGAAAGCGCAAAAGCAGGCCCAGCTTGCGCAGCGGCTCGGGCAAGAGATCAGCAAAATGGAGTGGCTTTTGCGCAGTGCGCGACAGCTTCCCTTGCACGATCTGGAACGCGAAAAAGCCATCATCCGCAAGCGGATGCAGCAGCTTCAGACGGAACTTTCGGGGTACGGCAGCTCGGGACGGGGTCTTGCGCACTATGCGCTCGGGCGTGGTCACTTGGCGCTGCACGAATATCCGCAGGCGCTGTCCGAATTGCGGCAAGCCCAGGCGGAAGGCAACGACAGCGCTGACGTGCACTATGCGCTCGGGCTCTTGCTTGGCAAGCACTACGAACAAGCGATGTACGAAGCGCGACTTGCCGGAGGTGGCGAGTGGGCCGACAAGCAGCTCAAAGAGCTGGAGCCGAAGTTTTTGCAGCCGGCGCTTCTGTCGTTGCAAAAAAGCCGCGGGCTATTGTCGGACACACCGGGCTATTTGGAAGCGCTGATTGCCTATTACCAGCGAGATTTTGCCAAAGCCGAGCAGCTTGCGGCGGCAGCGGTGCAGGCGTCGCCGTGGCTGTACGAAGGACTCAAGCTGCAAGGCGATATGCAGCTTCAACGGGCGCTCAAAGCGCGCGACAGCGGCCAAGACGAAGAGGCCAAAAAAGCGTTTTCAGCGGCGGTGCGGCACTACCAAGACGCCGCGCAGATTGGGCAGAGCGACGCCGAAGTCTACGAAGGACTTGCCGAGGCGTGGGTTCGCCAGGTCGAAATGGCCGCCACCCGTGGTCAGCCGACGGAGGTCGCCTATGCCGCCGCCATCGAGAACAGCGACAAAATCACCACCGCCGAACCGCACAGCACCGCCGGTCCCCTAAAAAAAGCCTACGCCGCCCTGCTTACGATGGCTGTTACAGGTTCTGGCACAAGCTCGATGGAGCGAGTCCAGCAGTGTTTGGTCGCGTCTCAAGCCGTTCTCGATCGTGATCCGAGCCATCCATACGCCCGAGACGTGGCCGCCGGCTGTAATGCATTTGCGGCGGATGGGGCACAGTCCCGCGGAGAGGATCCAGTACCGAAGCTTCAGAAGGCGCTCGCGCTGCTGGAACCCGCAGTAAGACAATATCCCCATTTTCTTTGGGGTATCAATGACTTATCGAATGTGTATGTGACCACAGGAAACTATCTGCAGCAGCGTGGGATGCCAGGTGCACGGGAACATTTTGATAAAGCGCTGACATATGCACAGATGGCAATTCGGCTGGATAGTAGTTACCTGATTGCGATTCAAAATAAATTATATATCAACGCAAGAATTGTGGAAGAACTGACAAGCGCACAGTCGATACATCAATTGTTAGATGAAACAGATAGGGTGCTGGCTCAGTGTGTCGAAAAAAATGCTCAGTTTCAGCAGTGCCATATTAACTATTTGAGTGTTTATGCGCGGGCCTCGGCACGGTTGATGCTGGCGGGCCACGATGTGCAGGCCAAAATCCAGCGCGGCAAAGAAACGCTGGCGACGGCGCGCAAGCTCGGTGGCGCGTTTTTGGATCTGGAACAGTATGCGGCGCTGCTCTTGCTGGTCGAGGCGCGCGATCGAATGGCGCATAAGCAAGATCCATCTTCGTCGCTGACGGCGTTGCAAGAAACGCTGGCAAAGTGTCTGGCGCTCAGTCCGCAAGATGCGATGTGCCGGACGATTTTGGCGCAGGCGGAATGGGTGAAGGCGGACTTTGCGACGCAGCAGAAGGCGCAGGCGATGCCACTGCTTCAGGCTGCGCGTGCCAAAGCGACCCTGGCGACGCAGAGTCCAGAGACGTATCCCGATGCGTGGCAGGTGCTGGCGGAGTCCCAGCTGCGGCTTGTGGGCAGCGACGAAACCACGCCCAAAGTGCAGCTGCGCGCCTTACAAGACGGCTTGGCAGCGACGGACAAGGTGTTTGCGCTAAACCCCAATCACGCGCTCGGCCACGCGACGCGCGGACAGCTTTTGCTGTTGTGGGCGCAAAAGGACAAAGACGCGCTACAAAAACGCGATCGTGCCATCGCCGCGACCAAAGAAATGGAGCGAGCGATCCGGCAAGATGCGCTGCTCACGGTGCGGATGTTGAGTTTGCTTCCGGTGGCGCGGGCGCTCACTTCGTCCTAGCGTCCGCGCGGTGCGGGGGATGGCGCTACGGTTTGCTCAGCTCGAGCTGCACGGCTTCGATGCGACCCGAGGAGCCGTTGCCGTTTACACAGACTTCCCAGGCGTCTTCTCGTGGGTCGTCCTTTGCGAACGTTTCATCCCACTCGGACCAGCTTGCGTCGTCTTTGGACGGCAGATAGGCCGCCTTTTGGCCATTGTGTGAAAGGGTCACGTCGAGACCGGCTGGATCGGCATCGCGCAGCTTGAGGTTTACGCGAACCAGGCTGGCCAGTCGGAAGTCGCTGTCTTTTTCGACGCGCACTTTGGTGCACACGACGCCGTTTGGATCGATGTCGACGGGCTCGGTATTCCAGTACAGCTCGCGCGGTGAGACGCCGAGCGGCGGTCCGATGAAGATTTGCGCATAATCAAGGTGCGGGAACTGCGACGCTGGATCGCCGGCGATGGCGATTTCGATTCCTGGCGTTCCAGGAGAAAACGTCGTCCGCCCCGGATAGATGGGATAGATGTACTTGTTGTCGTAATTGTCCCAGCTTCCCGTCGGTTGGAAGCCGGTGCCGGGGATCGGCAGGTTGCGAATCTGGTCGCGGATCTGGAGGCTGAGTTCCTCGGGCGTGCCGTTTGAATAGCGGAACAGCAGCGTGCCGGCTTTGTGTGGATTGGCCGTTCCGCTGACCCACGAGCCGCTCAGGATGTCCCACGGGCGCGTAAACTGGATCGGCAGCCAGCACGCCGCATCGAGTGCCACCAGCTTGCGGTCACGCACGCAGTCGTCGGGGCCTTTGCAGGCTTGCGACAGGCCGCACTTGGGACCAGGCGAGCGAACGACGGTCTGGCAGTTGTTGCAGGCGCTCGGTGCTTCGCAGCGGACGGCTTCGCCCTGGGCCTGTTCGCCGCCACGGCAATACGTGTCGTAGCACTTGCAGCCGTCCATCGGCGCGCAGCCATCGTCACACTTGTAGCTGGCGTCTTTCCAGTTTTCCGTCTCGAGGTCGGCCCAAGCGCCGAGGAACACGGAAATTTGGCGGTATTTGTTGCCGCGATATTCGACAAACTGCGAACCGGTGATCGTGTCTTGGTAGCCGTTGGCATAGCTTGCGTTTGCGCCGCTGTAGCTGACGGACGGATCGGAATCGCTTCCCAAAGACATCGTTAGCGTCGGATCGATATAGGCCACCGACTGTGAACCATCGGTGCTGCCGCTTTGAGAACACTGAAGCAGCGTCTTCATGTGCGACGAGCAGTTTCCCCACTCACAGTCGCGGCCCACGATGATTTGCAGATCGCGGTTCAGGGATGCACTGCTGGCGCCCGACGGGAAAATGCACGAATAAGCGCGCAGGTTTTTGTAGTAGCGGCTCGTCGTCGGATCGAAAATCTTGTCGCTCGCGTCCCAGATGTTGCCGAAGAACTGACCCTCTGGATACGCCATAAAGAGCTTTTCATTGTCCCCGAGTGCCAGCGACGAGTTCACGCCACGCAGCGACAGCGCGTTGTGGATTCCCTTGGAGTTTACTCGTGCAAACAAGCAGGCCGAAACCGCCTGCATTTCTTCGAGCGGGACGGTTCCCGTACCACGGCACCAAGTCGGCGCCAGATCCAACTCACCCGGGAAATATCGTGTTTCGGTGGCACCCGGAACAAACGGATTGGTGCCATTCCAAGTGAGCATATCGGTCGACCCACAGGCGCAACTGGTCCAGTACGAAAGGCCTTGGAAGCGGGAGTTTCTTTCGGCGGCAGAGATGCCAGCCTCGTTTAACCATCCACTGAGATTCCAGTCCGGCACGATGCCAGTGAAGCCAAGGCCATTCCAGCCAAGACCATTCCAGCCAAGGCCATTCCAACCAAGGCCGTTCCAGCCAAGGCCGTTCCAGCCAAGGCCGTTCCAGCCCAGGCCATTCCAGCCCAGGCCATTCCAGCCAAGGCCGTTCCAGCCCGAAGCCGACTGCGACTTATTGTCTAAGCTGTCTTTTAGGTTTGGCTCTGCATTGCAGCCCATCAATAGGTAGGTAACGGACATCAGAGCGAGTACGTGTTTTC
>DAORGN010000139.1:0-13414 GCA_035340095.1 Pseudomonadota bacterium | reverse complement strand
AAACTGGAAGAGCTGGGACGGCCAAACGAAGTCGCGCGCGAGCTGGACCGGCTCAAAATCGACGAAGATGCGACAGAGACCCGGATGCTCGACGGCGTTCGGGTGGCAATTGACCTTCTGCGCGAATCGGTCGGCAAGCGCAAAATGGTCGTGGTGTTTTCCGACGGAATTGACGCGGCTGGAACCAAAGACAGCTATGAGCAGGTCGGAAAAAAAGCGCACGATGCCGGCGTCGGCTTGGCGACGATTGGCTACGGACCGTTCGAAGCGGGACGGCTGCGCAACCTGATCGAGATGTCGAAAGCGGCGGGCTCGACGGCGCGAGGCAGCAAAAACGCCGGAGACATTCCGCATCACTTCGAGCAGCTCGTCGATGAGATCGTGTCGACGCATGTGGTGCGGTTTGGTCTGACCCAATCGGGCGACGGACAGCAGCACGTTTTCCAAGTCATGTTCCGGTCCGGCAAAGACGACATCGCGTCCGAGTCGTTCACCGTCGCCCAACTGCCGCAGTTTGAACCGGCAGATCCGGCTGGCTGGCCCTGGTATTATTGGGTTCTTGCCGTCGCTGGCGGCCTGCTCGGGCTTATCATTTTGCTGGCGATCATCGGGTCGCTCATGGGTCCGAAGCGGTAGCTCGGCCATGACCCAGACCGCTGCTGAAAAGCTCCCGTATCGGCTGTGGGAGCTGACATTCAAAGTGTCAGGCGAGGTGTTGTCGTCGCTTGGCTGGCCGCCGTTTCGCAAGTTTGTCGAGCCGCGCGCAAGTCGCGATCTGTCGACGGAAATGCACTCGCTCGCGGATGACATTGGGACGGCCCACCTGGCGCTGTTCCAAAGTGACGATCCCGACGAGCGCGACGATGCGACGTTTTTGTCCGATCTTTTGCAACCGGTGCGTGCGCTGGTGCTGCTTCTGTACGAAAACAACCTGGCGGACAGCGAGCGGCACTTTGGTCGTCTGCGCGAGCTGATTGCGTCGTGTCAGCTTCAGCGCGAGCTGGACTATCCGCGAGGCATCGGGCGCTGGCTCTTGTTGCGATCGCTCTATGGTCTGGCGCTGGCGGCGTGTGGACGGGCCGATGATCGGACGCTGGCCCAGTTACGCGACGACGACGAAGAAGCGCGCGAGCGGGTGCTGGATCGCATCGGCGATCGGGTGCTGACGGTGCAGGGCAGGTGGCGCGAGCTGGCGGCTTTTGTCCACGGCGAACACAACCAACTGATTGGCAAGCTGGCGACGCCGGCACCCAAGTTTGTCGAAGTGCGGCTGCGCATCGAGCTGCTGCAAGATTCGCTGCGACCGTTTGGGCCCGTGTCATCGCTGTATTTGACACCGAACATTCCCGACAAAAAGCTGCGCAACGCGCGCAAGTTCTGCGAAGTGCCCGACGAAGAAGAAGTGCTGGCGCTGCTCGACTGCACGGTGTTTGGATCGGCGTCTGACTCGGTGCTGTTTGGCAATCGGCACCTGTTTTTCCGCAACTTCATCGCGCAAAACGGTCGCCCCGGACGGATCGCCTATCACGACCTTGTGCACATGGCGATTCATCGGGCCGGCGACGGCGAGCTGATGTTTGGCGACAACCTGATTTCCAACATTTCGGGGTCGGGCCTGACGGCAGCGGACTTTTTTTCGCTGATTCGCGATCTGCAAAAACGGCTCAAGTTCCTCTGACGCAGCGCCCAAGTCGATCGGATCTGCTAGCGTGGCGGCGATGCGTCTTGCTGCGATCGACTGTGGAACCAATACCGCGATGCTGCTGGTGGCCGATCTGTTTCCCGATCAGACACCTCGGCTTTGTCCCGTCGCTGATTTTTTGGAAATGCCGCGTCTTGGGCAAGACCTCGATCGCACCGGGCGGCTGCATCCCGATGCGATTGCGCGGACGCTGGCGGCGATTTCTCGGCAGATCGATCGCGCCAAAGAGCTGAAGGTCGATCGCTTGGTCATCGTGGGAACCGAATCGCTGCGCGCGGCGCAAAACAGCGACGAACTGCTATCGGCGCTGGCGAAAACCGGCGTCGAGCTGCGGGTGATTTCGGGTGATGACGAAGCGCGGCTGGCGTTTCTGTCGGTGTCGGAAAGTCTGCCACTGCCGGCGAGCGGTCGGCGCAGCGTGCTCGACATCGGCGGCGGATCAACCGAGCTGATCGTCGGGGGGCAAGCGCCCGAACGCTTCGCGAGCGTGAAGATCGGATCGGTGCGACTGCACGAGCGCTTCATTTTTCACGATCCGCCGACGCCGCAAGAGATTGCGTCGGTGACGGCGGCGATTGATGAAGGGCTGTCGAAGCTGCCGCAAGCCGAAGGCGAGCTGGTGGCGCTGGCGGGGACGGCCACCACGGTGGCGGCGATCCACTTGGGAATGACAAGCTACGACGGCAAAAAGGTCGATGGTCTGCGCATTCCCACCGCCAGGCTGCGTGACGTGATCTTGGATCTAGGCCGTCGCACTGTCGCTGAGCGATGCCAGCTTCCGGGACTCGATCCACGACGTGCCGATGTGATTTTTGCTGGGGCGCTGATTTTGTTGCGAGCCGCCGAGCGGTCGAACGTTTCCGACGTGGTGGTGAGCGATCGCGGCGTGCGCTTTGGCGTGCTTGAGGAGCTTGCCCGCGCAGCCGAGGAAAAAAGTAGGCCGAAGCCGCTTGGGCAGGGTTAACATTCGGATTTGTGAGCACTTCGAGTCCGTTATCGAATCGTTTTTCGTTGTCTCTTCGCGTAGATCGCTGGCGTGCGTTGGCCAAAGAGCTGACAGCGATGGAGCATGTGCATCACGTCGCTGCGATGCCGGTGGAAAAGCGGCTCGAGCGGGGACGGGCCGCCGAGCAAGTGCAGGCGATGGTGATGGCGGTTCTGTCCGAAGCCGCGGGCGCCGAAGACAGCGAACGTCGCGTAAGTGGTCTGCCGCTTGTGCGGGCCGCTGCCAAGTATCTTTTGACGGCGGCGGATCGGCTGCGGCGTGCGTCGCTTTTGGAAGCGTGGAGCACGCACGAGCAGAAGCCGGAACAGACGCAAGCGGCGATCCAAGCGGCGCGCGAGTGGGACGACATCATGCGGGCGCTGTCGACGCAGTTTGGCGTGGTTCATCCGTTCGCTGAAATGGTCGAATCGCTGGCGCTCGGTGAACGCGAGATGCAGACGCTCGGTGTGTCGCTTCAGTCGCTTCACAATGGTGAGGATCTTCTCGCGCTGTAACCGTCGCGCAGAAAGATCCAGACACCGCCTTGGGTTCACGCCTATTCTGTATGAACCGAGCTGGAACCTGGAGACAACAGCGTATGACTGCGAGCACGAATTCCGTCCGTATCGGAGTTCGCCGGCAAGCCATTTGGTGCGCAGCGTTTGGCGCCATGCTGGTGGCCGCGATCCCTTTTGGCAGTGCGAAAGCGGCGGGCAAGCTCATCGCAGTGCGATTTGGGAAGCTGGTCGACGGTTCGGGGCGTGTGCAGCAAAGTCCGCTGGTGGTCATTGAAGACGATCGGGTAAAAAGCGTGCTGCCGCAGGGGGCGCCGGTTCCCGCGGGCGTTTCGGTGCTGGACCTGAGCCAGTACACGGCGATTCCTGGGCTCATCGACGTCCACACCCACATGAGCTATCTGTTCGACGATCAGTCGGGACTAAAGCCGATCGAGCAGTTTCTCAAGCGTTCGTCTGCGGTGACGGTGTTTTTGGCCCAGCGCAACGCGCAGCGCACGCTGGAGACCGGCGTGACGACGGTGCGCGACCTCGGTTCGTTTGACGGAATGGATCTGTCGATGCGCGAGCTGATTCGGCGCGGCGCGATGATGGGTCCGCGCATGCTGGTGTCTGGTCTGCCGCTGTTTGCGACGGACGAAGCCCCCAAGCCCGGACAGCCGGTGCTTCCTGGTGCCGCCGATGGTCCCGCCGAAGTGATGCGACTTGCACGGCAGCAGGTTGCGTCCGGGGTCGATCAGATCAAAGTGGTGGCGTCGACGGGCGGTTATGACGATGTGACCGGCTTTCAGACGTTTTCGTTCGAGGAAATCAAAGCCGCAGTCGATGTCGCCCACCGGGCTGGCAAGCGCTGCGCCGTTCATTCCTATGGTCCGTCGGGTGCGCGCGATGCGGTGCGTGCCGGTGCCGATTCGATCGAGCACGCGACGGACATCGACGATGCGACGCTGGCCGAGATGGCTCGTCGCCGCATCTACTATGTTCCAACCATCGACCACAACCGCTATTACGCGGACAATCCCAAAGTGTATGGCTTCACCAGCGACGCGGTGAGCAACCTGCGGGCGTTCATTCCCAAAAACTTCGAGACGGCACGGCGGGCGTTTCGGATGGGTGTGCCGATGGCGATGGGCAGCGACGCGGTGTTCACGATGTTTGGTGAAAACACCTTGGAGCTGGGCTGGTTCGTCAAGCTGGGGATGACTCCGGCGCAGGCGTTGTCGACGGCAACCACCCAAGCCGCAGCGCTTTTGGGAATGGAAAAATCGGTCGGCACGGTGGCGCCCGGATACTTTGCGGACATCGTCGCGGTCGACGGAGACCCGCTGCAAGACATCAACGTGGTGCTGCACAAAGTCCGCTGGGTCATGAAGGGTGGGGCGGTGGTCGTCGACCGAGCAACGCGGCGGCCTTAAACGCAAAAGGGACATGATGGCTGCTTCACAAACGGAGTCTGGCACCCCTGATTCTCCCTCGGACGTGAAGGACATTTTTGCGCTGCGGGTGACGGCACAGGCGGTTCATTTGGTGCTGTCGGTCTCGGGCGATTGGGAATCGGCGCGCGCCGATACCGTTGCTGAAACGGAGCGGCTCTGTGATGAGGCCGAGCGTTTTGCGCTAAGCGAAGCGTTTGCGAAGCGATTTCCGGGTCGGACGGGTGTGCTGCGGCTCAAGACGCAGCATCCGCCGCCGGAGATTGTTCGGCAGGTCTTGACCGAGCGCGGCGTCGAGATGGAAGTCACAAGTGAAGCCAGCACAGGCGACAAGACCTGCGAACTGTGTCAGCGATCCAAGCTGAGCGACCAAGCTGTTTCGATGACCGACGAAGGCTGGGCCTGTCCGTGTTGTTTTCGCGCGTGGCTTGCACGCCAAGATGCTGGGCGTCGTCCGCGCGCTGGGACGCTGCTTGGCAAGCTGTCCAATCGGTTGATTTTCCCGCTGCTGCTGATCGTGGTGTCGCTGTTTGTGATCGGCGTGCTGTATGAGCTAAAGCGGCTAAACCAAGCCAGCAATGTCATCCGCCAGCATATGCCGACGGAGTAGTTGACGGCTTGGCGACGAGCAGCGGCGTTTCTGCTGCCGTTTCGGCAATATGAGGCATTTCATCTGCTTCATATAGCAGCTCGTCCCCTTCGAGGATCTGACAGACCTGCAAGAGCAAGTCTGCCGTCCGTTTCCCGTCGAGCGTTCGGTGATCAAATGCCATCGACAATATGGCCGTCTTGCGCACCTGCGGCTGGCCATCCACCGCAATCACTCGATCGCGAACCGCACCCACGCCGAGCGCCGCGCCCGAATAAAACAGAATCGGGATCACCGTGTCAACATCGCGCAGCACCGTAAGCTGGAATGTCCCGACGAGCTTGCGCTGAAACCAAAACATCCGACGCAGCAGACGCAAGATCGCGCGACGCAAAAAACCTACCGGAATCCACCAGCCGTTTTTGCGCATCCCTTCGAGGTCGCGGACTTCTTTTTCGCGCGTTTTGGGCACTTCCGCTTTCAGATAATCGACCAAGTTGCGCAGGGGTCGCGACGCTGCATCGGCAATCACCAGCACCGGCGCATAGTTTGTCTGTCCCGCCACCGACAAGCCGATGTCGACTTGCCCTGGCGTCATCCGCTTGTAACCGCAGACCAGCTTGTGCGCGTCGGGACAGCGCGAAAGTGCGAGCGCCGCCGCCCGAACCAGCAGATGCGTATACGTCGCCGCGACGCCCGCTGCTTTCAGTCGCGTGATGACATCTTGCGCGCGGGTCATGTCGACCACTTGGGTCAGCACGCCGCCGGGGGGATGAATGACGGAAAAACCGTCCAGAAACCAGCGCTCTCCGTGCGACAGCGTTTCGATGTGGTCGGTTTTGGGCCTTGGCGCTTGGTCGTGCGTCGACATGGGCTAGCCCGGAATCGGATGGAGCAGCGGTTCTCCGTCGAGGTATGGCGTCGGTGCGGCCCAGCTCTGTTCAGCTTCGCGCGGGACGGAAAGCGGATCGCGCGTGGTCAGGAAGTGATCGATGTGCAGCGCGGCGTTCGTCGGTCCATCCATCTGGGCAATCCGCCGTTTGAGCTTCTGCGCCGCATGCAGATACGACGGCGTTTCGAGGATGTGCTCGACAGTCTGTTTTAGCGTTTCGCCCTGGCAGTCGCGCAGCCGCAGCCGCTTGCCCGCCCCGAGCTTTTCGACGCGCACCAGGTTGATTTCCTGGTCAAACATCGTCGGAATGCCGATCACGGGCACGCCTTGCCCGAGCGCTTGATAAATCGTGCCGTTGCCGCCGTGCGTGATCGTCATGTTCGACGCCGCCATCAGCGAATCACCGTCGGCGAGCTTTTCGACAAAGATGTTGCGGTGCTGGGCAAACTGCTCGCTTGGCAGACCCGCCGTCGTGATCAGAACTTGGTACTCGGTGTCGCCGAACACCCGCACCGCTTCGCTAAAGAAGCGTGCATCCCCCGACGAGCCCATCGTAAAGTACAGCGTCGGGCGATTCGGATCGAGCGACGACAGCCAGCTTGGACGCGGCAGGGCTTCGCGAAAGCGAATCGGTCCGATGTAGCGGAACGACGCTGGCGACGACACGATCGGGAAATATTCCGGCAGGTCGGCAAGCAGCGTCAGATCCCCTTCGATGAGGTCATACATCGTCGCCAGCTTGGGCAGTCCGAGCCGCTTGCGCACGCCGTCAAAACCGCGCGCCCAGTACCAAATCAGCAGCCGCTTGACGACGGGAAACAGCGCCGACGAAAGCTTCTTGCCGAGCAGTTTTTCCGAAATGTGGCCTTCGGGAACCGTGATCGGTTCGGCAAAGCGGCTGGTCCACGCGCCGTTTGTCACCGACACGAGCGGAATCCCACGGGCGCGCGCGCTCGTCGTCAGCGACATTCGCAGATCACCGACCACCAGATCCGGCGTCAGATCGTCGATGGCCTCGAGGTCCGATCGCACCGAGTCTTCGGCGACTTTTTGCCACCAGCGCAGATCGCAGGCACCCGCGCGCCTGGCCAGCCGCAGCGTTTCTTCGCGATCGACCGAATAGACCGGACGCACCGGGAAGCCCGCTTGGGTGAGCAGCCGCGAGTACGGTCCGTCGCAGCAGAAGACCACATCGTGGCCGTAGCGGGTGCGAAGCGCTCTGCCCACTTCGAGCACGCGAGTGGTGTGAGCCAAAAATCCCCCGTCTGCAAACAGTGCGATGCGGCGACGTAACATGAAGCCCTTCCTTCCATTCCGAAAACGACCGGAACGTCCTTGGCTTCTAACACCTTTTTTGTCGCCCCGAAAAGATCAGAAAATGCACTTTGCCGTCGGAGAAATGGGTGGGACTGTCCCCCTCAGTCTGCATCGACCGCGTGGAGTTTTTGCGAAACAGAGTCCCATGGCGCTTCGCCTTTTCCGACGGACCACACCGGCCTGCGCAGAAGGATTTGTTCCTTTTGGGCCTGGAATTTTCGCACTTCGCGCTGGGGAATGTCTCGTTCACTCGTCGGACCTTTGTCCAGCGCCAGCGCATCCCAGAGCAGCGGATGGATGCGATGCCGATGCCACTGCATGGGGTCTGCTGCGTCTTTGTGGCGCGGATCGCACTCGGCTGCTTCGGACACCCGGCCCACAAAACCAGAGATCGCTTCGCGGGCGATCTGCACCCGTTCTGCGTCGGGCAAGCGGAAATAGACTTCCCAAAACAGCGTCTCGGGTTCGATGAAGTCGCTGCGGATGCGGCCTTCCGATTGCTCGAGGTTCAATTTTCGCGCTTCGGTTCGCAGCTCGGCCAGTCGATCGCCACCACCGAGCGCCAGCAGTGTTTCTTCCGCATCCGCGAGCAAGCGATCTTGCAAAAGCGTCCGTCGCGGCGTCACCACAGGGTGTTTTTGCAGATATTGCGCGCGGTGTACGTCGAGCAGCAGCGCTTCGACAAAATCACGGGCACTGGTTCGGCTAAGCTGCGCACGATTTTCCCAGCTCGCCTCGTGATACAGGTGCTGCGGTGCCAGCTCCGCGTCGAATTCGGGAATTTCGTGCGGATCGAGCACTTTGTCACTTTTGACATGCAGCTCGCCCATGATGCGCAGGCGGTTTAGGTTCCCCTCGCTGTAGCGCATGATCTGATCGGGCCGATAGCCCAGCGAGTCGGGGTGCGCGCCCTGCCAATAGCCCGGATGAATGTTTTGGGCCAACAGCCGCACCGCCCGCGCAAACGCAAAGTTGGTCTGAAAGACTTCTTGGTGCGTCCCGACGGGCCCGGCGCTCATGTGTTCGCGCGAAATCAGATCCGGCGGCGGTGAAAACGCGGGCAAAAAACCCCGATCAAGGATCGCATGTTCGACGCGAATCGGCCCGATCGCCCGCGGATGAAAGGAACCTGCCCAGTACTGCTCGATGATGCGCAAAAAAGCGGCTCGTCGGGCTTTTGTTGCGCGGAAGCAGCGATCGTCGCAGTTGGGATAATCCATCGTGAAGCACGACAGCTCCGGATGGTTGAGGCGATCGGCGATGTCGTCGCACAGCAGGCTTCCCGTCAGGTAGCTTTTGGCCGAAATCGAAAACTGGCAGCCGCCTTGTCCAATCGTCGGTGATAGACCCAGCCGCAGCGGGACATCCCAGACCAGCTTTTGCAAAAACTCGACGAAGCGATCGTCGTAAAGCCACGCGACGGGCACCGGCTTTATCGAATATTCATACACTTCCGGATCGAGCCCAAGCCGCACCGTGAACGTCGGACCGCTCTTGTGACAGTGAAAGTGCAGGTTCTGCCTTTTCACGCCCCACTGATCGACATCTTCTTCACGCTCGACGCGGTCAAACAGACAGTACGACTCACCGCGACGCTGCGCCCGCTTGTACTTGCGCTCCATCGCCTGGGCCACCTTCTGTTCCATCCCCAGGACGTAGCGGTGGTTGAAGTATTTCAGCTCGGCTTTTTCGCTTTTCGACGAGCGCTGCCAGATTTTGAGCGTCTTTTGGTTTGTGAAGGTCGGCTCCATGCCAAACCACGCGCGCTCCCAATCCACCTGCGTCGGGTCGCGCACTTCGGCAAGCACCGCAGCAAAACGCTGCGAGTCCGCAGGCTCGGTAGGCGGGGACAAGCTCTTGTCGGAATGCGACATCGCAAGGCTCCTTCGCTGGCAGCAAGTGCCGGCGCAGTGTAGCGCAAGCTAAAACGGAATCGTCAGCGAGTAGACGAGGTTGCCGGTGCAGGTGTGTCCATCGGGGCAGCTTGGCTGGCGCAGCGTCAGTCCGACGGCGAGCGCGCTGGCACCACCAGCGACGACGACACCAATCGCCGTCCAGAACCACCAGCGCTTGTACAGCGGCGTCTGCTTCACTGCGACGGGAAGGGGCGCATCGTCGGGCTTTACTTCGACCGAGTCATAGTCGACGCCTTCGTACAGTTTGTCGGCGAGCAGCGCCATCGCACCTTCCGCGGGAACGCCGCCTTGGACTTTCACGGTCTCGGTTTTTTCCGACAGCAAGCTGCGCGAGCGAAGATCGTATAGATACGCTGCCACCGTCACATCTTCGCTGCCGCTCGACTGTGGCGCCGACCTTTGCATCTTCAGAAAGATCGCGTGGTCCAAAAACAGCGTCTCGCGCAGGTTGTCGACGACTTTGTCGAGCCGCTTGGCACCCATCGTCGGACCGACGCGCGAAATCGCTTGTTCGACGAGCAGGAACTTTTCCGACCGATCCAGCTTGCCGAGAATCTGCGCTGGTCGATCTTTGACGATGTTGGCGACGCGCAGACCGCGCTTAAAGCCGAGTTTTTTGAACGTGATGTAGTGTTCACCAACCGTCAGATGCTCGACGTTGAGCGGTGACGTGCCGGCAAATTCACCATCGACAAATACCTGCGCACCGGGCGGTTCAGAAAGAACTTTGACCTGACCTTGCGGCTGCTGACTTTGGTGCGTGCGCGCTGCCTCGAGCGGGTCGTTGATCGCCGCCGGAAACTGATCATTATCGACCTGATATGTCGGTCGCCATGTCAAAAGCCGCCGCAGCGTCGCTTGCATCGCCGGGTTTTTGTTTCGCTGCTGCTGCGCAACCGCCAGCGCCATCATCGCGTCGGCCAGTTCCTGCTTTTTGATGTACGGCAGCACCGCGATAAGCTGGTCGACGGCATCGGACAGCGTCACGATCGCGTTATCCAGCTCCAGCTTGTTAAAGGCATCCCGTCCGTTTTGATACGCGGTCCGTGCCAGCTCGACTTGGTCAAACGGCACTTCCTGCGCAAACTCCGCGAGTCGAACGTCCAGTTCCTTTTGATCGAGCCGGGCATTGCGCTTGAGCGCGTCGGACATCTCGCGCTGGAGCGCCACCGCCACCGGCTCAGGAAAGTTTTTGTCCAAAAGCGGCAGTGTCGTCGATCGCAGCCGCTTGGCCTTTTTGTCTTTCGCCGGCTTTGCATCTGCCGCTGCTGGCGCAGATCCCGTCGCTGCTGCATCCCCCGCTGAAGCGGCGGCGTCTGCGGCTGGCGTTGCGGTTTTTTCGTCCGGCTTGGCGTCGCTCGCTTTGGCGCTGCCGCTTTCACCGGCGCTGTCCGTCGCTGTAACGACGTCGGTTTTTTTGCCCTTCTTGTCTGCTTTGCGCGCGTTTGCGCTCGACAAAAGCATCAAGACGGCCATGCCGACCGCAACAAATTGGTGGCCTCGCCTCATTCCTGATCCCCCGATAGTCGTCGAACCTTGGCAAACAGATACGGATCGTCCTTGGCATAGCTCTGGAGGATCTCTCGCAGCTTCTGACGGAGCGGCGACGATGCGGTAAGCCCTGGCAGGCTGGTGCGCACCGTGTCCTCGATCAGCTCCTCCACCGCTTGCGCCGGGGTAAGCACGCCTCGGCGCAGACGATCGGCAATGCTTGCGACGCGATCGGCGGATACCGCTTTGCCCACGGCTGTGGCTGCCGAAAGTGCCCCGACCGGCGCGGCCTGTTTTGCCGCTTCGACTTCGGAGCTTCCTTCGACGCTTGTTGCGCGCGTAACCGGTGCGGCTTTGCCCGTGGGCTGAGCCTTATCGGCCGCACCAATCCCCTTCTGTGGCTCGGACGGTTTGCTGGCCATCTTTCGACCTTCTCTCAGGATATCAAAACTCTGCCATTTTATGGTCAGCTTCGTCGTGGGCCGAGCGCGGATTTGGTCTTTGGGAACTTGGGCATTTGCCGCGAAGCTTGTACCTTGTCGGATCATGAAGCGCGTCGCACTGCTGCTTGGGATTTTGGCTACTTTGCCGCAGCAGGGCTGTGTGCGCTCGACGCCGAAAGCCGCACCTGCCGACGGCGGAATTCGGGTTGGCAGCCTGGCGTCGCTGATTTTGGAAGAGCTGGACGCCGAGCTTCAGTTTTCGCCGACGCAGGCGACCTGGCTTGGCGATCACTCGTCGGATGAACGGCTCGATGATGTGCGGCTCGACGCGGTGTGGCGCGAAACGGCTCGGCTGGGCAGCATGAGCGAACGAGCGACCCGACTTGCGGAGGGCTTGCAACCTGCGCTGCCGGTGCGGCTCGATCTTCTGTCGATTCCTGACGGGCCTGAAAAAGACACCCAGCGGCTCGATACGCTTTTGCTTCTGGCCCGGCTCGAAGAACAGCGAATTGAGCGCGAGGAGCTGCGACCACACGAAAAAAGTCCGCTTTTTTATGCCGAGCTGGTCGCTTGGGGTCTCGACGAGCTGGTGACGAGCAGTTTGGCGACGGGAAGTGGTCTGCGGGCGCTGCGCGGGCGGCTGCAAGCGGTACCGGCGCTTTTAAAAGAAGCACAGCGCAACCTGAAGAATCCACCGGAGCTGTGGGTCAAGCGCGCGATCGAGGTCACACAGCAGACCCGCGATTTTGTCGCCACCGTGCTGCCGCGGCTTCTGTTCGGACTGCGCGGACCTGATCCCAAGCAGAGCGAAGAAGTGTCGCGTCTGCGTGAGGAAGCCCAGCGGGCGCTCGACGACTACGGGACGTTTTTGTCGCGCGATCTGTTGCCACGCAGCAAAGGCGAGTGGGCGCAGCCGCGGGATCGACTGATGCAAAGGATGCGTGCGCTGGAACTGCTGGATGTGCCGCTGGAGACGGTGCTTGCCGTCGCTGAAGCGGAACACACGCGCACCAAAGAACAGCTCGAAGAGCTCGCGCGGGAGCTGAGCGGTTCCCAGAGCGCCGGACGGGCGATTTCCGAAGCACTGCGCGAAATCGAGGAAGACCACCCACGGCCCGAGGAGCTTGCGTCGGCTGTCGAGCAGTCGGTACATCGCGCCTATGAGCTGCTCAGCGACGGAAGTTTGTTGGCTTTGCCGACCCAGAGGCCGCGCATCGTCGAGATGCCGCCGTATCGGTTTGGCTATCTTCAGCTCGTGACTGCGGCACCGCTCGAACCAGAGCGCGAGCCGCTGCTCCAGTACGATCCGATCGACGCCAACTGGAAAGACAAAAAGCAGATCAGCGACCACCTGCGGATGCTCAATCGCTCGCAGATTCTGCTGACGGTGCTGCGCGACGTTGCGCCGGGACGGTTGACCCAGCAGCTTGTGGTGCGACAAAAACAAGGCTCGCTGTCGTCGCTGCGGGTGCGCGGACATTCATTGGCGCTGGTCGAAGGCTGGCCGCTGTATTCGGCGCAGCTGGCAATCGAGCTTTTGCCCAAAGGCACGGCGCGCGATCGCGTTCAGCTTCTATTGTGGCGGCATCGGATGGTTCAGCTGGGCCGGCTCATCGTTGCGCTTCGGCTGCATCAGAATGGCAGCGGACAGCCGGTGCCCAGTCAGCGAATCGACGACGCCTTCCATTTTTTTGTCGACGACTGCTATCTCGACGAACATGCGGCGCGGCGCGAGGCTGAACGGGGCACTTACGAACCGCTGTATGGCCTGCCGGCGCTCGGGGCGCTCCAGCTTGCGCAGCTCCGCGAGGACTATCGAGCACAGCAAGGCGAGGCGTTTTCGTCGAGCAGCTTCCATGACGCAGTGCTGTCGGCGGGACTTGTGCCCGTGACGGTGCTGCGCAAACAACTGCTGCGAACAGCAGGTCAGTCGATGCGGCTGCCTGCGAAGAGCGAAACCCCGGTCAAATAACCGGGACACGCATTCGCAAAAGCAGGCTGGACGACGCTGAAAGCAACCAAAACAGCGCAACGTCAAGCGAAGCAAAAGAGGTGGCTGCGAGCGCACGGTTCAATAGCTACCGTTGCTCCATTCCTGGCCTGGCGGGGTTCACCAAATCCCCGTCGCCCA